>JBFWQM010000024.1:0-34064 GCA_050249455.1 Rhodospirillaceae bacterium | reverse complement strand
GCAAGTGCAAGGGCTACCTGGCGATCGCCGGCAAGGACCGGCCGGGCGTCATCGTGATCCAGGAGTGGTGGGGCCTCAACGACCAGATCTGCGGCGTCGCCGACCGCTTCGCGCGCGCCGGCTACAACGCGCTGGCGCCCGACCTCTACAAGGGCCGCGTGACGACGAAGCCCGACGAGGCCAACCACATGATGACCGGCCTCGACTTTGGCGGCGCCACCGGCCAGGACGTCCGTGGCGCGGCGATCGACCTCGGCAAGGGCGGCCAGAAGGTCGCCGTGATGGGCTTCTGCATGGGCGGCGCGCTGACCATCCTCGCCTCCGTCCACGTGCCCGAGATTGCGACCGCGGTCTGCTTCTACGGCATCCCGCCGAAGGAATATGCCGACCCGGCCAAGATCAAGATCCCGTTCCAGGGCCACTTCGCCAACCAGGACGACTGGTGCACCCCGGCGGCGGTCAACGACCTCGAAGCCTCGCTCAAGTCGGGCGCCGTGAACTACGAGCTCTACCGCTACGACGCCAAGCACGCCTTCTTCAACGAGCGGTCGGAAGCCTACGACCTCAAGTCGGCCGACCAGGCGTGGGAGCGCATGACGCCGTTCCTGAAGAAGAACCTCGGATAACCGCGCGGCTAGGGCGCCGGAACGCCCACGGGGCGGACCTTCCGGTCCGCCCCGTTCGCTTTTGAGGCGCGCCTTCTCCGCGGCGCCGCAGGTTCCGCTGTCGCCGCCGGCGGAACGAACCGGCCTCCCGATGAATTGAGCCGGTGAAGGTCCTGCGTCGGAAAGGCGAGAGCCATGGTGCCCCATGCCCGAGACGCGGCCGCGCCGGCGGCGCGGGCGCACGCCGCCTGATGTCCACCGATCTCGGCGACGCCGTCGAAGCCATCCTGTTCGACCCTGTCACCGGCAAGGTCGTCTTCCTGCTGGCCGGCCTGATCGCGATCGTCGCCGTCAGCAGGTTCCTGCGGCGCTTTGTCGGCCGCACCGTCCGCGCCAACGCCGGCCGCTACCAGGCGCGCAAGGCGATCACCCTCCTCGCCTATCTCGCGGCCGCCGTGCTGATCGTGCTGACGTTCGGCGACCGCCTCGGCGGCTTCACCGTCGCCTTCGGCGTCGCCGGCGCCGGGATCGCGTTCGCGTTGCAGGAGGTGATCGCCAGCGCAGCCGGATGGGTCGCGGTCATTTTCGGCGGCTTCTATCGGGTCGGCGATCGCGTCCAGCTCGGCGGCATCCGCGGCGACGTGATCGATATCGGCATCCTGCGCACGACCTTGATGCAGATCGGCGACTGGGTGAACGCCGACCAGTACAACGGCCGCATCGTGCGCATCGCCAACAGCTTCGTCTTCAAGGAACCGGTGTTCAACTATTCGAGCGATTTCCCCTTCCTGTGGGACGAGATCATGGTCCCCATCAAGTACGGCAGCGATTATGCGCTCGCGCGCGCGATCATCGCGCGCGTCGCCGGCGAGGTGGTGGGCGAGTACGCGGCCGCCGCCGAGAAAGCGTGGGAGCCGCTGACGCGCGAGTACATGGTCGAGCCCGCCAGCGTGCAGCCGGCCGTCACCATGGCCGCTAACGCGAACTGGATCGAGTTCACACTCCGGTTCGTGACCGACTACAAGCGGCGCCGCTCGACCAAGGACGCCCTGTTCGCGCGCGTCCTGGAGGAGATCGACCGCAATGCCGACCGCGTCGGCATCGCGGCCTCGACCCTCAATATCGAGAAGCACGCGCCGATCGAGGTCCGGCTCACCGGACGCGGCGGAGGCGGACGCGCGGCCGAGCTCGCAGACGGCGGCGACCGTCGCAAGTCCCTCTAGATCGGCATGCGCCGGGACCGCGAGGTCCCGGGGCGTTGCCTGCGCTCGGGGTGACGCGCGTCAGGCCGGCACGGCGGCCTTCGCCGGGAAGAACTTGTTCAGCCAGTCGCGCAGGATGGAGTGCACGCGGACGTTCTTCTCGCCGAACATGAAGTGGTCGACCTCCGCCAGCAGGTGCAGGTCGGTTGGCTGGCCGGCGCGCTTGAACATCTCGATCGACTGCTCGGTCGGCGTCACCGAATCGTTGGCGGCGTGCAGCAGCAGAAGCGGCCGCGGCGCGATGTTGCCGACCACGTTGTCGGCGACGAAATCCATCATCGACTGCGCCGTCTCGGCCGGGAACATCTGGACCGAGCCGGGGGCGAGGTTGCCGCGCAGGTGCTCGGGGATCGGCACGATGTCGTAGCGCGGCACCATCAGCGACTTGCCGGTCTTCTCGCGGTGGCGCTTGCCCTCCTCCAGCATGGCGGTGAACTTGGCCCATTCCGCCGGCGACTTGTGCTGGCCCTTGAACTTGCGCACCCCGTCGCCCCAGCCGCCCTGCGAGATCACCGCGGCGATCCGCTTGTCGACCCCGCCGGCATAGACCGAGACGGCGGCGCCGAAGCTGGAGCCCATCGTCCCGATGCGGTCGGGGTCGACCTCGGGCCGCGACTGCAGGAACGTCACGGCGCTGCTGGTGTCGGCCACCTGCTCCATGCAGATGATGCGGCCGAATTCGCCCTCGCTCTTGCCGCAGCCGCGGAACGAGAAGCGGAAGGTGACGTAGCCCCACTCGCACAGCATCCGCGCCGGGATCGAGCAGCCCGAGGACTCGTGGTTGCTGCCGAAGCCGTGCAGCACCATCATCGCCGGCCGCCGCTCGCCGGGGCGCACGTCGTCGGGGATGTGCATGACGCCGACGAGCTTGAGCCCGTCCGAGATGAAGGTCACGGCTTCTTCGCGCATTGATTGGCCTCCCGGCTGGTTCTGCCGGCCAATCTACGTCCCCCGCGCGGCGTTGGGCAACACCACGCTGGACCCGCGCCCGCGCCGGACGGCACAATGCCGGCCCTCGTCAATGCGTTGCACCGGGTCATGGCCACAGCTTCCAATCGCGTCGACCACCAGGTCCTCAGGGATTTCGTCCGCGCCGTGTTCGAGCGCAAGGGCATGCCGTCCGACTACGCCGCCCAGGAGGCGGAGGTGCTGGTGTGGGCCAACCTGCGCGGCGTGGATTCTCACGGCGTGCTGCGGCTGCCGCGCTATCTCGACATGATCGACCGCGGCGACGTCAACCCGAAGCCGACGCTCAGGGTGGCGTTCGAGACCGCGGCGTCGGCGATCCTCGATGCCGACAACGCGTTCGGCCCGATCGCGATGACCCGCGCCATGGACATCGCGATCGAGAAGGCGCGCGCCGCCACGATCGGCTGGGTGCAGGTGCGCGAGACCGCGCATTCCGGAGCGGTGGGCCACTACGCGCTGCGCGCCGCGCGCGCCGACATGATCGGCCTGGTCACCGTGGTCTCGCCGCCTAACATGGCCTACCACGGCACCCGAGCGGCCGGCGTCGCGACCAGCCCGCTCGCGATCGCGGTGCCGGCGGCCCAGCACGCGCCGCTGATGCTCGATATGGCGAGCTCGATGGTCGCGGTCGGCAAGATCACCCAGGCGCGCAACGCCGGCACGCCACTGCCGCCGGACGTGGCGATCGACCGCGAAGGCCGCCCCACCACCGACCCCATGGCGGCCATCATGCCACTGCCGCTGGGCGGGCCGAAGGGCGCCGGGCTCTCCCTGATGTTCGAATGCCTGACCAGCCTGGTGGTCGGCGCGCCGATCATCGAGCCGACCCTGCGCGAGGGGGTGACGCCGCGGCACCGCCAGAACGGCCTCGCCATTGCGCTCAACATCGGCGCGTTCACCCCGGTCGAGGCATTCAAGGCCAACGTCGATGCCACGGTCGCGGCGATCAAGGCGCTGCCCAAGGCGGAGGGCGTCGACGAGATCCTCGCCCCCGGGGAGCGCGGCGACCGCATCCTCGTCAGGCGCACGAAGGAAGGCATCCCCCTGCCGCCCGGCACCTGGCGGGGCCTGGAGGCGGTGGCCGAGCGCGTCGGGCTGGTGCCGCCGCGACTCCTGTGATCGAGAAAAAAGGGGCGGGCAGCCCGCTTAGGGGCGCCCGCCCTTAGGGACGCACCCGCTGTCGGTCGCCGACCGCGAGCTGCGCCGGGAGCTCGTTCGCTAGGCCCCGAGGCCCAGGCCGTATCCGATCAGGACGATGCCGGCGCAAAACACCCCGAGCACGAGGAACACCGCCACATCGCCCATGAAACCCTTCTTGACCCACGCCTTCCCCTCGCGCGACAGGCGCGCCAGCGTCTTCAGCAGCAACACCCCGCCCGCCAGCGCAGCAAGGCCGGCAAAGAGCATTATGAAGTTCGTCACGTCCATTATTGCCTCCCGGGATTCGATGCCGCCCTCCCGAGCGGCCGAAGAATGCGGGAGCGTTAAAGCACTCGTTGCGATAAACGATCCATCGGGACTGGGGCGGCCACATATAAACGCCGCCTAAACGGGGCAAAATGCCACTGGCGCGCGCGGGGTCCGCGGGCTTAGACAGGGCGGCGGCGACAGTGCCCGGCGAAATGCGGCTGCGATCCGAACACCCTGAAGACGACCTGAGCGCTCTCCGCGCCATCGCCTCGGCGCGTCCCTACGTCATGGGCGCGGCGCTGGCGACGCTGGTCTGCGCGTTCGCGCTCGCGTTCCGCCGATGGCTGTCGGTCACCGATATCTCGATGCTGATGCTGGTCGCGATCCTGTGGAGCTCGATCGGCTTCGGTCTGTGGCCGTCGATCTTGCTGTCGTCGGCGGCCGGACTGGCGGTGAACTACCTGTTCGTCGAGCCGAGCTTCGATTTCGCCTACGACAGCCATGCGATCCTGACCCTGGCGGTGTTCGTGGTCACCGCCGTCACCATGAGCTACTGGGCCGGCATGGCGCGGCGGCAGGCGGAAGCGCTGTCGCGGGTCGCGCGGTCGGCCGAGCGGCGGCGCTCCGAAGCAGAGCTCCTGCAGCAGCTCGCCAACCGGCTCAACGGCATCGTCGACCCCGGTGCGATCGTCTCGTTGACCGCCGAGGCATTGCAGTCCGCCAGTGCGGTGGCCCTGTTCGAGCCGGCCGGCGACAGGGTCCGGCTGGTCGCGGCCAGCGCCGCCGGCGCCGTCGGTGCGGCGGAGCTGCGCGCCGCGCAGGCCGCGTTCGAGCGCCGGGTCCCGACCGGCCTGGGCACGCTCATCGAAAGCGATGCCGCCCTGCACATGGTTCCCCTGCGCGGCGAAGGCGCGGCCATCGGCGTCGTCGGGCTGGGCTACGATTCCGCCGCCGGCGTGCCGTGGACGGAGGCGCTGCCCACGATGCTTGCCGACCAGCTTTCGGTGGCGATCCAGCGCGCGCGGCTCGCCGAGCAGATCGAGGAGTCGCGGCTGTTCGCCGAAACGGAGAAGCTGCGCTCGGCGCTGCTGTCGTCGATCTCGCACGATTTCCGCACGCCGCTCGCCTCGATCATCGGTTCGGCGTCGAGCCTGCTGCACGAGGATGCGCAGTTCACCGCCGCCGCCCGCCGCCAGCTGCTCGAGACCATCCTGACTTCGGGCGAGCGGCTGCACCGCTACATCGGCAACGTCCTCGACATGACCCGGCTGGAGGCGAAGGTCCTTCAGCTCAATCGCGATTGGGCCGAGGTGACGGACCTGGTGGGAACGGCCGTGTCGCATATCGGCGCGCCGGCGGACCGACAGCGCATCCGCCTCGACATCGCCCCCGGCCTCCCGATGCTGCACGTGGATTTCGTGCTGATCGAGCAGGTGCTGCTCAACCTTCTCGACAACGCCATCAAGTACTCGCCTGCGGGTTCGGAGATCCTCCTGAGCGCCCGCGAGGATCCCGGCACGGTGGTGCTGGTGGTGACCAATGTCCTCGACGGCGGAGAGGCCCCGGCCACGACGTCCGCCGACTACGACCGCCTGTTCGACCGTTTCCACCGAGCCGGCATGGCGCCGCGACACGCCGGCACCGGCCTGGGGCTCACGATCTGCAAAGGCTTCGTGGAAGCGCATCATGGCGCGATCCAGGCCGGGCCGTCGCCTGGCGGCCGGGGCCTTTCCGTAGAGGTCACGCTGCCGGTGGAGCCGGCCGCGCGCCGCGTCGCGCTGGAGGCCGTCGCCGATGACTGAGCCCGGTTCGGACATTCTTGTCATCGAGGACGACCCCCAGCTCCAGCGCTTCCTGCGCACCAGCCTGGATGCCCACGGCTATCGCGTGACCCTGGTCAGCACCGGCCGCGAGGGGCTCCGGCGGATCACCACGCAACCGCCCGACGTGGTGCTTCTCGACCTCGGGCTGCCCGACATGGACGGCGTCGAGGTGGTCACCCAGGTGCGCCAGTGGTCGTCCACCCCCATTCTTGTCGTGTCCAGCCGCGGGCGCGAGGAGGACAAGATCGCCGCGCTGGATCACGGCGCCAACGACTACGTGACCAAGCCGTTCAGCATGGGCGAGCTTCTGGCGCGCATCCGCGCGGCACTGCGCCACGCGATCCGCAGCGAAGGCGGCGACCCGGTCTATCGGTCCGGCCCGATCGAGGTCGACGTCGTCCGCCGCGAGGTGCGCCGGCGCGGCGAATCCGTCCGCCTGTCGCGCAAGGAATACGAGCTCCTGCGCTATTTCGTGCAGCACGCCGACCGGGTCATCACCCACGAACCCGTGCTGAAGGCGGTGTGGGGCCCCGCCCAGGCGCACGAGACGCAGTATCTGCGCGTCTTCGTCGGACGTCTGCGCCAGAAGCTGGAGACCGACCCCAGCCAGCCCCAGCTGCTGGTCACGGAATCCGGGGTGGGCTACCGGCTGCGCACGCTGCCGGTCGAGCCCCCGGCGCCCGCCGAGGCCTGAGCGTCGCGGGCATTAGTCCTTCATTAACGACAAATGCCGAGCATCGTTGCGACGCCTGCCGCATCCGGCGGCGGGTCAGGGCATCGAGGCCGCCATTACCGAGCGCCGCGCCGAAAAGGGCAAGACCCATCCGGTATTCCCACCGCGCAAGAGCCCGCGCATGGTGGCGAGCTGGCTGACCCTTATCCTGATCTCCTGGATGGTGTTCAGCGGCATGGTGTACCTCGGATTCTCGGCGTTCGAGGAAGCCTCGCGGCTGGTCGCCGGCTTCACCGACGGGAACGAGCATCCGCGTCTGGACGCGATCGCCCCGGCGGCCGGGGAGCCGATGCCGCGCGACTGAACGCGCGCCGCGCCTGGCTTTACCCAATTTTCATGCCGGCCGGCCAGCCTGATGCTAGATTTTATTAAGGGATTGGGGCTGGCTGCCCGCTTCGGGCCGCCGCGTGCCGAGCAGACGACATGTCCGACCGCCAACCATCATTGCGGGACGCGCGCTTCGCCACGCTGCTTGCGGTGATCCTGCTCAGCGCGGTCGGCCTGGGCGGCATGTGGCGCATCGTGCAGGACGACGTCGCGCCGCTTCAGGCCGCGCTCACGGACCACGCCTCGTTCGCCGCGGCGCTTTTCGCCGGCCTGTTCGCGCTCGGGCTCGGCCTCCTGTGGCTCAATCTGCGGGTGGAGGCGCGCCGCCGCGCCCGCATCGTCGCGGCGGAAAGCCAGGCCCAGCTGGTCGAGCAGCAGCTCGAAGGCGCAATCGAAAGCAGCCCCGCCGCGCTCGCCATCTTCGATGCCGACGACCGGCTCGTCGTCGCCAACCGGATCTACCGCGAGCTGGTTTTCCCCGGCGTCCCCGAGGCGGTGGTCATCGGCAGCACCTTCGACGACATGCGCTGCGCGTACGAGGCGCTGGCGGCCGATCCCGCCGACGAGCCGGACGAACGCGATGTGATCGCGCGCGCCGTGCACCGCCACCGCGCCGCCGACGGCGAATACCGGATATCGGTCGGCGAGGGCCGCGCGTTCCAGGTCGCCAATTCGCCGACCCGATCCGGCGGCCGGATCACCGTGATCACCGACCTGTCCGCCGTCGCCCAGCGCGACCTGGACCTGCGGCGCAGCGAGGAGCGCTACCGGCTGCTGATCGACCTGCTGCCGGATGCCGTCTACGTTCACCAGGACGGCCGCATCGTCTTCGCGAACCCGTCCGCGATGGGACTGTTCGGCGCCGTGTCGCCCGGCCAGCTGCTCGGCAGGCCGTCGCTGGATACCGTCCACCCGGACTCGCGCGGGGCGGTGCTCGACCGCCGCGAACGCATCGCCGTCGGTGCGCTGCGGGCGGGCGCGCCGCTGCGGCAGCGGCGGCTGCGGCTGGACGGTAGCGACTTCCTGGCCGAGGCCGTGGCGGCGGCCATCGAATGGGAAGGCAAGCATGCCGGGCTGGTCCTCCTGCGCGACGTGACCGCGGAAGAAGCGGCGCGAGAGGCCCTGCAGCGCAGCGAAGAGACCGCCAAGGCCCTGATCAACGCCACCAGCGAGAGCTCCGTCCTCATCGACACGGAAGGGCGCATCCTCCACATCAACGACAATTTCGCGCGCCGGCTACGCCGGCGCGCCGACGACCTGATCGGCGCCAGCCTCTACGATCTCGTGCCGCCCGAGGCGATGCAGTCGTTCCTGCCCTGGCACCGCCGGGCGCTGGCCGAGGGACGGCCGCTGACCCGCGAGTATCAGTGGCGCAACTCGTGGTACCGGCTGCACTATTATCCGGTCGCCTCGCCCGGGGCCCGGGCCGACCGGCTGGCGGTGTTCGCCACCGACATCACCCGGCAGAAGCGCGACGAGATCGAGATGCAGCAGGCGCGCGAGGCCGCCGAGCTGGCGAGCCGCAGCAAGAGCGAATTCCTGGCCAACATGAGCCACGAGCTGCGCACGCCGCTCAACGCGATCATCGGCTTCTCCGAGATGATCCGGAACGAGGTCTTCGGATCCGCGGGCGACCCCCGCTACCGCGAGTACGCGACCGACATCCACGCCAGCGGATCGCATCTCCTGGAGTTGATCAACGACATCCTGGACCTGTCCAAGATCGAGGCCGGGAAAGTGGAGCTGTTCGAGGAGGAGGTCGACGTCGCCCAGCTCCTGGACAACTGCACGCGGCTGATCGGCGGCCGGATGGCCGACCGCACGCTGGCGATCGAATGCAAGGTCGATCCCGACATCCCGTTCCTGTGGGCCGACGAGCGCAAGCTGAAGCAGATCGTCCTCAACCTCATGTCGAACGCGGTGAAGTTCACCCCGAACGGCGGCACGATCCGCATCGCCGCGCGCGCCGATCGCGGCAAGGACTTCGAGCTGGTCGTCGCCGACACCGGGATCGGCATGAACCCCAGCGACATCGCCAAGGCGCTGGCGCCGTTCGGGCAGGTCGATTCTTCGCTCAACCGCAGGTACCAGGGCACCGGGCTCGGCCTGCCGCTGACCAAGTCGCTCACCGAGCTGCACGGCGGCTCGCTGACGGTCGAGAGCGCGATTGACGTCGGCACCCGCGTCACCGTGCGCTTCCCGCCGGCGCGCGTCATCGTCGGCGACGCGGCGCCGCTGCGCCGGGTCGTCGGGGGCGCGTGAGCTGGACGTGACCGCCGACGCGCCGAACCCGGTCCTGGTCGAGGTCACGCGCGGCGACATGGTGGAGAGCCGTCACCGCGTCGCCGTCGCGGTGGTCGATGCCGGCGGGACGGTCGCGATGTCGGCCGGCGACATCGGGCGCGCGATCTATCCCCGCTCCGCCATCAAGCCGCTGCAGGCGCTCGCGTTCATCGAAGCGGGCGCCGCAGACCGCTTCGGCCTGGACCTGCCGGAGATCGCGCTGGCCTGCGCCAGCCATTCCGCCGAGCCGACGCATGTCGGGCTGGTGCGGGCGTGGCTCGCGCGGATCGGCTGCACCGCCGGCGACCTCGAGTGCGGCGCCCATGCGCCGGTCGATGCGGCCGCCGCCCGGGCGCTCGTCGCCGCCGGGCTGGAACCGGGACAGGAGCACAACAACTGCTCGGGCAAGCACAGCGGCTTCCTGACCCTGGCGCGTCACCTGGGCGTGCCGACGGCGGGCTATATCGGCATCGACCACCCGGTGCAGCGCGCGGTGCGGGCGGTGCTGTCGGACATGGTCGGCCTCGACCTCGCCGCCGCACCGGTCGGCATCGACGGTTGCGGCATCCCGCAATATGGCATCCCGCTGCGTGCGGTCGCGCGCGGCATGGCGCGCCTGGCCGACGACGGCGCGCTGGGCGGCGCCCGGCGCGACGCGGCGCGGCGGGTGCGCGCCGCGATGGCGGCGCATCCGCTGCTGACCTCCGGCACCGGCCGCTACTGCAAGCGGCTGACCGACGTGCTGGGGGCGCGGGTTCTGGTGAAGACCGGCGCCGAGGGCGTCTATGCCGCCGCGCTGCCCGGCCGCGGCCTCGGCATCGCGCTCAAGGTCGACGACGGCGCCGGGCGCGCCGCCGAGGTGGCGGTCGCGCATGTGCTCGAACGGCTGGGGGCGATCGACGCGCCGGCCCGCGCGGCGCTGGGCGACGCGATGACGCCCCCGGTGCTCAACGTCGCCGGCCGCCGGGTCGGCGAGATCCGCGCCGTAGCCGATACGCCGCTGCGATAGCCTACGCTGGTGCCCGCCGCGGCGCCCGCCTATCATGGCGGGACCACGAACCATGCGCGAGCCATGGCCGAAAACCTCGTGCGGCTGGACCTCGGCCGCTTCACCGCGACGGACGTAAGCAAGATCCTCGGTCTCCAGTCGAAGCTGCGGCTGATGCACCGCTGGTTCCGCCACGAGCGGGTCACGGCGGACGGGACCGACGCCATCACAGTCTATTCCGGCGACCGCGGCCCGACGCCCTACGCCAGCTACCGCTTCGTGCGGCATCGCGATGGCCAGTACGAGCTGGTGAACGCGCGCACTCGCGCGTCGCTGGCGCGCGGGCGGACCGTCGACACGGTCCTGCGGGCGCTGCCGGACGACTTCTACTACGCCAGGTAAGCAACGGGGAGGATCGCATGAGGGACGTCGGGCTGGGCGACATCACCATCAGCCGCGTCGTCGAGTCGGAGGAAGCCCTGCTGAAGCCCGGCGAGGTCTTCCCGGATTCGACGCCGGAGATCATCCGCGCCAATCACGACTGGCTGGTGCCCCGGCACTACGACCCCGCGACCGACGGCATGGTCATCACCATCCAAAGCTTCCTGGTCAAGACGCCGCGCCACACCATCCTGGTCGACACCTGCGGCGGCAACGACAAGGAGCGCGCCCGGCCGCATTTCCATCACCAGCACCACCCGTGGCTCGACACGCTGCGCGCCGCCGGCGCGGCGCCGGAGGATGTCGACTTCGTGCTGTGCACCCACATGCACGTCGACCACGTCGGCTGGAACACGATGCTGAAGGACGGCCGCTGGGTCCCGACCTTCCCCAACGCGAAGTACATCTTCTCCGCCCGCGAGCTGGAGCACTGGGAGCGCGAGGCGGCGGCGACCGGCCTGCCGCGTACCGGCGACTACGTCGCCGACAGCGTGCTGCCGATCGTCGAGGCGAAGCGCCACGTCCTGGTCGAGATGGACCACGCGATCGAGGACGACGTCGTGCTCTACCCGCTGCCCGGCCACACGCCGGGCCAAGTCGGCCTGCACGTCAAAGGCGGCGGGCGCGACGCGGTGCTGTGCGGCGACATGATGCACCATGCGCTGCAATGCAGGTATCCGCAGTGGAGCACGAACTTCTGCACCGACCAGGCGGCGGCGCGGCAGACGCGGCGCACCTTCCTGGAGCGCTATGCGGAGACGCCGACCATCGTGTTCCCGGCGCATTTCCCGTCGCCGACCGGCGGCACGATCCGGCGCGCCGGGGCCGACAGCTACCGCTTCCAGTTCATCGACGAATAGAGGAGACCGCCATGGAGAAGGAAACGTTCCGCGTCGGCAAGCTGACCGAGGCGATCGAGAAGGCGAAGGTGCCGCTGTCGTGCGTGGTGCGCGCCAACGGCTTCGTGTTCGTGTCCGGCCAGCCGCCGCTCGACCTGAAGACCGGCGAGCTGGTGCGCGGCGACATCACGGTGCAGACCCGGCACTGCCTGGAGAACGTCAAGGCGTGCCTGGAGGCCGCCGGGTCGTCGCTGGACAAGGTGTGCAAGGTGACGATCTACATCGCCAACTCCGCCTACTATCCGACCGTGAACGCGATCTACGCCGAATACTTCCCGCACAACCCGCCGGCCCGCACCTTCGCGACGGTCGGGTCGTGGCCGTGGGAGTTCGACATCGAGATCGAGTGCATCGCCCTCGCCTGAGCGGCATCGACAGGAGGACACGATGGCCAGCCTTGCCGGCTTCAACCTGAAGCGCTGGATCGACGAGCACCGCGACCTGCTCAAGCCGCCGGTCAACAACGCCCAGATCTGGAAGGACACCGAGTTCATGGTGACCATCGTGGGCGGGCCGAACAGCCGCAACGACTACCACGACGATCCGGCGGAGGAGTTCTTCTACCAGCTCGAGGGCGAGGCCAACATCCGCATCATCGAGGACGGCAAGCCGCGCGACCTGATCCTGCGCGAGGGCGACGTGATGCTGCTGCCGCCGCACGTCCGCCACTCGCCGCAGCGCAAGGCCAACACCGCGTGCCTGGTGATCGAGCGGGTGCGCCGCCCCGGCGAGATCGACGCCTTCGAGTGGTACTGCGAGAAGTGCAACGCCAAGGTCCACCGCCGCGAGGTCGAGCTCAAGGACATCGAGAAGGACCTGCCGCCGGTGTTCGAGGAATACTGGTCCGATCCCGCCTTGCGCGTGTGCAAGTCGTGCGGCCACGAGAACCCGGGGCGGCCGGGGAAGTAGAGGGGCGCCGGCATCGTTCGGACGGCCGCGCACGATACCAGCGGCCTTGGAAGCTGACGCGTCGATGGGCCGGCGGCTACCCACCTCACCCGCTCGCTGCGCTCCCACCCTCTCCCCCCGATGGGCGGAGAGGGTAAGCGGCGTCCCACTCCGCCCACTTGGGGGGAGAGGGAGGGGACCCATTGCGAAAGCAATGGGGAGGGTGAGTGGGCGGCCTCGTCGCCAGACGAGCCATCGCCTCGGGCCGCCGGAATGACCGCATTGGTTGAGGGTCGCCGGCTGCGGCCGCCCCTACTCCGCCGCGGTCGTGACGCCAACCTCGGCGACGGCGGGCTCGCGGGCGGGCTCGCGCCACACCTGGGGCCGCGGCTTCATGCCGGCGGCCTCGGCGGCGAAGGCGCCGACGATGCCGAGCGCGATGTACTTGCGGCGCAGCTTCAAGGGCAGGGTCTCGAAGCCGGCGATGCGGCCGCGGCATTCCGGGCTGCCGCACAGGCAGACCATCTCGCCGTAGTCGGTGGTCATGAAGGTGGAATAGTCGTAGGTGAGCTGCTCGTCGCGATCGATGTGGCGCAGCGCCACCACGAGGTAGCCGTTGGGGGTCAGCTTGACGCCGCAGTTGGGCGTGCAGCTGTGGTTGATCAGGTCGTCGACCGTGCCGGTGGCCGGCACGAAGGCGTCGGTGCCGACCTGCACGACGTCGTCATGGACGTCATAGCCGCGCGCCACCAGCTCGCGGTAGGTCAGCGCCCGCTCGAAGTAGTCGCCCTCCTCGTCGACCACGATCACCTCGCCCTTCTTGCGCGGGCGGGCCGAGAAGATGCCGAACCCGAACGGCGGCGTCGGCGCGATATAGACGTGCAGGCACCGGGTCAGCTTGGCCGCGATATCCGAACGCAACGCCATGGGTCAGTTTCCCTCTCTCACTGCCGGCCGTGGCGGCCGCCGGCGGCGGTCTTGCGCAGGACGGTGATCGACCGCGTCGCGCCCGGCGCCTCGACGCCGCGGACGGAGAGGTCGAAGTCGCCGTAATGTCCGATCTTGTCGAAGACGCCCGAACGCCGGGCGGCCTCGCCCATCGTCGTCGGGTCGGTGCAGTATTCGAGGCCCTGGGTGCGGTACTCGCGCCATCCGGCCTCGCCGGGCTCGCGCACCCGGGCCAGCACCTCCACCCGCATCACCCGCGACATGGCCGGCATCGGCTCGATCCGGGTCGGCCACTCGACGACGACGCTGGTGCCGTCGCGCTCGCCCTCGTAGTGCCAGGCGCCGTACCGCTCGAACGACGTCCGCTGCGGGTGGGATTCCTCGATCACGTACAGACCGCCGACGGCCAGATTCCGCGCCGCCATGCGCATGTGCGCGACCATGTCGTCCTCGGTCAGCAGGACATCGATCGAATCGAAGGCGCACAGCGCAAGGTCGACCGGCTGCGGCAGCGCAAAGTCGCGGATGTCGCCGACCATCCAGGCAACCGGATTGGCGTCGCCCCTCGCCTGGCCGGCGGCGTAGGCGATCATCTCCGCGCTGTAGTCGAGGCCCCAGGCGGCGAGCCCCCGCGCCGCCAGGGCGCGGGCGTGGTAGCCCGGCCCGCACGCGAGGTCGACCGCCGACTGCGGCGCGCGGCCGGTCGTCTGGGCGAACAGCGCCAGCAGGAAATCGACGTCGCGGGTGACGTCCCGGGAGAAAGCGATGTCGTAGTAGCGGGCCAGGTCGTAGAGCTCGGAATGACCGGACAAGCGCACGCTCTCCATCGGCGCGTCCGGAACCTCCCGGACACAAGCCGGCATGAGCGTATGCACGTCCGCGGCGACTCGCCAATGGGCGTCCGAGCGTTTCAGCCCGCGCCCGTCATTTTTCTGTTCAAAACCGCCCGGCGGCGCGTCCCGACCGCCGGGCCTGGGTGGGTGTTCTGGGACGGCGCTCATCGGGACGGAAGCCTCACATCATGCGGCTGGGCTGGCCGGTGCGTTTTCGCAGCACCTTCATCGCGCCGTCGAGCCCCTCGAGCGTCAGGGGGAACATGCGGCCTTCCATCGCCTGGTGGATCAGCCGGACCGACGGGCTGTGGAACCAGCGCGCCGGCTCGACCGGGTTGAGCCAGACGGTGTCGGGGAAGGCGGTCGTCATCCGGTGCAGCCAGAGCTCGCCCGGCTCCTCGTTCCAGTGCTCGATCGAGCCGCCGACCTCGGTGATCTCGTAGGGGCTCATCGTCGCGTCGCCGACGAAGATCACCTTGTAGTCGGGGCCGTAGGTGTTGAGCACCTGCCAGGTGTCGGTGTGCTCGCTGTAGCCGCGCCGGTTGTCGCGCCACACCCGCTCGTACAGGCAGTTGTGGAAGTAGAAGTACTCGAGGTGCTTGAACTCCGTACGCGCCGCCGAGAACAGCTCCTCGCTGAGCCGGATGTGGCTGTCCATCGACCCGCCGATGTCGAGGAACAGCAGCACCTTCACCCGGTTCTTGCGCTCCGGCACCATCTTGACGTCGAGCCAGCCGCCGTTGTCGGCGGTGGCGCGGATGGTGCCGTTGAGGTCGAACTCCTCCTCCGCCCCGTCGCGCACGAACTTGCGCAGCCGGCGCAGCGCCACCTTGATGTTGCGGGTACCGAGCTCGACGTCGCCGGCCAGCGGGCGGAACTCGCGCTTCTCCCACAGCTTGACGGCGCGGCCCTGGCCGCCCTGGCCGCCGATCCGCACCCCGGCCGGGTTCATGCCGCCGTGGCCGAACGGCGAAGTGCCGCCGGTGCCGATCCACTTGTTGCCGCCCTGGTGCCGCCCGGTCTGCTCCTGCAGCCGCTTGGCGAGCTCGTCCATCAGTTCCTTGAGGCCGAGCGCGGTGAGCTTCTCCAGCTCCTCCGGCGTGAACATCCGGGCGGCCAGCGCCTTCAGCCACTCCTCCGGGATGTCGGCCTTGAACAGTGCCGCGGCGGCGTTCATCGCGCCGCGGAAATAGTGGGCGAACACCTGGTCGAACTTGTCGAAGTGGCGCTCGTCCTTGACCAGCGCGGCGCGGGCCAGCCAGTAGAAGTCGTCGACCGAGCCTTCCGCGACGCCGGCGTCCATCGCCTCCAGAAGCATCAGGTATTCCCGGATGGTGACCGGGACCTTGGCGGCGCGGAGCTGGAGGAAGAAATCGACGAACATGACGTCCGGCGCCCGCCCCGCCCCTATTGCCGCCGCGACAGGAAGGCGAGCCGCTCGAACAGGTGGACGTCCTGCTCGTTTTTGAGCAGCGCGCCGTAGAGCTGCGGGATCGCTTTCTGCGCGTCCATGCGGATGGCCTCAGGCGGGATGTCCTCCACCAGCAGAAGCTTGATCCAGTCGAGCAGTTCCGAGGTCGAGGGCTTCTTCTTCAGGCCGTTGACCTCGCGGATCGTGAAGAAGACCTCCAGCGCTTCCTTCAGCAGCTTGCCCTTGATGTCGGGGAAGTGGACGTGGACGATCTTCTCCATCGTCTCGCGCTCGGGGAAGCGGATGTAGTGGAAGAAGCAGCGGCGCAGGAAGGCGTCCGGCAGCTCCTTCTCGTTGTTGGAGGTGATGATGACGATCGGGCGCTGCGTCGCCTTGATCGTCTCCTTGGTCTCGTAGACGTAGAACTCCATGCGGTCGAGCTCGCGCAGGAGGTCGTTGGGGAACTCGATGTCGGCCTTGTCGATCTCGTCGATCAGCAGCAGCGCCTGCTCGGGCGCGGTGAACGCCTCCCACAGCATGCCGCGCTTTATGTAGTTGTGGATGTCGCCGACCCGCGGGTCGCCGAGCTGGGAATCGCGCAGCCGCGACACCGCGTCGTACTCGTAGAGGCCGTGCTGGGCCTTCGTGGTGGACTTCACGTGCCACTCGAAGATCGGCTTCTTCAGCGCCCGCGCCACCTCCAGCGCCAGGAGGGTCTTGCCGGTCCCCGGCTCGCCCTTGACCAGCAGCGGCCGGGCCAGCGTGATCGCGGCGTTGACCGCCATATTGAGGTCGTCGGTGGCGACGTAGTTGTCGGTTCCGCTAAACTTCATCTCGACTGATCCGCCAACACAAAACCGGACGCGAATTGCCGCGTCCCGGATCGAAACCTAGTTCAGCGGTCCCGGCTCTGCAACAGCGGCGGCCGGCCGCAGGGAGATTCGCCCGTGTCCGCCATCGCCGTCGCGCTGCACGCGCTCGCCGCCGTCGTCTGGGTCGGCGGCATGTTCTTCGCCTACCAGGTCCAGCGGCCGGCGACCGGGCCGATGGACCCCCCGGTGCGCCTCGCCCTGTGGGGGCGGACCTTTGCCCGCTTCTTCCAGTGGGTGTGGGGCTCGGTGGTCGTGCTGCTGGCGACCGGGTTCTGGCTGATCTTCGCCGTGTTCGGCGGCTTCGCCGGGGTGGGCCTGCACGTCCACATCATGATGGGGGTGGGTATCCTGATGATGCTGATCTACGCCCACCTGTGGTTCGCCCCCTACGCCCGGTTCCGCGCCGCCCTGGCCGCCAGCCAGTTTCCCGAGGCGGGCAAGCAGCTCAACACGATCCGCCAGATCGTCGGCGCCAACCTGGTGCTCGGCCTGATCGTCGTCGCCATCGGGGCGTCGGGCCGGTACTGGAGCTGAGCCGCCGGCCCTGTCCTGAAGCATCAGCGCCGCCGTTTACTCCTTCAGCGTTGTCTCCACCCGCACCTCCGCATGCAGCGTGCGGTGGACCGGGCACTTGTCGGCGATGGCGAGCAGGCGCCGGCGGGCGTCCGCGTCCAGCGGCCCCTCCAGCTCGATTTCGCGGCGGAGCAGGTCGATCTTGCCCTCCCGGGTCTCGCAGTCGGCGCAGTCGGCGGCGTGGACCTTGTCGTGGCGGACGTGGACGGTCGCCCGCTCCAGCGGGATGGCCTTGAGGTCGGCGTACATCCGCATGGTCATCGACGTGCAGGTCCCCAGCGCCGCGGCGAGGAGCTGGTAGGGGCTGGGCCCGGCATCCTCGCCGCCCGCCGCCACCGGCTCGTCGGCGTGCAGGCGGTGGCGGCCGACCAGGACGTCCTGGCCGAACTTGCCGCGGCGGTTCTCGCGCACTGTGACGGTCCCGGCCTCCACCGGCCCGGCGCCCGGCAGGTCGGCGTGGCGGTCGACGTAGCGCGCGGCCCAGGCGGCCAGCAGGTCGGCGACGTAGACCGCATCCTCCCGCCGCGACAGCAGGTGGTCGGCGCCGTCGAGGGCGACGAAGCTCTTTGGATGGCGGGCGGCGGCGAAGATGGCGGCGGCGTTGTCGATGCCGACCACCTGGTCGAGCGGGGCGTGGAATACGATCAGCGCCTTGTCGAGCCCGCCGATCGCCGCCACCAGCGGCTGCGCCGCGATGTCGTCGAGGAACGACTTGCGGATGCGGAAGCTGCGGCCGCCGATCGACACCTCGCCCTCGCCTTCCGACGCGATGCGGCCGAGGTCGCCGACCAGGTGGCGCAGCACGTGCGACGGCTCGGCCGGCGCGTTGATGGTGGCGACCGCCTGCGCCTCCGGCACCTGCGCGGCGGCGGCGAGCGCCGCGGCGCCGCCCAGGCTGTGGCCGATCAGGAGCCGCGGCGCCAGGTAGGCCTTGCGCAGGTGGTCAGCCGCCGCGACCAGGTCCCCGACGTTGGAGGCGAAGCTGGTGTTGGCGAACTCGCCGTCGCTGGCGCCCAGCCCGGTGAAGTCGAAGCGCAAGGTCGCGATGCCGCGGTCGGCCAGGTTGGCGGCGATGCGGTGCGCGGCGAACACGTCCTTCGAGCAGGTGAAGCAGTGCGCGAACAGCGCGAACGCCTGCGGCGTGCCGTCCGGCAGCTCCAGCCGCGCGGCGAGGCGGTCGCCCAGCGCGCCGCGGAACGTCACCTTCTCCATGCGGGCCATCGCCGCCCTCCCCCTCGCTGCCGATTGCCTATACTGGTCCGCCCGGGCGAAGCGCACGCCCTGATGCAGGTTGGGTATCATGAACGAAACCGACGTCGAGATCGTGGACGACACGGAGGTCTGGCGCGGGTACTGCCGCGTGCGCCAGGTCCGCCTGCGCCACCGCACCTTCGCCGGCGGCTGGACCGGCGCGATGAGCCGCGAGGTGATCGCGCGCGGCGACGCCGCCTGCGTGCTGCCCTACGACCCGGTGCTGGACCGCGTGGTGCTGCTGGAGCAGTTCCGCATCGGCCCGTTCGCCGCCGGCGACGCGGCCTGGCAGGTCGAGATGGTGGCCGGCATCATCGACCCCGGCGAGACGCCGGACGACGTCGTCCGCCGCGAGGCGCTTGAGGAATGCGGCTGCGCGGTCGATCGCCTGGAGAAGGTCTGCACCTACTACGCCAGCCCCGGCGTGCTGACCGAGCGGATCGACGTGTTCTGCGGCCGCACCGACGCGGCGCGGGCCGGCGGCATTTTCGGCCTGGCCCACGAGCACGAGGACATCCGCTGCTTCACCGCCGGCTTCGACGAGGCGGCCGGCTGGATCGCCGCCGGACGGCTGCGCTTCGGCCCGGCGATCCTGGCGCTGCAGTGGCTGGCGCTGCACCGCGACCGCCTGCGCCGGACCTGGGCGGCCGGCGGCGGCTGACGCCGGGCGCGGCGATCCTACGCCGGCTTCGGCCAGACGAAATCCGGGCGCAGCCCTTCGTAGACCGGGCGGCCGTCGCTGGGCTTCGCGGCGCCGGCAGCCGGATCGAAGAAGGCGTGATAGGTCGCGGGAAGGCTTTTCGGGTCGTAGCCCATCAGGTTGGGCACGATCACGCGGATCCGCTTCGCCTTGTCGTCAAGCATGATCGGCGTGCCGCAGGTCGCGCAGACGCACAGCTCCAGCGGCCCATCAGGGTTCTTGGCATTGAACGGCTGGCGCTTCAGGCCGTTCGGGTTGTCGACCGCCAGATCGCCGTGGTTGAAGAACACGACATGGGTCGAGGCCTGCCCGGTCACGCCTTTGCAGACGGAGCAGTGGCAGGTGTGGTTGTCGATCGGGTCGCGATCCGAATGCGTGTGCACGTGATCGCAGCCGCCCGCGTACTTGTGAGCCATCTTGTCCTCCCCGCTTGTTCTACCGATTCCGGCGCGGTCTCCCCGGGACGCTAGCCGATTGTCGGCGGCAGTGCCAGCAGCAGGGCTGCGTGCCCGTTCGATCATATGCGTCCACCGGCTGAATCGCCGTCCTTGCAAGATGCGCGATCCGCGACATGATTGGCCGCGACATGATTGGCAGCGCGCCAATGGCCCGCGCCGCGACCGCAGAAGGACCGCCGCCATGCCCTATGCCAAGCCCGACGCCCTGGTCTCCACCGAGTGGCTCGCCGCTCACCTCGACGACCCCAAGGTCCGGGCGGTCGATGCGACATGGTACCTGCCCAACCAGAAGCGGACGGGGCGCGAGGACTTCGACGAGCGGCGCATCCCCGGCGCCGCGTTCTGGGACATCGACGCCATCGCCGATCCGGCAACCGATCTGCCGCACATGCTGCCCGACGCCGCCGCGTTCGCCGCGGCCATGGGCGCGCTCGGCATCGCCGACGACAACCGCGTCGTCGTCTACGACAGCTTCGGGCTGATGAGCGCGGCGCGCGCGTGGTGGACCCTTCGCCACTTCGGCCACGACGCGGTAGCCGTGCTCGACGGCGGCATGCCGAAGTGGCTGGCGGAGGGCCGTCCGGTGGAGCGCGGCGCGCCGCGTCCGCCGGCGCCAGCCCGGTTCACCGCCCGCCCCCGCCCGGCGCTGGCGCGCGGACTGGACGACATGCGGCGCAACCTCGACACCCGGTCCGAGCAGGTGCTGGACGCCCGTTCGGCCGGCCGCTTCAACGGCACCGAGCCCGAGCTGCGGCCGCAGTGCCGGTCCGGCCACATCCCGGGCAGTCTGAACCTGCCGTTCGGCGACCTCCTGGACCCGCAGACCAAGACCGTTCGGCCGGCGGAGGCGCTTGCCCAGCGCTTCGCGGCGGCCGGGGTCGATCCTGCGAAGCCGGTCATAACCTCGTGCGGGTCGGGCATCACCGCCTGCGTGCTGGCGCTCGGCCTGCACCTGGTCGGGCGCGACGACGTCGCGGTCTACGACGGATCCTGGACCGAATGGGGCGGCCGGCGCGACACGCCGGTGGAGGTCTGAGCCTCGGCCGGCTCGACCGGCTTGGTCTCCCCCTCGGCTCCCGGCGGCGGCGGATCGCCGTCGGGGTGCGGGACATGGCGGAATTCCGGCGGCGCGCCGGGATGCTCCTCCACCACGATGTCGCGGCTCTCCTTCTTTCGCCGGAAGGTGTGCCACAGCCACACCAGCACGCCGACCCCGATCAGCCCGCCGAGGATGTACTCCCCGTAGGTGTGCAGCTCCTCCAGGAAGAGCGCGAAGGCGTGGCCGAGCGAGAAGCCCAGATAGGCCACGACGATCGCCCAGATCGCGGCGGCGATGATGTTGAGCGGGATGAACCGCTGCGGCGGCACCTTGGCCATGCCGATGACGACCGAGCTGACCGTGCGGACGCCGTAGATGAAGCGGAAGCTCAGGATGAAGGTGGTGTCGTACTTGTTGAGCAGCCGGAACGCGCGCTCCATCGGCCCAGCCCAGCTCTTGAACCGCTTGAGCACCCAGTGGCCGTAGCGGTAGCCGAGGAAATACCAGAGCTGGTCGCCCAGGGTGGAGCCGAGGAACGCGGCCAGGATCACCCATTCGATCTCGAGATAGCCCAGCTTCGCGGCGACGCCGCCGAGCACCAGGATCGTCTCGCCCTCGAAGAAGGTGCCGACGAAGATCGCCCAGTAGCCGTATTCGGCGATCAGATCCTTCATCGGCGCGCCGCCATGCGCCGAGGTCCGGCAAGTCCCAAAGCGGTCAAACCGGAGCCTGCATCGTTCGGTCTCGTAACAGGTGTCGGCGCGGTCGGGCACGGCGGCCATGGGCCGCCGCCGTCGAAACTTGCTTCGCCGGTTAGGCAGGTGTCAAGATGCGCCGCCAGCGGCGCACCAGCCAGCGCGAGATCCAGGGTCCAATGAAAGAAGATACGCTGATCGTCACGACCGGGCGCGATCCCGAGTCCAATTTCGGCATCGTCAATCCGCCGGTCTATCACGCCTCCACCATCACCCACCGCACCGTCGCGGCGATGGAGAACGCGCGCAAGAACCGCTGGGAGCCGGGTGTCTACACCTATGGCCGGCACGGCACCCCCACCCATTCCGCCTTTGAGGAGGCGATCGCCGCGCTGGAAGGCGGCTGGCGCGCCGTGGCGGTCGGCTCCGGCCTGGCGGCGATCAATGCCGCCATCCTCGCCTTCGTTCAGGCGGGCGATCACGTGCTGATGGTCGATTGCGTCTACGGGCCGGCTCGGCACTTCTGCGACACTTTCCTCGGTCGGTTCGGGGTCGAGACGACCTATTTCGATCCGGCGATCGGATCGGGGGTCGCCAGGCTGATGCGCCCGAACACGCGCATCGTCTACGTCGAGGCGCCGGGATCGCTGACCTTCGAGATGCAGGACATCCGCGCCATTGCCGATGCCGCGCACAAGGGCGGCGCGGTGGTGATCATGGACAATACGTGGAGCGGCGGGGGGGTGTACTTCAAGCCGTTCGCCCATGGCGTTGATGTGACATGCAACGCTGCGACAAAATACATCGTCGGCCATTCCGACGTGATGATGGGCACCATCACCACGACCGAGGAGCACTGGAAGCGCGTCCGCCAGTCGGCCTCCGACAGCGGCGCCAACTCCGGGCCCGACGACGTCTACCTGGCGCTGCGCGGCCTGCGCACGATCAAGGTCCGCATGCAGCGGCACATGGAGACGGCGCTGACCATCGCGCGCTGGCTGCAGGGCCGGCCGGAGGTCGACCGCGTGCTCTACCCGGCGCTGCCGGAGGATTCGGGCCATGCGCTGTGGCAGCGGGACTTCACGGGCGCCTCCGGCCTGTTCGGCGTGGTGCTGAAGCCGGCGCCGACGCCGGCAGTCCACGCCATGCTCGACAAGATGGAGCTGTTCGCGATGGGCGCGAGCTGGGGCGGGTTCGAGAGCCTGATCCTGCCGACCAACCCGGGCCCCGGGCGCACCGCGACGCCTTGGCAGGCGGCCGGGCCGACCCTACGTATCCATGCCGGGCTCGAGGATCCGGCGGACCTCGTCGCCGACCTCGAGGAAGGCTTCAAGAGGCTGAACGCAAGTCGTTGAAATGACTGAGTTGCCGCAACAGGTGATCGACCGGGCCGTGGCCGCGATCCGGTTCGACGCCGCCGGCTTGGTGACCGCTGTCGCGCAGCAGCACGACACCGGCCAGGTGCTGATGGTGGCGTGGATGAACCGCGAGGCGGTGGCCGAAACCCTGGCGACCGGGCGGGTCACCTACTGGTCTCGCTCGCGCGGCAAGCTGTGGCGCAAGGGCGACGAGTCCGGCCAGGTCCAGACGCTGAAGGAGCTGCGCATCGACTGCGACGGCGACACCGTCCTCCTCCTGGTCGACCAGTTGGGCGTGGCGTGTCACACCGGGCGGCGCACCTGCATGTTCACCGCCGTGCGCCCGGAGGGCCTGGTCGAGGTCGCGCACGTCGAGATCGACCCCAAGGAGCTGTACCGCCAATGACCGAGCGCACCGACCTGCCCGATCCCGACGACATCATGCAGGTGTCGCTGCTGACCGGCTTCCTGGGCAGCGGCAAGACCACGCTCCTCAACAAGCTGCTCAAGCATCCGGCGATGGCCGAGACGGCCGTGCTGATCAACGAGTTCGGCGAGATCGGCATCGACCACGTGCTGGTCGAGAAGGTCGACGACGAGATGATGGTGCTGAACGCCGGCTGCCTGTGCTGCACCGTGCGCGGCGACCTGACGCGGGCGCTGCGCGAGCTGTTCGTCAAGCGGGTGCAGGGCAAGATCCCGCCGATCGAGCGGGTGCTGATCGAGACGACGGGCCTGGCCGATCCGGCCCCGATCATCCACACCCTGATGACCGACCCGGTGATCGCCAACCGCTTCCGGCTGGACGGGGTCATCACCACGGTGGACGCGGTGAACGGCGACCTGCAGTTCGACCGCTACCCGGAGTCGGTGAAGCAGGCCGCGGTCGCCGACCGCATCCTGCTGACCAAGTGCGACCTCGCCGACGCGGGCAACGTCGAGACGATCGAGGCCGGGCTGAGGCACCTCAACCCCGGCGCGCCGGTGTTCCGCATCAAGCACGGCGAGATCGACCCCGGCCAGCTGTTCAACGCCGGGCTCTACAACCCGGACACCAAGTCGATCGACGTCCGCCGCTGGCTTCAGGAGGAAGCCTATGCCGAGCGCGACGCCCATGACCACGACCACCATCATCACCATGGCCACGACCATGGGCACGGGCACGATCATGGCCACGGGCATGCCGCCCAGGACCCGCACGACGTCAACCGCCACGACGCGCACATCGGCTCGTTCTGCCTGACCTTCGACCAGCCGTTCGTCTGGCAGGTGTTCGTCAACTGGATCCGCGAGCTGATCTCGCGCCACGGCGAGCAGCTCCTGCGCCTGAAGGGCATCGTCCACATCGAGGGGCATGCCGAGCCGCTCGCCGTCCACGGCGTGCAGCATTTGTTCCACGATCCCGTCCCGCTGCCGCCCGGCACCGACGACGATCCGCGCTCGCGCATCGTCTTCATCACCAAGGACCTCGACCGCCCGACGGTGGAGGCGATCCTCGCCGAGGCCAGGACGATGGCGCAGCCGCGCTAAGGCGGCGCGGCCTCCCCACCTCACCCCGACCCTCTGCGCCCCCAAGGGGCAGAGAGGGAGACACCGGAAACCCTCTCCGCCCTTCAACGGGAGAGGGTGCGAGCGAAGCGAGCGGGTGAGGCGGGTGTCTCCGGCGGAAGGTGCCCGATCCGATCGGACCGGTTACGCCGCCTTCTTCAGCCGCTCCCGGTCGTGCGGCAGGCCGTAGTCGATCGCCGGGCCGAGCGGCACGACGCCGGACGGGTTCACGTGCGGCATCCAGCGGTAGTAGCCGTCCTTGATCGCCTGGACGTCCACCGTCGCGGCGACGCCGGGCACCTGGTAGAGCTCGCGCGTGTAGTTGATCAGGTTGTGGTAGTCGGCGAGCCGCTGGCGGTTGCACTTGAAGTGGCCGTGATAGACCGGATCGAACCGCACCAGGGTCGGGAACAGCCGCCAGTCCGCCTCGGTGATGCGGTCGCCGCACAGATAGCGGCTGCGCGACAGCCGCTCCTCCAGAGCGTCCAGCCCCTCGAACAGCTTATTGAACGCTGCGGCGTAGGCCTCCTGCGTCTTGGCGAAGCCGCAGCGGTAGACGCCGTTGTTCACCCGCTCGTAGACGTAGGCGTTGATCGCGTCGATCTCCGCCCGGAGGTCGGCGGGATAGAGGTCGATCGCGGCGTCGCCCCAGGCGTTGAACTCGGTGTTGAACATGCGGATGATCTCGGACGATTCGTTGTTGACGATCGTCCGGGTCTTGCGGTCCCACAGGGTCGGCACCGTCACCTTGCCGGTATAGCCGGGCTTCGCTTCGGCATAGACGCGGTGCAGATAGAGCACGCCTTCGGTGGGCTGCAATCGGTCGTCGACGGCTTGCGAGAATGCCCAGCCCTGCAGCTTGGGCCGGTCGGCGTAGGCGATCGAGACCGCGTTCTCCAGCTTCTTGACGGCGCGGACCAGGAAGGTGCGGTGCGCCCATGGGCACGATGGCGCGACCAGCAGATGGTAGCGGCCGGGCTCCGCCTTGAAGCCGGACGCGCCGTCGGCGGTGACGCGGTCGCGGAACGCCGACTCGACGCGCACGAACGCACCCGCCGATTGCGGCGGCGGCGCGGAATCTTCGTCGGACCACTGGCCGTCGATCAGCATGCCCATGAGGCTCTCCCTGGCTCTTCGTATAGACCGCCTAGAGAGTGGTCCCCGCGGGCGCGAAGGTCAACGCGGCGGCGCAGGGCGGGACCGTCCGCCCCGCGCCCGCCGCGCCGGCGTCACAGCTTGGTCGGGTCGACCTTGTCGTAGATGTTCTTGCGGATCAGGTCTTCGTAGACCCTGGTCGCCGCCGTGAGCTTGGCCTCGTCGTCGCCGGCGTCCTCGACCATCTTTTCAAGCCCTGCGGTCTCGATCAGGCCGTCCCACTTCTCCAGCACCTTCAGGAACGCGTCGGCGATCTTTTCCGGTTCCTTGACGCCGAGCGTCTTCGCATCCTCGATGGTGCGCGCGTATTCCGACTTCCTGAACTCCCGCCACATGTCGTAGAGCGCCGGCTCCGCCTTGTAGATCGGGATGTCGTGCTGCTTGGCGAGCTTGCGGGCACGGCCGTCGTCGCCCATGTAGCCGGACAGCACCGTGCGCGCGACGCCGCCCGGCTGTTGCGCCCAGATCTTACGCTGGTCGTCGTCCGACAGGCCGTCCCACACCTTGGCGTTCATCACCAGGAGCCCGACGCCGGCCAGCGAGCCGAGGTTGTAGCTGTAGATCGACTTGACGCTGTCGGCCATCGGATAGGCCTTGAGCCAGGCCACCGGGCCTACGATGCAGTCGATCTGGCCGCGCGCCATCGCCTCGACCATGTCGCCGGTGGTCATGTTGACCGGCGTGCCGCCGAGCGCCTTGGCCCAGCGGCCGAGCGGGCCGGTGGTGCGCATCTTCTTGCCGGCGGCGTCGTCCATCGACTTCACCACCTTGTTGCACAGAAGCGAATAGCCGCCGACGCCGTAGCCGGACAGATAGACCGTGCCGTTGCGCCGGTAGTCCTGGAAGCATTCCGGACAATTCGCGAGGTACATGTCCACGGCGGCGGCCGACATCGCGAGCGGGCTCCGCGCCATCATCATGAGGTCGGCGACGATGTTGGCGTGCCGGAGATCCGATCGCGTGTAGGGCGTGACCACCGGCCCGCCCGCGTCGGCGGTGCGGTTGCCGATGCCCTTCAGCGTGTTCTGGGCGCTGAAGAGCTGGCCGCCGGTCAGCAGCTTGAAATGGATGCCCTGCTTCTCCAGTGCGTCGAACATCGGCGCCATGCCGTAGGTGTTCATCAGATGTCGCGGCGGCAGGTAGCTGCTGTAGGTCATTTCCTTGGTCTCGGCCGAGGCGGCGTTCGCGCCGAGCGCCGTCATCGCGCCGAACATCAGCGCGGAAGCCGTGAGTGCGAATCGCATGTCGATGTCTCCCGTGGCTTGTGTGGCTGCTCCTCGTGTCGAAAGTGCACGCAATGATCCGGCACGGCATCGGGCCGCGCCGTCCACAGGGTAGACGAACCCGTTCCGGGCGGCCAAGGCCGCCCCGTCCCATAGGGGTTCATGCGTAGTCCGGCGCCCGGCCGCAGCACGCCGGCGCGAGAGAGGCGGTCGCAACGAAAAAGGCGGGCGCAAGCGCCCGCCTTTGCGGCCGTCTGAGGCCGGGCTAAAGCTTCGCGACGTCGACCTTGTCGTAGATCGTCTTCTGGATCATGTCCTGGTAGATCTTTGTCGCCGCATCCAGCTTGGCCTGGTCAGTGCCGGCCGCGTCCACCATCTTCGGCAGGCCGGCCTTGTTGACCATGTCCTCCCACTTCGCGAGGTTCTTCAGGAAGGAGTCGGCGATCCGCTTCGGCTCCTTCACGCCGATCTTCTCGGCGTTCTTGATCGTCAGTTCGAGCTCGTGTTCCTTGAAGGTGCTCCACACCTTCATGATGTCGTCGCCCGCCTTGTTGATCGGGATCCCCTTCTCCTTGGCGAGATTGCGCGCGCGCGCCTCGTCGCCGATGTAGCCGGCCAGCACGGTGCGGGCCACACCGCCGGCCTGGGCCGCCAGGATCTTCTTGTGCTGGTCGGCGGTGTAGCCGTCCCAGACCTTGCGGTTGACGATGAACAGGCCGATGCCGGCGAGCGAGCCGAGGTTGTACTCGTAGATCGACTTGACGCTGTCATCTAGCGGATAGGCCTTCAGCCAGGCGATCGAGCCCATGATGCAGTCGATCTGGCCGCGCGCCATCGCCTCGACCATGTCGCCGGACGTCATGTTGACCGGCGTGCCGCCCATCGCCTTGGCCCAGCGGCCGAGCGGACCGGTGGTGCGGACCTTCTTGCCTTCCACGTCGGCGAGCTTCGCGACCTGCTTGTTGCAGAGCAGGGTGTAGCCGCCGACGCCGTAGCCGGAGAGATAGACCGTGCCGTTGCGCTTGTAGTCGTCGAGGCATTCGGGGCAGTTCAGCATGTAGGTCTCGACCGCCGCCGCCGACATCGCCATCGAGTCGCGGCCGAACATCAGCAGGTCGGCGACGATGTTGGCGTGCTTCAGCTCGGCGCGCGTATATGGCGTCACCGTCGGCCCGCCGCCGTCGGCGGTACGGTTGCCGACGCCCTTCAGCGTGTTCTGGGCGCTGAACATCTGGCCGCCGGTGACCAGCTTCCACGGGATGCCGGCGGCCGCGAGCTCCTTGAACATGGGCTCGATGCCGAACGTGTTCATCAGGTGCTTCGGCGGCAGGTAGCTCGAATAGACCATTTCCTTGGTCTGGGCCTGCGCGGCGGTCGCGCCGGCCAACGCGGCAATGCCGACGGCCAGTGCGCCAGCGGTAATCCGGTATCGCATCGTTGTCTGCTCCCTGCGCTTGTTCGGATGCGCGCGCCCTGCACGATGCATCCCTGTTTACATCACGACTCTAGACGAATTGGTCCGACGGGTCCAAGGACTAGCGGTCCGCCAGATAGAGTTCCCACGCCATTAGGCACTTGCCGGCCCTCAGGACGAATACCTAATTCCCCGCACGCGGAACGCCGGCGGCCTCAAAGCTTCGACGGATCGGCCTTGGCATAGATCTCGTCACGCAGCATCGCCTCGAACGCCTTCGCGACTTCGGCGAGCTTGGCCTCGTCGGCATCCGCGGCGGCGATCTTCTCGTGTAGCTTCGGTCCGTCGACCAGCTTGTTCCATTTCGCGATCGCGGCGATGAAGGCATCGGCGATCTTCTCCGGCGCCTCGACCTGCAGCTTGGCGGCGTGCTTCACGGCCGCGTCGTAGTCCTCCTTCTTGTGCTCCGCCCACAGCACGCGCACCGCCTCGTCCTGCGGCGACATCACGATTCCCCTGGCCTTGGCGACCTTGCGCGACCGCTCGTTGTCGCCGATGTAGCCGAGCACCACCGTACGGGCGATCGCGGCCGGTTGCGCCGCCCAGATGCGGCGCTTCTGCGCGTCGTCGTAGCCTTCCCACACCTTGTTGTTGATGTTGAACAGGCCGATGCCGGCCAGCGCGCCGAGGTCGTAGTCGTAGATGTGTGTGACCGAGTCCTCCAGCGGGTAGGACTTGAGCCACGCCATCGGGCCCATGATGCAGTCGATCTGGCCGCGCGCCATCGCCTCCACCATGTCGCCGGCGGTCATGTTCACCGGCGTCGCGCCCATCGACTTCGCCCAGCGGCCGAGCGCGCCGGTGGTGCGCACCTTCTTGCCGGCGACGTCGGCGACGGTCTTCACCGGCTTGTTGCACATCAGCGCGTAGCCGCCGGAGCCGAAGCCCGACAGGTAGGTCACGCCGTTCTTCTTGAAATCGTCGATGCAGCCGGGACAGGCGCCAAGGAAAAAGGTCTCCAGCGCCGCGCCGGTCATCGCCAGGCCGCTGGAGCCGAACATCATCAGGTCGCCGATCAGGTTGGCGTGCTTCAGCTCGGACCGGGTGTAGGGAGTTACGACCGGCCCGCCGCCGTCGGCGGTGCGGTTGCCGATGCCCTTCAGCGTGTTCTGCGCGCTGAACATCTGGCCGCCGGTGACCAGCTTCCACGGGATGCCCGCCGCGGTGAGCTCCTCGAGCAGCGGCGCGATGCCGTAGGCGTTCATCGCGTGCTTGGGCGGCGCGTAGCTGGAGTAGACCATCTCCTTCAATCCGGCCGCCGATGCGGCGCCGGATGCGGCCGCCGTCAGTGTCGCCAAAGCGAAAGCGCAGGCCGTGACCCTGAACTGCATGATGACGTCTCCTGTCGGTTGGTTTCTCCCTGTGCGAGGACGCGGTACGCGTCAGTCCATCAGGCTGGGCAGGTAGAGCGAGATCTGCGGAAACGACACCAGCAGGGTCACGACGATCACCTCGCAGGCGAGGAACCAGCCGACGCCCTTGAAGATCGTCTCCAGCGGGATCTCGTTCCCGACGACGCTCTTGATCATGTAGACGTTGAGCCCGACCGGCGGCGTGAGCAGCCCGATCTCCAGGTACTTCACCACCAGAACGCCGAACCAGATCAGGTCGAGGTGCAGCGCCTCGAACATCGGCAGCAGCAGCGGCAGCGTCAGCAGCAGGAGGCCCAGCGGGTCGAGGAACATGCCGAGGACGAGGTAGATCAGCGACGTCGCGAGCACGAGCAGGATGGGGTCGGCGCCCCACGAGCCGATGACGTCCTTCAGGAACGCCGAGGCGCCGGTCATCGCCAGGAAGCGGGTGATCAGGATCGCGCCGATCGCGACCCAGAAGATCCGCGCCGTGCCGCTGACCGCCTCGAACACGCTTTCCCTGAAGTTCTCCCAGGTGAGGCGGCCCTGGAAGAAGGCGATCACCACCGCGACGAAGGCGCCGAAGGCGCCGCCTTCGGTCGGGGTCACGACGCCGCCGTAGAGCCCGCCGATGATGGCGACGATGAGCACGAGCACCGGCCACACGTCGCGCAGGGCAAGGAATCTCTCGCGCATCGTGAAGCGGCGCGGGTCGATCGGGCCGAGCTCGGGGTTGATCGAGCAGCGGATCACGATCATCAGGGCGTATACCGCCGCCGTCAGCAGGCCGGGCAGGATGCCGGCGATGAACAGCTTGCTGATCGAGACCTCGGCGAAGATGCCGTAGAGCACGAAAGCGATCGACGGCGGGATCATCGAGCCCAAAGTCCCGGCGGACGCCACCACGCCCGTCGCCAGTCCGCGGTCGTAATTGGCGCGGATCATCTCCGGGATGGTCAGCCGCCCCATCGCCGCCGCGGTCGCCAGGCTCGACCCCGAGACCGCGGAGAAGCCGGCGCAAGCGAAGTTGGCGGCGATCGCGAGGCCGCCCGGCATCCGCCCGACCCACACCCGCGCCGCGTCGAACAGCGAGGCGCTGATCCCGGTGCGGTGGGCGACCGCCCCCATCAACAGGAACATGGGGATGGCCGAGAACGACCAGTGGGCGCCGAAGTCGTAGGGCTCGGTCTGCAGCAGCCCGGCGGCGACATCCCAGCCGCGCAGCGCCGAAATGCCGCCGATCGAAACCAGCATCAGCGACAACCCGATCGGCACGCGGAGCGCGATCAGGACCAGGAGTATGCCAAGCCCGGCAAAGCCGATCTGCAGCGGTGTCAGGGCTGCCTCCTCCGCCTGCGGCGGTTATTCTAGATTGTCCGAAGCGCGACCGTCGTCGCGCCGCTCAGTCCCGACGCCCGGTCGCGATCCGCCAATCCTCGACCGCGCGGTAGATGCAGTAGACCGCCATCAGGCCGAGGCCGAGCGGAAGCAGGAATCGCGACGGCCAGACCGTCATCATCGCGTCCGCCGTCTCCGCCTGCTCGTTGATGTCGTAGGCCGAGCGCGCCTCGGTGAGGGTTTCCCAGGCGAACCAGAAGACGAAGGCGACGGTCACGAGGCCGATCACGAATTCGAGACCGGCAAGCCGGCGGCGCGACATGCCCTTGGTGAACAGCTCGACCAGGATGTGTCCCTCGTGGTGGCACACGTAGGCGAGCGGGAAGAAGATCACGATCACCATGTAAAACCGCGACACGATCTCGGTCGTGCCGTCGAGCGGATGGTTGAAGAACAGGCGGCCGAACACGTCGGCCACCACGTGCAGCATCATCAGGGTGATGGCGATGCCGCCAATCCAGGCGAACGCGGTAAGGGGAATCTGGATGGCCTTGTCGCTCGGGCGCACTGCGTAACCTCCCCAGGTCGTCGTGACGCGCCACGCGATCGCGTGCCGGCTTGTCCTTCTTGCCGGCGACTATAGCCGAGGCCCCAATGCCGGCCAACCCCGGAGGCCGCCGCCGTGCTAGCATCGCCGCGATATCAGGAGTACCCCGGATGCCGCCGACGATCATGCTGGGCGAAGTGAGGATCGACCGGATCGTCGAGCGCGACGGTCCGTGGCGCAGCCCCGCCGCGATGTTTCCGACCGCCGATCCCGCCGTGGCGCACGACCACCTGCGCCACATGGAGCCGTTCCTCTACGATGCGGTGAGCGACCGGCTGGTCATCACCTACCAGTCGTTCCTGGTCCGCACGCCGCGCCACACCCTGCTGATCGACACCTGCGTCGGCGCCGACAAGCCGGGCCGCTGGCCGGCGCTCGCCTTCCCGAAGGCCCCCTGGGTCGACGGCCTGCGCGCCACCGGGATCGGCTTCGACCAGATCGACTACGTCTTCTGCACGCATCTTCACGTCGACCACTGCGGCTGGAACACGCGGCTGGTCGACGGCCGCTGGGTGCCGACGTTTCCGAATGCCCGCTACGTTTTCAGCCGCCGCGAGTTCGAGGCCTGGCAGGCGGCGGACGCGATCGCGGTCCACGAGTCGGGGCCGCATTTCCGCGACAGCGTGCTGCCGGTGGTGGAGGCCGGCCGCGCGGTGCTGGTGGACGACGACTTCCAGCTCGACGACACGGTCTGGCTTTCGCCGAGCCCGGGCCATTCGCCCGGCCACGTCTGCGTCAACGTCCAGTCGAACGGCGTGCGCGCGGTCTTCACCGGCGACATGATGCACCACGCGCTGCAGTGCATCGAACCGGACTGGAGCACCGTCTTCTGTTCCGACCCCGCGCTTGCCGCCCGGTCGCGGCGGCGCTGCCTGGACGACTACGCCGGCCGCGACGTCGTGGTGCTGCCCACCCACTTCCCCGCCCCCACCGCCGGGCGGGTGGTGGGCGCCGGCGCGGCGTGGCGCTTCCGCTTCACCGGGCGCTGAGCCGTCGCGCTTGCCTCCTCCGCGGCCGGCAGGCACGATGCGGCCGGCAAAACGGCAGACCTGGGCTTGAGGGGACGGCATGAGCGACATTCCGCGGCTGAACGGCGTCATCCGCGCGCTGGAGCAGGGCAAGCCGACATTCACGGCCTTCGCCACCGCCGACGTCGAGGCGGCGCTCGCCTTCTCGGCCGCCAAGTACGACGGCATCGTCTACGAGATGGAGCACCGGCCGTGGGACGGCCGCGCCCTGGCCGACTGCTTCCAGTACATGCTGAACCGGCGCCAGATCGCGACCTCGGGCTCGCTGGCGCCCGCCGTCACCCCGATGGTCCGCATCCCGCCCAACGGCGAGGAGAAGAACCAGTGGCTGGCCAAGCAGGCGCTCGACCTCGGCGCCTACGGCGTGGTGTGGCCGCACGTCTCGACCGTGGACCAGGCCTACAACGCGGTCGCGTCGTGCCGCTATCCGCGGCTCAAGTCGGCGCCGCTCTACGAGCCGGCCGGCGTGCGCGGCGACGGGCCGACCACCGCCGCGCGCTACTGGGGCCTGACGCAGCAGGAATACTACCAGCGCGCCGACGTGTGGCCGCTGGCGCCGCACGGCGAGATCATGGTGATCCTGATGATCGAGGACACCGTCGGCATCGCCAACCTCGACGACATGTTCAAGAACGTGCCCGGCATCGGCTGCGTCCTGATTGGCGAGGGCGACTTGAGCCAGGAGCTCGGCTACCCGCGCCAGTACGAGCACCCGGAGGTGCTCGGCGCGATGGCCAAGGTGCTGGAGGTCGCCAAGAAGCACGGCGTGCCGGTCGGCCACCCGCATGTCGACGCCAGCAACGTCGAGCGCATCCTGGGCGAGGGCTATCGCTGGCTGATGGCCGCGCCGGTGCGCAGCTACGCCGGGCTCGACAAGGGCCTCAAGCTCGCCGGCCGCGGCTGAGCCCATACATCCGGACAGGGACGCCATGATCATCGATTGCCACGGCCACTACACCACCTCGCCCAAGGCGCTGCAGGACTTCCGCGACGCGCAGATCGCCGGGATGAAGGACCCGTCGTGGAAGCCGACGCGCCACAGCCTCAAGGTCTCCGACGACCAGATCCGCGAAAGCGTCGAGGGCGCGCAGTTGAAGCTCCAGCGCGAGCGCGGCACCGACCTCACCATCTTCTCGCCGCGCGCCGCCGGCATGGCGCACCACATCGGCAATGCCGCGGTCAGCGAGACCTGGTCGGAAGCGTGCAACGACATGATCCACCGCGTCTGCACGCTGTATCCCGAGAACTTCGTCGGCGTGTGCCAGCTGCCGCAGTCGCCGGGCGTCAAGCCGGACAACTGCATCCCGGAGCTGGTGCGCTGCGTGACCGAGCTCGGCTTCGTCGGCTGCAACCTCAACCCCGACCCGGCCGGCGGCTACTGGCGCGATCCGCCGCTGACCGACAAGTGGTGGTACCCGCTCTACGAGAAGATGGTGGAGCTCGACGTGCCGGGCATGGTGCACGTCTCCTCCTCCGCCAACCCGGCGTTCCACTACACCGGCGCGCACTACATCAACGGCGACACCACCGCGTTCATGCAGTTCCTGACCTCGGACCTGTTCAAGGACTTCCC
>JBFWQM010000023.1:0-34196 GCA_050249455.1 Rhodospirillaceae bacterium | reverse complement strand
CCTTCTCGATCACCTCCGGCGTGAAGGTGAACAGGCAGCCGTCGCACGACCAGACGTCGACGATGGTCTCGCACTTGCCGGACGCGTCGATGTGCGGCGGCGGCGGGCTGAAGTCGGGCTGCGCGCGGCGCTTCAGGCCGGTGTACTGCTTCCAGTTGCGGTGGCAGAGGTGCGGGTAGCCGCTGGCCTCCGCCGCCTCGATGTAGAGCGTGTCCCAGCCCGGCTTCAGGAAGGTGATGTCGTCGTCAATCTTGAAGCCGAAGTCGTAGCCTATCTTCTCGCTGAGCTCGTAGATCGCATTGGTCTGGCCGCAGGCGTAGCGGCTCTTGTTCCTGAGCACGTGCAGCTCCACCGGGAGCTGGATGCGGTCGAGGTAGTCGAGGGTTCCGTCCTCGGACCCGTCGTCGGCGATCATCAGCACCCAGTCGTAGTCGGGCGAGCGGGTGGCCATGAAGGTGTCGACGCACTCGCGCAGGTAGTCGAGCCGGTTCCAGGTGGTGATCGACATCACCACCTTCTTGCGCCGTTCGCCGTTCACCCGCACCGGCTGGAAGGTGACCGGCCAGTTTGCACGGACCACGGCCGACTGGATCCTGCCGGTGTCGAAGGCCGAGCCGTCGCCGGCGTGCGAGCCGTCGTAGATGGTCGGCACCCCGCCCTTCACCGCGTTCTGGATCGCCCAGTTGCGCGGCCGCGCGATGCAGATCATCGGGATGCGCTGCGCCTGCGCGAGCTGCATCAGCCAGATGTCGGCCATGTTGCGGTATTGGAAGTCGCGCTTCTTCGCCTTCAGCACGCGGGAATCGTAGAGGACGGCGCCGGTGCCGAGCACGTGCACCTGATAGTCGGTCCCGACCTCGTGCATGAAGCGCCGCACGTGGCGGAACGCCTCGTTGTAGTAGGCCGGGGTCGGCTGCTTCAGCAGGATGCCGTGCAGGCCGACGACGGCGCGGTTGTCGTAGGTCGCCAGCGCGGCGACCATCTTGGGCACGTAGTCGGCCGGATAGATGATGTCGTCGTCGCAGACGAGCTTGAGCGGGTATTCGTCGTCCTCGCACCAGTGGAACTTGCCGGCGTCGCCGTCGTCGCCATGCTGGTCGGAATGCACGATGTCGACCCGCGGCAGCTTGAGCCCTTCCGGCACCGCCTGGCAGCCGTTGAGGTAGACCCGCACGCGATCGACAAAGGGATAGAGGCTCAGCACGGCATCGACGACCATCTCCTCGCGGCCGGGGATGGAAGCCATGGTGGCGACGATCTTGTCGGCCGGCGTGGTCTCGTCATAGGGCGGCGCGTAGAGGTCGGCGCGGCCGAGGCTGTCGAGCCGCGCGGACTCGATGCGGCATTCGTCGCCGATGACCGGCTGGTCCGCCAGCACGCGCAGGATCAGCCGGCGGGTGCGCCCGGTGGTCATGAAGACCTGGCTGAGGGTGCCGGACTCGGTCTCCGCATAGCGCGCAGGCGTCAGGTGCAGGTCGTTGTCCGGGTCGTAGGCGTCGAGATAGAGCTTCTTCGCCGCGACGTTGAACGTGCCCTTGACCGCAAGCTCGTAGTACGTGGAGGGCTCGACGGCGATCGCCTCGCGCTCGATCCCGGGGGTTGAGCGATCCTGCTGGATGGTGAACAGCCCGAGGTCGCCCAGCTTGGTGCGCTGGTGATAGCGCCAGGCGCCCCAGCCCTCGATGAACTCGTCGGCGAACACGGTCTGGCTTGGCACCGGCGGGCGCGGCGGCCGCAGCACCGGCGCGCGCTCGGACGGCGGCAGCGCGGCCGCGATGGCGACCGCGGTCGCCGCGCTGGCGGCGTGCGCCTTCACGTCGAGCGAGATCAGCGCCTGCAGGCTGGCGGCGATGCCGTGGGTCTGCTTCTGCAGCGCGGCGATGTCGGCGGACAGGCCGTCGATACGGCCGAGGAGCGCGTCCTGCGACACCCGGTGGTCGCTGCGCAGCTCGTGCAGGCGCTGCATGAACTGAAGGACCGCCTCCTCCTCCGCCGCGGCGGCCGGCGACGGGGCGGTTTCCGCGACCGGCCCGGGCGCCGGCGCCGGCGCAGCCGCCGGCTGCGTCTCGGGCAGCGACTTGATCGGGCCGCCCTCGCGGAACAGCGCGAAGTCGATGTCGGTCAGGTCGACCCGGATCGCCTTGCGGAAGTCGGCGCGCCAGGCGAACTGGCGCAGCACCCGGTCGTCGAGGCTGACCCGAACGTCGTTGCCGGCAGCGAGGTCGACGCGGACCAGGAACGGCAGCCCCTTGGGGAAGCCGACGTCGCCTACGGTCAGTTCCTCGCCCCAGTTGCCCGCGGTGTTCTCGTTGATGACCAGGCTCGCCTGGTCGATGCGGAACGACAGGTGCAGGAGGTTTACGCCGAGATCGTCGAGAAAATTGATCGTAAATATGCCGAATTGCGGACAAACACCTCGAAAGTATAAGCTTTGCGGAAGCGCCATTAGGTCTTTGAACGCGTAAGAACTGATCATGTAACCACCTCCGTAAGCCCAGTGAACGGATGCCACGGCAGGTGTTAATCCGGCATTAAAAGGCCCGCGACGCGACGCGAGGTCACGGTTTTGCCTCAGTCGAAACGGACTGGATGCGGCGGCGGGCCGCAGCGCCTCAGGCGGCGCCGCGCTCGACCGCGTCGAAGAACGCGACCACCGCGTCGTTGAACATCTGCGGCCGCTCGATGTTGGCGATGTGGCCGGCGTTCGGAATTTCGAGGAAGCGCGAGCCCCGGATCATTTCCTTCATCTGGCGGGTGTTCTCCGGCGGCGCGCCATGGTCCTCGCTGCCGCAGATCAGGAGGGTGGGCACGTCGATCCGCTCTAGCCGCGGGCCGTAGTTGAGGTGCGCCAGCGCCGCTGCGCAGCCGCGGTAGCCGCCGCCCGAGGTGCGACGGACCATGCGCTCCATGCGCGCGACGACGTTCGGGGCGCGTGCGGCCAATCCGGCGGAAGACCAGCGCTCGACGGTGGAGGCGACCACCGCCTCGATGCCGCCCGTGCGCACGGCTTCCGCGCGCTCCAGCCAGGCCGCCGTGAACGCCGGCGTCGTGGTATGGCGGGAGTCGGCGATCACCGCGCTCTTCAGGAGGCCCGGATGGTCGAGCAGCAGCCCCTGCGCCACCATGCCGCCCATCGAAAGGCCGCAGAAATGCGCCCGCCCGGCGCCGAGCGCCTGCAGGATGCCGGCGGCGTCGGCGGCGAGGGTGGCGAGCGTGTAGTCGCCGTCGGTCGCCGGCGTGTCGCCATGCCCGCGGGCGTCGTAGCGCAGCACGCGGTAGCGCCCCTTGAGGGCGTCGGCGAGCTCGTCCCACATCGTCAGGTCGGTCGCCAGGCCGTGGCTGAGCATCACCCACGGGCCGTCGCCGTCCACGCGGCAATGGAAGCGCGCGCCGTTGCTCTCGACGTACATGCGACTTCCTAGCCGCGCTGGTAGGGGTAGCAGCGCGCGCGGTCGAGCGTCATGCCGAAGTGCCGCCCGAGCGCCGCGATGGCGTCGCCGTGGCGCGGATAGGGATCGGCGTTGCCGGGCCCGACGACGATGACCCGGAACGACGGATCATCGCGGCCCTTGGGCGGCAGCATCGCCGTCACGAGGCCCTCGCCGTCGCGGTTGCGCAGGGTCAGGAACAGCGGCATGTCGCGTGCCAGATGCGCCTTCAGGCCGATCTCCTGCTCGATGAACACTTTCGAGGTGGGCTGGTAGCGCTCGCGCGACCGTTCCTGTTCGCGCAGGTAATACTTCTCCACCGCATGCTGCAGCAGGGCGGATTCGGCCGCCGCCTCGCCCTCGGTCTCGATCTGGAACCAGGTCTTGTCGCCCGGCGCGTCGCAGACGAACTTCATGCGCAACCCCTGTCCGGCGTCGATTCGGGATCCCGTGCGGCGCCAAGCATCGCCCCTCCGCCGCCGCAGGTGAAGCGGTTTCTTGCGGCCGGAGGCCGCACCGGGCCGCGCTTGCCAAGGGAGGCGTCCGCCGCGATCCTGCAGCGGCGGGGCGCAAGAATCGCCCCGCAGCGAACGGGAAACGACGTGCTGCGCAACGCCGCCGGCATCGGCGCCTTCATCGTCCTCTACGTCTTGCTCGACAGGATCAGCCTGATCGAGCCGGCCGGCGTGCTGGGCATCACGCCGTGGAATCCGTCCGCCGGGCTCAGCTTCGCGCTGCTGCTGCGCTACGGCGTGCGCTTCGCGCCGGCGGTGTTCGCGGCGGTTGTGCTGGCCGACGTCCTGTCGCGCGAGCTGCCGCTCCAGCCGCTGGCCACGATCGCCGCGGCGCTGGCGATCACCGTCGGATACGCCGCGACGGCGTGGCTGCTGCGCGCCCGGCTGGCGATCTCGCAGCGGCTCGACGGCCTGCGCGACCTCGCGCTCCTGATCGGCGTCGCGCTCGCCGTCACCGGCATCGTGGCCGCGACCGTGGTGACGCTGTTCGCGGCGACGGCACTGCTGCCGTGGTCGGACCTCGCGCTCATGCTGCGCCGGTACTGGACCGGCGACGTCATCGGCATCGCGGTGCTGACGCCGTTCCTGCTGCTCGCCTTCGAACGCGGCAGCCGGCTGACCCTGCCTCGCCCGGCGGCCGTTGCCGAGTACGGCCTGCAGCTTGCCGCCATCGGGCTCGGCCTGTGGATCATCTTCGGGCTCGAGCGCATCGACCACTTCGAATACGCCTACGTCCTTTTCCTGCCGTTGATCTGGATCGCGCTGCGCGAAGGCCTGCAGGGCGCGACGTGGGGCATCGTCGGCACCCAGGTCGGCTTGGTCGCCGCGGTGCAGGTCAAGGGCTACGACGCCGACGTCATGGGACAGTTCCAGCTCCTGATGCTGGCGGTGGCGGTGACCGGCCTGGCGCTCGGCGCGGTGGTCGATCAGCGCCGGCGCGCCGAACAGTCGCTGCGCGAGAGCGAGGCGCGGCTGCAGACCGTGGTCTCGACCGCGCCCGACGCCATCCTGACGGCCGACCCCGACGGCGCGGTGCTGAGCGCCAACGCCGCCGGTACGGAGATGTTCGGCCTGGGTCCGGACACCCCGCCCGACCTCCGCCTCGCCGCCCTCCTCCCCGACGTCCGGCTCGACGACCCGGCGCCGATCGCCGGGCGCGAGACGACGGCGCAGCGCACCGACGGCACCCGCTTCGTCGCCGAGGTCTCGATGGGCCGGGCCGCGATCGACGACCGGCCGCTCCTGGTCGCGGTGGTGCGCGACGTTTCGGCCCGCAAGCGCGACGAGGCGCGCCTGCGGCAGCACGAGGCCGAGCTCGCGCACGCCGGCCGGCTTTCGGCGACCGGCGAGATGGCCGCCGCGCTCGCCCACGAGCTCAATCAGCCGCTCACCGCCCTGATCAGCTTCGCCCGCGCCGGGCAGGCGGTCCTCGAGGCCGGCGCCGCCGCCCAGGCCTCGCGCCTGATCGACCAGGCGGTCGAGCAGGCGACGCGCGCGGGGGCCATCATCCGCACCACCCGCGCGTTCCTGAAGAGCGGCGAGTCCGGCCACGAGTCGATCGACGTTGCACAACTCTTCGCCGCAGTGCAGAACCTCGTCCGGGCGGAGGCCGCTTACAACAGCGTCCATATCGCCATGCACGTCGAGCCGGGCTTGCCGCCCGTCCTCGTCGATGCCATCCAGATCGAGCAGGTGATCCTGAACCTGATCCGCAACAGCATCGAGGCCATGGACCGCGCAGATTCCCCCCGCCGCGACATTACCATCGTGGCGACCGCATCGGACGATCCCCGCGAGGTGGAAGTCGCCGTGACCGACACCGGCCCCGGCATAGCAGCCGAAGTCGCCGACCGGCTGTTCACCCCGTTCGCGACGACCAAGCAGACCGGCATGGGCCTCGGCCTGTCGATCAGCCGAACCATCGTCCACGCCCATCGCGGCAGGATCTGGTCGGTGCCGCGCCCGTGCGGGGGCGCCGAGCTTCGCTTCACGCTACCCGTCGATGCCGGAGACGAATATGGCAACTGATTCCGTGGTTTTCGTGGTCGACGACGACGACGCCGTGCGCACCGGGCTGGAGGCGCTGCTTTCCGTAAAGGGCTTCGCCGTCCGCAGCTTCGCCTCCGCGGAGGCGTTCCTGGCAAGCCTGTCCCCCGACGTCGACGGCTGCGTGCTGGCCGACGTCCGCATGCCGGGCATGAGCGGGCTGGAGCTGCAGCGCGAACTCATCATGCGCGACGTCGGGCTGCCGGTGGTGATCATCACCGGCCACGGCGACATCCCGATGGCGGTGTCGGCGATCAAGGCCGGCGCGGTGGACTTCATCGAGAAGCCGTTCGACGCGCCGGTAATCTTGTCCGCGGTCGACGAGGCGCTGCGCCGCAGCCCCGGTTCCGCCCAGAACCTCGCGCGCGACCGCGAGGCGTTCGCCCAGCGGCTGCAGCAGCTGTCGCCGCGGGAGCGCGAGGTCATGGAGCTCGTCGTCGGCGGCCACCCCAACAAGGTGATCGCGCACCGCCTGGGCATCGCCCTGCGCACGGTCGAGATCCATCGCGCCCGCATCATGGAAAAGACCGGCGCGCGGAACCTGTCGGAGCTGGTCCGCATGGTGGTGCGGTTCGAGGAGCTGCGCTGACCCGGACTAGTGGTTTACCACTATTTCGCCGCCAGGTTCGCCTCCATAGACCTTACAACTCGGCCGCGGCAGCCGCGCTGCGGGCGGCTGTTCGCCGTGGCCGGACGCAAGCGCCCGGCGCCGCGGCCTTGGCGTCTTCAGTGGGGTGAGCCGCGACGATGGACCTCGAGACCTTTCTCAGTCTGCTCACCCTCACCGGGCTCGAGATCGTCCTCGGCATAGACAACATCGTCGTCATCGCGATCATCGCGGCGACCCTCCCCCACCACCAGCGCGACAAGGCCCGCATCGTCGGCCTGTCGCTGGCGATGATCACCCGCCTGCTCCTCCTGTTCTCGATCAGCTGGATCGCCGGACTGACCCAGCCGATGTTCTCGATCGGCACGGCGGACGTGTCGGGGCGCGACCTTCTGATGCTCGGCGGCGGCATCTTCCTGCTGGTCAAGGGCGTGCGCGAGATCCACGAGTCGGTGGAGGAAGCGTCCGGCGGCAGCGAGGGCAACCGGCGCACCACCAGCTTCGGCAACGCGATCTTCCAGATCGTCGTGCTCGACATCGTGTTCTCGTTCGACTCCGTGATCACCGCGGTCGGCATGGCGCGCGAGCTGTGGGTGATGGCGACGGCGGTGGTGATCGCCGTCCTGATCATGCTGGTCGCCTCCGGCCCGATCATGCGGTTCATCCATCACCACCCGACGGTGAAGATCCTGGCGCTGGCGTTCGTGATCCTGATCGGCATGGCGCTGATCGCCGACGGCATGGGCTTCCACATCCCCAAGGGCTACCTCTACTTCGCCATGCTGTTCTCGGTCTTCGTCGAGAGCATCAACGTCACCATCGCGCGCAAGCGGCGGCGCCACGAGGCGACCGTGCAGCATGTGCCGGCGGCCGAAACCAGCCACGACAAAGAGGCGCCTGCCGCGCAGCGCTGACCTGTCGGACCGGAGAGCGACCATGCGCACGGCCCTGGTCCCGATCGACGGCTCGAACGCCGCCCTGGCAGCGGTCCTTGCGGTGGTGCGCCAGGTGCGCCGCGGCGAGGTCGGCGCCGTCCATCTCGTCCATGTGCAGCCGCCGGTGGACGGCTACGCGTCGCGCTTCCTCGGCCGGCGCGCCATCGCCGACTGGCGCCGGGAGGAAGGCGACCGCGCGCTGGGCGACGCCCGGCGGATGCTGGAGGATGCGGGCGTGCCGTTCGCCGCGCATGTCGGGGTCGGCGCGCCCGCCCCGACCGTCGCCCGCCTGGCCGACGAATTGCGCGCCGACCGCATCGTGATGGCGACCGGCGGCGACGGCGCGTTCGGCGACCTGCGCTCGCGCCTCATGGTCGGGCGCGTGATCCGGCTCGCCTCGGTGCCGGTGGTGGCGGTGCGCAACGACCGGCCGACATTGCGCGGCCGGCTCGCCGCCGACGGCCTGCAGTCGCGCCCGTCCTGAGCGGACTCAACCGCCGGGCGGCGGACGGCGGCCGACGAACCAGTCGCAGATCTGCGAGCCGGTCCACACCGCCACGTCGCCGCGGGAGCGGACGTGCGCCAGCGCCTCGCGGAAATAGCGCAGCCGGTGCGGCGCCCCCATGATGTAGGGATGGACGACCAGCGCCATGATGCGCGCCTGGTTGCGCGCGTCGGAATAGAGCTGGTCGAACTGGTCGATCGCGCGGTCGCGGTACTCCGACGCCTTGTGGTGCTGGATCAGCATCATCGCGACGTCGTTGCATTCCTGGGTGTAGGGCACGTTGACCAGCGGCTTCGCCCGCGTCTTCAGCCACACCGGCTGGTCGTCCAGCACCCAGTCGCAGACGTAGTCGTAGCCGTCCTCGGCCAGGAGGTCGGGCGTCTCCCATGTCTCGGTGAGGCCCGGCCCCAGCCAGCCGCGCGGCCGGGTGCCGGCGAAGGCGCGGATCGCCTCGGTGGTCCGCGCGATGTCGGCGCGCTCGTCGGGCACCTTCTGCATGTTCTTCTGCGTGAAGCCGTGGCCCATGAATTCCCAGCCGCGCGCCGCCGCCGCCTCGGAGATCGCCGCATAGGTCGCGATCGCCGAGCCGTTGATCGCCAGCGCGGCCTTGACGTCGAACTCGTCGAGCACCTCGAGCATGCGCCAGAAGCCGACCCGGTTGCCGTATTCGTGCCACGCCCAGTTGGGGACGTCAGGCGTCGGCGACCCACCGGCGGGCGGCGTCAGCACGGTGCGCGGCATGGTCTCCCTCGGATCCCACTCCTCGATGTTGACGATGACCCAGACCGCCAGCCGCACGCCGTCGGGCAGCGCCAAGTGCGGCCGCGACGTGATCGGCGAATAGCTCAGACGTTCGTTCGGCAGCATCTTCGTCCCTCCGGGAATCCCGCGGCCGATCTTAGGCGGCACGGCAGCGCCCGGCGAGGGTCTAGACGCCTTTCCATCCGCCGCTTTCCGCGTCATGCTGCGGCAAAACGAGAACGGGGAGGATGCGGATGACGCAGGGCGCGCTTGCAGGCACCGTCGCTGTGATCACCGGGGCCGCGCGCGGGATGGGACGGGCGATGGCGCACGGCCTTGCCGCCGCCGGCGCGAAGGTGACGCTGGCCGACCTCGACGCCGGCGAGCTCGACGGCGCGGTCGCCGAGGTGAACGCCGCCGCCGGCGCCGGCAGCGCGATCGCCGTCGCGGGCGACGTGACCAGGGACGCCGATGTCGCGGCGATCGTCGAGCGCACCGTCGCGGCGTTCGGCACGGTCGGGATCGTCGTCAACAACGCAGGCCTCGGCGAGGACGCGGTGCGGCGCGACTTCATGAGCCGCCCGGTGCGGTTCTGGGAGATCGAGCCCGCCGTGTGGCGGCGCATCATGGAGGTGAACGCCAACGCTGCATTTCTGGTGTCGCGCGCCGCGGCGCCGCACATGATCGCCCAGGGCTGGGGCCGCATCGTCAACGTCACCACGAGCCTCGACGCGATGATCCGCGGCGGCTTCGCGCCCTATGGCGGCTCCAAGGCCTCGACCGAGGCGCACACCGCGATCATGGCCGCCGACCTTGAGGGCACCGGCGTCACCGCCAACGTTCTGGTCCCCGGCGGGCCGGTCAACACCCGCATGTTCCCGGACGACCCGCGCTTCCCGCGCGACAAGCTGATCCAGCCGGACGCCATGGTGCGGCCGATCCGCTGGCTCGCCTCGCGCGCCTCGGACGGGGTGACGGGACACCGCTTCATCGCCGCGCTGTGGGGCCATGAAGACGGCCCGGCCGAAGCCGCCAAGGCCCCGGCCGCCTGGCCGCAGCTCGGCGCCCAGACGGTGTGGCAGGCCCACTGACCGCCGATCGGCGTGACAGCATTGGCAGGTTGGACTAGCCTCTAACCCAATAATCAAAATTGCGGCTCAGGGAGGCCGACATGAGGAATTTTGCGAACCGGCGGACGATGCTTTGCGCCGCCGTCGCCGCCGGGCTGGCGGCGATGGGCCTCGGCGCCCAGGCGCAGACAGTGGAGATGAAGCTCGGCTTCGTCACCATCAACGACTCGCAGCACGAGGGCGCCAAGCTGTTCGCCGAGGAGATCGCCAAGAAGACCGGCGGCGCGATCCAGGTGAAGATCTTCCCGGCCGGCCAGCTCGGCAACATCGCCCGCCAGATCGAGGGTCTGCAGCTCGGCACCCAGGAGGCGTTCATGACGCCGCCGGGCTTCATGGTCGGCATCAGCCCCGCGTTCCAGGCCGCCGACGCCGCCGGGCTGTTCGACTCGCCCTGGCACCACCACAAGACGCTGAACCATCCCCCGGTGCGCGACCGACTGCTGACGCTGCCGGAGAAGGCCAATATCACCGGCGTCTACTTGTGGTCGGCCGGCAACACCGGCATCGCCTCGCGCGAGCCGATCAACAAGCTGGAGGACATCAAGGGCCTGAAGCTGCGGGTGCTGGCGTCGAAGGTGGAGATCGGCGTCGTCGCCTCGTTCGGCGCCACCGGCATCCCGATGGACTTCACCGAGGTGATCGCGGCGATCCAGAACCGCACGCTCGACGGCACCCGCATCGGCGTCGTCGTGCTGGCGCCGTCGAAGTTCTACACGGTGGCCAAGCACATCTACGCGGAATCGACCGGGTACGTGCCGGCCGGCATGTGGGTGTCGAAGGGCTGGATCGACAAGCTGCCCGCCAATCTGCGCCAGGCCATCCACGAGGTCGGCCAGGGCATCGCCGACCGGACCGAGCTGATCGCCATCGACCTCTTGGCGAAGGGCGCCAAGATCTGGCGCGACAACGGCGGCACGATCGTCGAGCCGACGCCGGCCGACAAGGCCGAGATGCTGCGCCGGGCGCGCGCGGTCAGCGACGAGATCCTGGGAAACGATCCGGCGGTGAAGGAGGTGTACGCCCTGGTCAAGGCCGGCGCCGCCGCCACCGCCGGCATGAAGCCGCCGACGCAATAGGAGAGCGATGCCGCCGCCGATCCCCGTCACCGTCGTCACCGGTTTCCTCGGCAGCGGCAAGACGACCCTGATCAACCGGCTGCTGCGCGCGCCTGACGCCGGCGACACCGCGGTGATCGTCAACGAGTTCGGCGAGATCGGCATCGACCACCATCTGGTGGAGAGCGCGCGCACCGACGTGCTGCTGATGAGGAACGGCTGCGTGTGCTGCTCCATCCGCGGCGACCTCGTCGACACCCTGTCTGACCTGCACGGTCGCCGCACCGCCGGCGTGGTGCCGCCGTTCGCGCGGGTGGTGGTCGAGACGACCGGACTGGCCGATCCGGGCCCAGTCCTGCAAACTATGCTGGGCGAGCCGGCGATCGAGGCGCGGTTCGCGCTCAACGGCCTGGTCGCGACCGTGGACGCGATCCACTGGCCGCAGCAGCAGGCGCGCCACCGCGAGGCGGCGGCGCAGGCGGCGCTGGCCGATCTCGTGCTCCTGACCAAGACCGACATCGCGACCGCCGGGCAGGCGACAGCGGCGCGCGCCGGCTTGGCCGCCATCAACCCCTACGCCGACGTGGTGGAGGCGCCGCACGGTGCGATCGCGCCCGGCCGCGTGCTTGGCGCCTACGCCGTGCGCGGCGCCGCCGCGGCGCACGGCCATCACGGCCACGCCCACGACGACGGCATCCGCGCCTTCGCCGTGCGCCACGAGAAGGCGCTCGACTGGGCCTCCTTCGCCGGCTGGCTCGACGGGCTGGTCTCGCTGCGCGGCGCCGACATCCTGCGCATAAAGGGCCTTGTCAACGCGGCCGGGCACGACGGACCGGTGGTCGTGCACGGCGTCCACCACGTCTTCCATCCGCCGACGATCCTGCCGGCGTGGCCCGACGGCGACCGCGCGACGCGGCTGGTGTTCATCACCCAGGGCCTCGACCTTTCCCGCCTGGACGCAGCCGTGGCGGCGACCGAGTTTTGAGGTCGCGTCGCGCGCCGATGTGCTAGCCTGCCACAACAACACGGGAGGCGACGATGCGGGCGGCGGAAGCCAGGAACATGCGGCTGCTGAGCCAGAACACGCTGGGCGGGTTCGGCGGGCTCGGCGAGGGCATGGCGATCCAGCAGGTCAAGGACGGCCGCCGCATCATGTGGCTCGCCCACGAGGGCGCGCCGAAGAACTTCACCGGCGTCGACGTCACCGACCCGCGCAACACCAAGGTCGTGGTGCAGACCGAGCTGCCGCACAAGCAGATGCGGTCCAACTCGCTCGACGTGGTCGGCGACATCATGGCGGTCGCCTACCAGACCTCCGGTCCCGGCGGGCTGGGCGACCCCGGCTTCAACGTCAAGCCGGCGGGCATCGAGCTGTTCGACGTCAGCCAGCCGGAGACGCCGAAGACGATCGCGTTCTTCGACTGTGCCGGCCCGTGGTCGATGGGCGTGCACCAGCTGTGGTTCGCCGACGGCGAGTTCATCCACTTCGCCGGCGGCGCGCCCGACTTCGAGCCGTCGCATCCGCAGGACAACCAGTTCTACCGCTGCATCGACGTGCGCAACCCGTCGAAGCCGGTGGAGGCCGGCCGCTGGTGGATGCCGGGCACGCGCAAGGGCGACGCCGCGCCGCCGCCCAGGCGCCATCCCAAGTTCGACGCCGGCTTCCGCGCCCACAACACCAACGTCTACCCGCAGCGGCCTGACCGCGCCTACGTCGCCTATCTCGACGGCGGCATCTTCATCCTCGACATCGCGGACAAGGCGAACCCGAAGATGGTCGGCCATTGGAACCCGCACCCGCCCTATAACGGCTTCAGCCACACGGCGCTGCCGCTGCTCAGCCGCGACCTGCTGATCTGCACCGACGAATGCATCCGCAACGGCGGCGAGGACTGGCCGAAGCCGACCTGGGTGGTCGATGCGCGGCTCGAATCCAACCTGGTGCCGATCGCGACATTCCCGATCCCGTCGGTCGAGGAATACGGCCGCCGCGGCGGCCGCTACGGCTCGCACAACCTGCACGAGAACCAGCCGGGACCGGCATTCCGCTCCGACACCATCGTGTTCGCGACGTTCTTCAACGGCGGCGTGCGCGCCTACGACGTCTCGGACCCGATGCAGCCGCGCGAGATCGCCGCCTACGTCCCCGAGCCGCCCGCCGGCTCTCGCGCCGGCGAGGTGCAGATCAACGACGTCTATGTCGACGAGAACCAGATCGTCTACGCCGTCGACCGCTTCACCGGCGGGCTGTACTGCCTGGAGGCGGACATCTAGACGGCTGTTAGGCGGACTTTCAGAGAACCGAGGCCGCCCACCTCACCCTCCCCGTTGTGTCGCAACGGGGTCCCCTCCCTCTCCCCCCAAGTGGGCGGAGAGAGCCGCCACTAACCCTCTCCACCCATTGGGGGGAGAGGGTGCGAGCGCAGCGAGCGGGTGAGGTGGGAAGCCGCCGGCCTCTCAGCGATCAGCCACCGCCCCCCTCCCCTTCGCGATCGCCGCGAGCACGCGCCGCGGGGTCATCGGGGTTTCGTAGAGCACCGCGCCGAGCGGGCGCAGCGCGTCGTTGATGGCGTTGGCGATGGCGGTGGGCGGGCCGATGGCGCCGGATTCGCCGACGCCCTTGATGCCGAATTCGGAGAACGGCGACGGCGATTCCATGTGGATCATGGTCGGCTCCGGCACCTCCATTGTGCCCGGCACGCAGTAGTCGGCGAGCGTGGTGGCGAGCGGCTGGCCTTGCTGGTCGTAGGGCGACTCCTCGAACAACGCGTTGCCGATGCCGCCGGCCAGCCCGCCGATCACCTGGCCGTCGACCAGCATCGGGTTGATCATCGTGCCGCAGTCCTCGACGATCACGTAGTCCACGATCTCGACGATGCCGGTCGCCGGGTCAAGCGCGATCACCGCGGCGTGGACGGAATACGAGAACACGCCGCCGTCGATCGCCTTGTAGCCGCCGATCGCGGTGAGCCCCTGCGGGTCGACGTCGGGCGGCAGCTCCTCCGGGTGGTGGTACCAGGCGCGGCCGATCTCGGCGAACGTCACGCTGCCGTTGGCCGACATCACCTTGCCGTCGCGCAGGGTGACCTGGTCCTCGGTCACCTGCAGCAGGTGCGCGCCGATGCGCGCGATGGGCTTCTTCAGGATGCGGCAGGCGGTGGCGACCGCGCCGCCGCCCGACACCGCGCCGCGCGAGGTGTAGGTGCCGGTGCCGGTCGGCGCCAGGGTGGTGTCGCCGTAGCGCACCGTCACCTTCGCCGGATCGATGCTCAGCACCTCCGCCGCGATCTGGGCGAACACCGTCTCGTGGCCCTGGCCGTGCGAATGGACGCCGACGTCGACCACCAGGTCGCCGTCGCCGGTCAGCCGCGCCGTCGCCGGCTCCAGCCCCGGCACCAGCTCGATGCCCCAGCCGGAATAGCCGAACGGCCCGGTCCCGTAGGCGGTCTGTTCGTAGAACACCGCGAAGCCGAGGCCGATGCGCCGGCCGTCCGGCTCGCCGCGCTGCTGGCGCGCCCGCACGGCGGCGACGTCAATCGCCGCGACCGCCTTGGCCAGCGCCTGCGGGTAGTCGCCGCTGTCGAGCACCTTGTTGGTTGCGGTGCGGTAGGGCATCTGCTCCGGCTTCACGAGGTTGCGGGCGCGGACCTCGTGCGGCTCGCAGCCGACCGCCAGCGCGAGGCCGTCCATCAGCGCCTCGTGGCCGTAGCATGCGCCGGGGCGCGCGACGCCGCGATAGGGCTGACCCGGCGGCTTGTTGGTCGCCACCGTCATCGCGCGGCCGCGCACCGCGCGCACGTCGTAGGGCCCGGCGATGTTGCCGGGCGCGGTGCTGGCCTCGATCCCCGCCGGCCACGGCCACGGCGAGTAGGCGCCGGTGTCGCACCATGCGTCGATCTCGATGCCGAGCACCTTGCCGACGTCGTCGGCGTAGGCAGTCACCTTGTACCAGTGGTCGCGGGTGTTGGCGTCGCACACCAGGTGCTCGTGCCGGTCCTGGATGTAGCGCACCGGCTGGCCGAGCTTCACCGCGGCCCAAGTGACGGCCACCGTCTCGCCGTCAAGGAAGGTCTTGAGCCCGAAGGCGCCGCCGACGTCGGGGCACACCACGCGCAGCCGCCGCTGCGGGATGCCGAGGAACGTCGCCAGGCCGATCTGCATCGGCACCGGCAGCTGGTGCGAGTAGTAGACCACCACCTCGCCGGTCCTGCGGTCCTCGCAGGCGAGGCAGGCGCGGCCTTCCATCGGCATCGGCGTCTGGCGGTTCATGCGGTACTCGCGGGTGACGACGTGCTTCGCTGCCTTGATCGCCGCATCCATGTCGCCGTAGTCGAAGCGGGTCTCGCAGAACAGGTTGTCGGGCCAGTGGTCGTGCAGGCGCGCGGAATTCGGCTGCAGCGCCCGCTTCATGTCGACGACGGCCGGCAGCACCTCGTAGTCGACCTCGATCCGGCGCAGCAAGTCCTCCGCCGCCGCCCGCGTCTCGGCCACCGCCATCGCGATGGGGTCGCCGGCGAAGCGCACCTTGTCCACCGCCAGCACCGGGAAGTCGGAATGGCGGAAATTCGGGAAGTTGGGGCTGGAGCGGATCGGCTTCACGTCCGTCATGTCGGCGGCGACGAACACCCGGTCGGCGGCGTCCGCCGGCTTGCGGACGGCGCGGACGCGCGCGTGCGCGTGGGGGCTGCGCAGGAAGGCGGCGTGCAGCATGCCCGGCATCGCGATGTCGGCGACGAACTGGCCGCGCCCGCGCAGGAAGCGGTCGTCCTCGAGTCGGGTGATGCGCGCACCGACGCCGCCGTGGGGCATGCCTGTCTCCTTCTACGTCGTCAGGGTCGTCGAGCAGCCAGCGGCACGACGGTCGCGCAGCCGGGCGCGGCGGTCAAGCCTCAGCCGGCCGCGGCGGGACGAGTCCGCGCGGCTTGAACGGCCCGGACGGCGTGCGCTGCCCTTCCCAGAACCGGCGGAACCCGTCCGGGAATCCGGCCTCGAACACGTCGGCCCCGCCTTGCAGGTCCGCGGCAGCCACGGCGAGCACCCGGTGGCCCTGCGCCGTCAGCCGCTCGATGGCGGCGCGACGCCGGCCGCTGGCCATGCCGTCGCCCACGACGTCGACCGCGACGAAAGCCTCTCCCGACCAGAACGCGAAATCGAACCGCACCATGTCCTCCAGCCGCCCCGCCCCGGCCGGGTCGAGGTGCGCCTGCGGGATGGGCTGCCAAGCGGAGAACGCCCACTGGCGCACGTCGTACATCGCGCCGAACGGGGCCAGGCGGTCGGCCAGCGCATCGCGATGTGACGCGATCTGCGCCGCGACGAAGGCGAAATAGCAGTCGAGGAACAGGGTCGCGTCGCGCTGCCAGGTGTCGCAGTAGGACTTCAGCACGCCGCAGACGTAGTCGATCTGCGCAGCGGCGTCGCGCAGGGTCTCGGCGGTCGGCGCGTCGCGGAAGTCGAGCAGGCCGCCATTGAGCCGCAGCGGCCCCGGCCGCGCCGGGTCGATGACGAGGTGGCGCACCCGCCATTCGCCGTCGACGCAGGCGCGGGCCGGCAGCCGCGCGAGCGCATAGGGCACGATGGCCGGCGCGCTCAGCCCCACACGGCCTCGGCGAGCTCGACGATGCGGCGCAGCTTGGCGATCTCGTCGTCCACGGTCAGCTCGTTGCCGTGGACGGTGGACGAGAACCCGCATTGCGGGCTGAGCGCGAGCTGGTCGAGCGGCACGTAGGCCGCCGCCTCGTCGATGCGGCGGCTGATCTCGTCGGCGCTCTCCAGCGCGGCGCGCTTGGTGGTGAGCAGGCCGAGCACCACCGTCTTCCCCTTGGGCACGAAGCGCAGCGGCGCGAAACCGCCCGAGCGCGGATCGTCGTACTCCATGAACAGGCCGTCGACGGCGAGCTCGTTGAACAGCACCTCAGCCACCGGGTCGTAGCCGCCCTCCGCCACCCAGGCGCTGCGGAAATTGCCGCGGCACATGTGGACCGTGACCACCATGTCGTCGGGCCGGCCGCGGATCGACTCGTTGATCAGCCGGCAGTAGCGGCGCGGCAGCACGTCGGGATCCTCGCCCAGCTTCTTCGTCGCCTCGCGGATGCGCGGGTCGCACAGATAGGCGAAGTTGGTGTCGTCGAGCTGGACGTAGCGCGCGCCGGCGCGCGCCAGCGCCTGGATCTCGTCGTTGTAGACCTTGGCGAGGTCGGCGAAGAAGCCCTCCATGTCGGGATAGGCAACGCGGTCGATCGCCTCGCGCCCGCCGCGGAAGTGCAGCATCGAGGGCGACGGGATGCACACCTTCGGCGTCCGCTGGGTCACCGACTTGAGGAACGTGAAGTCGGCGAGCTGGATGCCGCCGGGGTTGCGCAGCTTGCCGGCCACCACCATCGTCGGCGGCCGATGGCTGACATCGACCCCGTCGGCGCGGCGAAAGCTGGAGACGAACTTGCCCTCGGTAACCGCGACGCCCTCGATCCGCCGCAGGAAATCGCTGCTCCAGCTCGCGCGCCGGTACTCGCCGTCGGTGATGCCGTGGAGGCCGATATCCTCTTGCAGCTTCACGACCTCGCGGATGCTGTCGTCCTCCACCGCGCGCAACGCCCCCTCGTCGATCTCTCCCTTGGCATGCCGCTCGCGCGCCTCGACCAGCCGCGCCGGGCGCAACAGCGAGCCGACGTGGTCGGCACGGAACGGCGGGCGGTCGCGCAGGGTCATCAAGTTTCCCCGAAAAACATCAATGTTCGGTAGGGGCGGGTTTCAAACCCGCCCGTCCATTCGCGCAAGCCAGGAACGCGCGGGGGCAGCACCGCGGCGGGTTTTAGACCTGCCCCCATAAGGATTTGGGGCATCGCCTACTGCACCGTGCCGTCATTGCCAGTATGTGAACAGCATCGCGTTGCCGGTGCCGGCGATGGAGCGGTAGCACGGCACGTAGTCCACGACGTGCACGTCCATGTGCCGTTCCGCCATCATCGCGGCGACCGGGATCCAGTTCTTGATCTCCGACGTGCCGGCCTGGAAGCGGTCCTCGGGGATCGAGGTGAGCGTCTTCTCGTCGTTCTCCTTCAGCGCGCGGATGACCGTGCGGTCGAGGTCCTCGTCGATCACGAAGTGGCTGACGCCGCCGGAGGCGAAGACGACCACCCGGCGGTCGTCGGGCCAGCTCTCGATCGCCTTCGCCAGCGCCTTGCCGAAGGCGTGGCAGCGTGCGGCGGTCGGCTGGTTCGGCGGGTAGAACGTGTTGACGAACACCGGCACGTTGGGGATCACCGCGTCCTTCATGATGCGCCGGTAGACGAAGCCGAAGGCGTGCGGGATGCCGTTGACGTATCCGGACCCGGGCGGCAGCCGCTGCATCTGCGCGACGTCGAAGCCGTCCGCCGTCATGTGCTCGATGATGTGGCGGCCGAGCGACGGCAGGCCGGGATAGACCGCGTCGGCGGGCGGCGCATGGCCGCGCTCGGCCACCGCGACGCCGGGCGGCAGCTTCGCGATCTGCTCGGCCGTGCGCGGCCGGTTCTCGATCGTCTCGCCCCAGTGGACGGCGAAGGCGGGGAAGTTGTCCTCCATGAACAGCTCGCGCTGGTCGTTGCCGACGATCACCGCGACGTCGGGCTTCACCTCGGCGAACTTCTCGGCCAGCCGGTCGAGCGCGGCCTGGCAGGCGGCGTGGCGGGCCTGCCATTTCTCCGGCGTGATCTCGCGCTCGAAATGGGCGTCCTTGCGCAGTTCCACCAGCTGGTCGAACGAGTAGTGCCCGCCGCGGAAGTCGTGCGCCGCGACCGAGCGGTCGAAGCCGACCCGCTGTGCCCACTGATCCCACGGCGTGGACAGCATCGGGCCGTGCGAGGTGCCGATTCCAAGGACGATCCTGGCCATGACCGCGGCGCCTCCCCTGCGCCGGCCGGCATTGTCGCACCCGCGGCCGGCGCGCGGAAGCCCGTGGGTTTGACGCCGCCACGGCGACCCACCACAATCGGCGGAAATCGAGTTGGGAGGCGTCCTTGGGTGAGTCGTTGTGGCCGACGCTGTCGGCCGGGGAGTTCCGTCTGCACACGGTCCAGGCGGGGCCGGTCCGCACCCGCTGCCTGGAGGCCGGGCGCGGCGACAAGGCGGTGATCCTGCTGCACGGCACCGGCGGGCACCTGGAGGCCTATGCGCGCAATATCCTGCCGCTGGCCGCACACTACCGCGTCTTCGCTTTCGACATGATCGGGCACGGCTATTCCGACAAGCCCGACCACGATTACGAGATCGCCCACTACGTGCGGCACGTGGCGGACTTCATGGACGCGATGGGGCTGAAGCGCGCCCACATCGCCGGCGAGTCGCTGGGCGGCTGGGTCGCCGCGCAGCTCGCCATCGACCACCCGGACCGGGTCGACCGCATGGTGCTCAACACCGCGGGCGGGCTGACCGCCGACCCGAAGGTGATGAAGGGCCTCTACGACCTCAGCCTGAAGGCGGTGCGCGAGGCGAGCCCGGAGACGGTGCGCAAGCGCCTCGAATGGCTGATGCATGACCCGGCAATGGTGACCGAGGACCTGGTGGAGATGCGCTACCGCATCTACACCCAGCCCGGCTTCCTGCGCGCGATGGAGCACATCCTGTGCCTGCAGATCATGGAGATCCGCCGGCGCAACATGCTGGACGAGGCGGCGCTCAGGCGCATCGCGGCGCCGACCTTCGTGGTGTGGACGTCGCACGACCCGACCGGCGCGGTCGAGGTCGGCCAGAAGTTCGCCGACCTGATCCCGCAGGCGTCGCTGGTGGTCATGCAGGACTGCGGCCACTGGCCCCAGTTCGAGAACGCGCCGCTGTTCAACCGCCTGGTGATGGATTTCCTCGCCGGGTAGCGCCTTGCTTTGTTTTTCTGTCGTCCTCCGGTCAAGCCGGAGGACGACAGAATGCTACAGGCCTAGCTCGCGACCTGCGCCTGCCGGCGCATCGGCGACGGCGGGCCCCACTGCGAGACGAACGCCTTCTCCGCCGGGTGGACGAACGAGCCCGACTGGGCGTTCAGCCGGTCGCTGTCGGTCCAGTGCTCGTGGACGTGGCCCCACGGATCCTTCCAGTAGTCGTAGACCTGGCTGCCGAGCAGATGGCGGCCGATGCCCCAGAAGTGCTCGTACTTGCCAAGGCCCTTTAAGTGCTCGTGCCCGAGGAAGACGTCGTCGATGTCCTCCACCTCGTAGGAGAAGTGGTTGAGCGAGGCGGGCTCGCGGCGGGCGCAGAAGAAGACGTGGTGATCGACGTACTCGTCGCCGCAGTCGACCCGGTTGAACGAGCCGACGATGTTGTCCGACGACCCGGCATAGACGTCGTCGGACTGGATCAGGCCCAGGTTGTCGCGGTACCACTTCACCGTCTTGACCACGTCGGGCGCGTTCAGAACCGCGTGCCCCATGCGCTTGACGTGGCTGGGCGCCACCGGCAGGCGGCACAGGTCGCCGGCGCGCTGCACCGGCTCGTCGCGCCAGTTGACCGGCGGCCGCTTGGGCTGGATCGCGTCGACCGTGGCGATGCCGTAGACGACCTCGATCTGGAAGCCGTTGGGTTCGGTCAGGCGCACCCGCTTGCCGCCGCCCGGCTCGTCGATCTCCTCCACCGGCGAGGCGCCGTCGGCCCGGGCGATCCGCTCCAGGTCTTCCTCGCTCTTGGCGTAGAAGGCGAAGCCGACCAGGCCGGGGTCGCCCTGCTCGGTGACGTGCAGATGATGCGCGCGGCCGGTGCCGCGCATGTAGAGGGCCTTCTTCGTCCGGGCCACCTTGATCATGCCGAAATTGGTGAGGAACTCCTCCTGCGCGTCGAGATCCGGCACGCGCAGCCGGCCATAGGCGACGTCTCGGACCTTGATCATGGTGGGCCTCCCGTTGTTCGTTCCGCGACGTTTGGCATCATGCCGGCAAACCCATTATTCTTGGAAGAGGGAATTGTCGGGCCAACCGGCCCGGCGGAAGGGAACGGCACGTGGCGCAGACGCGCGAGCGACGGCACGACGAGGACTCCGGCAAGACGGCGGCAGGGATGCGCCCGCGCCGGCGTGGCCGGCCGACGCCGATGGAGAACGGGGCCGGCCGCACCCGGCTGATCGCCGCGACCCGCGAGCTCCTGCGCACCGTGCCGCCGCCCAAGCTGACCCGCCAGGACGTCGCCGCCGCCGCCGGGGTCGACCCGGCGCTGGTACGCTACTATTTCGGCAGCCTGTCGGCGCTCCTGACCGAGGCGCTGAAGGAGCAGATCGAGGAGCTGCGCGTGGTCATGGCGGCGCTGGCGCGCGAGAAGGGCACGCCGGCGGAACGGCTCAGGCGCCGGGTCGCGGCCCTGGTCCGCTTCCTCGCCGAGAACCCGGCCTATCACCAGCTGTTCGTCGAGCAGATCGTCTATGGCGAAGGCGAATGGGCGGCCGCCAGCCGGGCCCGCGTGACCCGCATCGCGTTCGGCGAATGGACATCGATCCTCGACGACGGCCGCGCCGACGGCACGCTGCGCGAGGACGTCGACGCGCGGCTGTTCTATGTCGCGATGCTCGGGGCGTGCGAGTTCTTCGTGCGCGGCAGCCCCCTGTTCCGCGAGCTGTTCCCCGGCGGCACCGGGCGCGCCGACCTGCTCACCGCGTACAGCGAGTTCCTGGCAGACTTCGCGTTGCACGGCATCGGGCGCCCGCCGGCAAGGCGCCGCGCCAAGTGACCGACCGCCCGCGGCCGGGCTAAGATCGATTCAACACCAGCGCACAGGGAGCGCCTCACGCCATGAGCTATCGCCTTCTCAGCTACGTCGGATCCGCCGGAGCGCCGCGCGCCGGCGTCCTCGTCGACGGCAAGGTCCACGACCTCGCCGCCGCGGTCGAGGCCTCGGGCAAGCCGGCGGGGTTCGACGCCGCCTCCACCCTCGCCGTCGTGCAGGCGTGGGACAAGGCCGAAGCTGTCGTGGAAGCAGCGGCGAAGCAGGGCGCGGGCAAGGCCATGCCGCTCGCCGAGGTCAAGCTGACGGCGCCCCTGCTCTACCCGACCAACATCTTTTGCGCCGCGGCCAACTACCAGGACCACTTCCGCGAGATGCTCGGCCGCGACATCGACAAGTCGTCGGTCAACCCGTACTTCTTCCTCAAGGTCGCACGCCAGACCGTGATCGGGCCGGGCGACCAGATCCGCCGGCCGCGCGTCGTCGCCAAGCTGGACTGGGAAGCCGAGATCGCGGTGGTGATCGGGCGCACGGCGCGCAACATCTCCGTCGACCGGGCGCTCGACTGCGTGATGGGCTACACGGTCATCAACGACCTGTCGGCGCGCGATTACATCCGCCGTCCCGACTGGCCGTCGCTCGCCTCCGACTGGCTCTGGCAGAAGTCGTTCGACACCTCGGCGCCGATGGGCCCGTGGATCACGCCGAAGGCCGAGATCGCCGACCCGCAGAACCTCAAGCTCAACACCTGGGTCAACGGCGAGTTGGAGCAGGACACCCACAGCAAGTGGATGGTGTTCACCGTGCGCGAGCAGATCGCCGCGCTGTCGCAGCATTTCACCCTGCTGCCCGGCGACGTGATCGCGACCGGCACCGGCAGCGGCGTCGGCCATCCCAAGAACAAGTTCCTCAATCCCGGCGACACCGTGCGCATCGAGATCGAGGGCCTCGGGACCCTGGAGAACCCGGTGGTCGCCGGGGAGTAGCGGTCCGACCCGAGCGTTCCGCAGGGGCGGGTCGGAACGCCGCCCCTGCAGTGCGGCGGGCCGCGCCTACGTGGCGTGAGGACGGCGCGGCGGGGTCTGCTGCTCGATCCAGTTCGACACCACGTCGTCGTCGAGGCCGGCGATCGCGACGAGCTTGTCGGGATCGAGCACGCGCAGGCGGCCGAGCTTGAAGTGCAGCACGCCTTCCTTGCGCAGCGCCGCCAGCATCCGGTTCACGTGCACCGGCGTCAGGCCGAGCGTGTCGGCGATCAGCTCCTGCGTGAGCGGCAGCTCGACCAGGTCGCCGCGCATCTCCGGCCACCGCGTGCGGCGGCGGACGTAGAGCTGCAGCAGCAGGTGCGCGATGCGCTCGCGCGCGTTCTGGCGCGCGATGCTGGTCAGGTGGTCGTAGGAGAGCGTCAGGTTGCGGGTCATCAGCCAAGCCAGGCGCAGCCCCACCTCGGGGTGCTTCTGGCTGACCGATTCCAGTGCGGCGCGGGACATCACGCATACGGTCGCGTCGGTCAGCACCTGCGCGCCATAGGTGATCATCGCGTCGTGGCCGGGATGGTAGCCGATGAAGTCGCCGGTCATCGCGTAGTGCAGCACCTGGCGGCCGCCGTCCGGGCGCAGCGCGAACAGGAACGCCCAGCCGTCGATGATGGTGTAGACCTCGCGGCACGGGTCGCCGAGATCGAAGATCGACTCCCCGGCGTGAAAGCGCCGCTCGCCGACCTTGCAGCTCGCGACGACTTGCGGAATCTCCTCCGAGCACGACTGGCACAAGCCAAGGTGGCGCGCCTTGCAGCTTGCGCATTCGAGGTCGAGCCGCGGACGGGCGTGCATTCTCTCGATGCTCATCCCGAACCCCCTTCCGTCATAATCGCATCCTCGGGCCGGATCGCCCGATTGCCTATGACTACGCAAAATTTCGATGCGCTTTTTTGACAGGCTACAGGGGGCGGCCCGCCACGCCTATGCGACAAAATCGCTGTCGCCAGGGGGAAACGCGCATCGGGCGCTACTGCCGCTGCGGCCCAAAGCATCGGCACGTGATCGGGTCGCCGATGGGATCGAGCCAGAGACCTTGTCCCTGGCGGACGCAGCGGTGGATTCAGTCTGAACCCATCGCGAGCCGTCCGCAATACCATGCGGTGTCACGCCGGCATCGCACGCTTATACCAGCCGGACATAGCCGGAAGGACGGCGTTCGGCGGAGGAGAAGAATGAACCGTGCAGTGAATTGGGCGTGCGCCGCCATGGCCCTCGCCGTGACCTCGTGCGCCGAGACCACCTCCGGCCACAACGAGGCCGGCTTCGAGACGAGCGTGCACGAGAACCCGCTGTGGGTCTTCCGCGCCGGCTCCAAGGAAGCCGCCGATTTCAAGAAGAACATCGAGCCCAAGGTCATCGTGACCCGGGTCGGCGCCGGCCCGAACAACATGACGATCAGATCGAGCGACGCGAAGACGATCGACGACCACATCGCGATGCGCTGATGCGCGCCGCCGCGCCCCCCTTTGGGGAGGCGCGGCGCGGCGACGGCTACTTCTTCGCCTTCAGCGCCGCCAGCCGGTCAGCGAGGCTGGTCGGTTGCGGCTTGCCGGCAACCTCGGCCATCGCGCGCGCGATGTTGGCGTCGTCGGCTTCGGGCTTGCTCGGCTTGAGCAGCCGCGCCTTCGCTGTGTCGGCCTCGGCCGCGGCGAGATCCTTGGCCGCGCTGTCCTGCATCGCCTTCAGCGCCACCGAAAGGCTGGAGGTCGCCTTGGTCAGCCCGGCGGCCTGGCGGGCGGCATCGGCCTGGCGCGACGCCATGTCGCGCTGCTGCTGTGCGCGCGCCATGTCGCGGTGGGCGCGCTCCAGCTCCGAACGCGCCGACTTGAGCTTCTGGCCGGCATCGGCGTAGGCGCCTTCGAGCATCTCGAGGAACTCCTGCGCTTCCTTCACGTCGGCGGTCTCGCGGTCGACGTCGGGCGCCATCTCCTCGAGCATCGCCACGAGCTTGCCGAGGCTCTTCTCGAGGTCTGCCTTGCGCGCCGGGTCGGCCTCCGCGTTCATCTGCCGCTCGAGCTGCTCGGCGGCGGCCATGCGCTGCTGCGACAGCGCGGTGATCGCGTCCGCCTCCTTCTTCTCGTCGTTGTACTTCGCGCGCGCCTGCGCCACCTGCAGGCCGAGCTGGTCGAGGTGGCCTTCCATGTTGCGCAGTTCCGCTTCCGTCGCGCTCGCGGGATCCCAGCGGACGATTGCTTCCATTGCGCCTTGCACCGCCTTGTCGGCCTTGACGCCGACGAGGCTCTTCACGAACGAGAACATGACCATCTCCCCTTCTCCTCTGGTCGAACGGCCCTGCTCATCCGGCCATCGCGCCGGCGTTGAGAAGCGCCACGGAAATCTGCACGCCGGCGAGCCAATAGGCCGCCGCGACGTTGCCGCCTTCGATCAGCCGCCGGACGTTGCCGAGCAGGCTGGCCGCGATGAAGTACGCCACGAGCTGCAGCACGACCGCGACCGCGCCCCACACCAGGACGTCGAGCGTGGACGGGCTGTAGGCGAGCGAAGTGCCGAGCGGGATCGCCAGGCCGATCAGCACGCCGGCGAACACGATGCCGGCGGCGGTATTGCCTTCCGCGATCAGCCGCCGCTCGTGGAACGGCGTCACGAGGTTGTAGAGCCCGACGCCGCCGGCCAGCAGCGCGCCGGCGATCGCGAAGTGCAGCATCAGAACCGGCAGCCCGGTGCCGAGCGCCGAAAGGATGCCCTGGATCGTTTCGCTCATGTCAGCCTCGTTCCCCCTCACGCCAGCCGCAGCGTCGCCGGGTTGACGTCGATGCCCGCGTAGATCTCCACCTGCGCGCCGTCCTCCGCCTCGATCATGTCGAGCAGGATGTATTCGTTCTGCGGCGCGGGCGGCGGCGCCTCGATCGCGGCGCCGTAGAGCATCATCTGGTGATGCGCGCGCACGGTGCCGTGCACCGACTGCCGTTCCTCGTCGAAGGCGACCGGCGCGACCCGCTGCTCACCGGGCGACCACATCCGCCAGTAGCCGGCGCCGTCCTTGGTCTCGAACTTCGGCCAGCCGATCATGCCCTCGGCATCGTCGATCCAGAAGCCCCACTCGTCGTTGCTCGCCGGGCGCACCGCGTCGATGCGCGAGAAATAGCGGCATTCGTCGGGGTTGTCGTCGGCGTCGAGGTGGACCTGCAGGAACGACCGGCCGCCCGGCAGGTACAGCCGGTGCAGCACGGCGCCGGCCGTGGCCAGCGCGCCGAGCGCCTCGACGCTGGTGCGCGCGCCGTCGCCGTCGGGCGGCGTCACCTTCGTCTTGCCCTGCACCAGGATGAAGGGTGTCGGGTCGAGGTCGAACGTCATGCCCAGCCGGAACGGGGCCGGCCGGTGGAATTCACCCGCGGGTCGTCTCGCCATCGCCTCGCCCCCCTCCGCGCCGCGGTCGCGCGACTGGCGCCGCCGATACCACAGGAACAGCAGCACCGCGCCGCCGATGACGACCACCAGCAGCATGCCGCCCATGCCGCTGGACGCCGGCTCCGGCTGCGGCGCGACCGCACGCTGCGGCGCCAGCGCGACCGCCGGGTTCACGCCGGGCGGCATGTAGGCCGGGTCGACCGGCCGGTCCGCCTGCCGCGCCAGGCCGGAATCGAGGTCCTGCAGCTTGCCGCGCAGCGCCGCGTTGTCGCGTGACAGCCGCTCCGCCTCCGACCGCCACGCCGCGACGCCGGGATCGTCGCGGTGGTTGTGGAAGAAGTCGAGGCTGCCCGGCCGCGACAGGTTGTCGAGCAGGAACCACAGCATCAGGCCGTCCCACACCCCGAAGCTCGGGCTCGAGCGATAGGCATAGGCGGGAGCCGACCAGCCGCGTTCGCGATAGGTCGCGGCACGGTCGCGCTGCCAGTCGTCGTAGCGGTCGTAGGGCCGGTACTGCCAGGTCCGGCCCCCCGCCGTGGACGGCGGCGGCGCATCGACGCGGGCCGGCGGGCGCTCGTAGCGCTGCTGGTCCTGGCGCAGCCGTTCCTGGTCGGCGCGATAGTTCTGCAGCGCGTCCACCGACTGCCGCCGCGAAATGGCGGCGTCGCCGCCCGACGACGTGGACGGCGTGCGCGGCGCCCAGCCGCCGCCGGACGGGGCCTGCGGCCGGCTGTAGCCGCCGCTGGTGGACGGGGCGCGCGGTGAATAGCTCGGGCTGGCCGAGGGCCGGCGCGACGGCGCGGGCGACGACATCGAGGGGCGCGAATAGCCGCCGCTCGACGGCCGCGAATAGCCGCCGCTGGACCGGCTGCGCGCTTGCGCCGGCTCGGCGACGGCGGCGGCCGCGACGACCCCGGCGGCGACGATCCGCGCCGACTGGAAAGGAACGGCCGACGTCAGGGCGACGGCGAGCGCGCCCAGCCCGCAGGCGGCGTCGCGCAGCCGGCGCGGCCAGCGGCGCGCGGCGGGCACTCTGTCGTTCCGTGTCATGCGCGGGCGCGCCGGGGTCCCCAACCGATACCAGCTTAGTCTAGGCGCTGGACGAACCTGCGACCAGCCCCGCCGGTGCCGCGTCATGCTACGATGCGCTCATGACGCCAGCCGAACTCCACGCCCGCCTGCTCCACCGCGACGGGCTGATGCTGATCATCGACAAGCCGGCCGGGCTGCCGGTCCATGCCGGGCCGCGCGGCGGGGAGAACCTGGAGCAGATGCTCGACGCCCTGCGCTTCGGGCTGCCCAAGCCGCCGGCGCTCGCCCACCGCCTCGACCGCGACACCAGCGGCTGCCTGGTGCTCGGCCGCCAGCGCAAGGGCCTCGCGCGGCTCGGCCGCCTGTTCGCCGACGGCAAGGTGGAGAAGACCTACTGGGCCGTCGTCGCCGGCGCGCCTCCGCATCGCGCCGGCACGGTCAACGCGCCGCTGCGCAAGCTGGAGCGCAAGTTCGGCTGGAAGATGGAGATCGACCCCGCGGGACAATCGGCGGTCACCGACTACGTCGTCTGCGGTTCGGGAGACGGGATGACGTGGCTGGAACTTTCGCCGCACACCGGACGCACCCACCAGATCCGCGTCCACTGCGCGGCCCTGGGCTGTCCGGTGCTGGGCGACCCGGTCTACGGCCGCGGCGGCTCGCCGGACCGCCCGATGCACCTGCATGCTCGGCGGATCGCGGTGCCGCTCTATCCGGCGCGCGCGCCGGTCGTCGCGGTCGCGCCGGTGCCGGCGCACATGCGCGCGGCGCTGACGGCATGCGGCTGGGCGGGCGAGGACCCGCCGGCGCCGGCCGTTCAGCCGAGCGCGTTGTCGATGAGGTAGTTGCCGATGTCGGCCGGCTTGACCTTCATGTCGCGCTCGACCTCGCCGGCCATCGCCTTGGCGACCAGCATGCTGTTCTCGACGTTGGTCACCTTGACCCGGATCAGGCCGCGCGCGCCCCTGACCTTCGGATAATAGGTCGGGTCGACCGCCTTCTCCTTGTTCGACAGCCGGTCCAGAAGCGCGTCCTCGTCCGCCTCGTCCACCTCGCGGCCGGCAAGCGGCTTCCAGTCGGCGACGCCGGCGAAGCCTTCCTCGTTCAGGGCCGCGGCGGCGTCCTTCGCCTTGCCTTCGGCGATGACGCCCACCTTGTAGACGTGCTTCGACAGGCCCACGTCGGCCGCCCACTTGGACAGCGTGGCGCTGGAGGCGGCATAGACTGTGGGCACGAGCGGCTCCCGGCTTCTCCGTCGGTGGCGTCAATCATCGCGCGTGCGTCGGCGCGAGAGAAGCGGAAATCGCGCCGCCGGCGGGGTCGCCGGCAAACCGCAGTACGCACCGTGCCCCGGTTCAAAGTACTCTCGCCGGCGGAGCCACTCTCGAACCCGCGAGTTCCCGCCGCATGGAGCTTCTGCTCGACCCGCGCGTCCAGATCGCCGTACTCCTGGCGGGCGGGCTGGTCGCCTTTGTCCGCGGCATGCTGCGGCCCGACGTCGTCGCGCTGATCATGCTGCTGGCCGCCTTCGCCCTCGGCCTGGTGCCGGCCGGCCAGGTGTTCTCCGGCTTCGCCAACCCGGCGGTCGTCACGGTGGTGCTGGTCCTGATCCTGAGCCAGGGCCTGACCCGGTCGGGAGCGATCGAGCGGCTGATCCGCTACACGACGCCGCAGAACGCATCGGTGACGCTGCTGATCGGCGCGATGGGCGTGGTCGCGGCCGTGATGTCGTCATTGATGAACAACGTCGGCGCGCTCGCGATCATGATGCCGGTCGCGATCCAGGCCGCGGTGAAGTCCGGCGCGTCGCCGACATCGATCCTGATGCCGGTGTCGTCGGCAACGATCCTGGGCGGCATGATGACCCTGATCGGCACGCCGCCGAACCTGCTGGTCTCGCAGTACCGCGCCGACGCGCACGGCGCGCAGTTCGGCTTCTTCGACTTCGCGCCGGTCGGGCTCGCCGTCGCGCTCGCCGGCATCGCCTTCATGGCGCTGGCGGGCTGGCGCATCTTGCCGCGCGAGCGCCGCGGCTCGCGGGCGCCGGAGGACCAGTTCGAGATCGCCCCCTATCTCGTCGAGCTGGTGGTGCCGGACGATGCACCGGCCGCCGGCAAGCTGGTGCGCGACCTGGAAGACGACGCGGTGGCGGTGGAGCTGGTGGCGATGGTCCGCGGCAAGGCGCACATTGCGCCGCCGCGCTGGCAGCGGCTGGCCGCCGGCGACGTGCTGCTGGTGCGCGGCGAGGCCGATGCCATCGACCGCCTGGGCAAGGCGCACGGGCTGGTCATGAGCGAGCAGCAGGAGGAGAAGACTACCGCCGAGACGACCGAGACCGCGGGCGTCGCGGAAGCCGTCGTGATGCCCCACACCCTGATCAACGGCCTCACCGCGGAGGAGGTGCGGCTGCGCACGCGCTACGGCATCGGCCTGCTCGGCGTTTCGCGCAGCGGACGACAGTTGACGGAGCGGCTGGCGTCGTTCCGCTTCGCCACCGGCGACGTGCTGCTGCTGCAGGGGCCGGAGGACCGCCTGGCCGACGCCATCGTCGAGCTCGGCTGCGCCCCGCTGGCCTCGCGCGGCATCCGCGTCGGCTCGCCGTCGCGCGCCGCCGCCGCCGCCGCCGTCTTCGCGGCGGCGATCGCGGCGACCGCGTTCGGGGCGGTTCCGGTGACCGTCGCGTTCGCCGCCGCGGTGGCGCTCTACGTGCTGGCGGGCGTGCTGCGTGCGCGCGAGGCCTACGCGGCGGTCGACTGGCCGGTGGTGGTGCTGCTGGGCTGCCTGATCCCGGTCGGCGGCGCGATGGAGACGACCGGCCTCGCACGCACCATCGCCGATGCGATCGTCATCACCGCGGAGGCTGGCTCGGCGGTGATCGCGCTGGCGGTCGTCCTGGTCGTGACGATGATGGTCTCCGACGTGCTGAACAACGCGGCGACGGCGGTGATCATGGCGCCGGTGGCCGACCACGTGGCGCGCACGCTGGGCGTGGCGCCCGACGCCTTCCTGATGGCGGTGGCGATCGGTGCCAGCTGCGCGTTCCTGACGCCGATCGGCCACCAGAACAACCTGCTGATCATGGGCCCCGGCGGCTACCGCTTCGGCGACTACTGGCGCTTCGGGCTGCCGCTGGAGGTGATCGTCGTCGCCGTCTCGATGCCGATCCTCCTGCTGGCGTTCCCGCTGTAGCGGGTCAGAACCGGTAGCCGATGCCGACGCCGACCACCACCGGGTCGATCGGCACGCGGGTCGTGCGGGTCACGGCGCCCGTGGTGATCGTCGCATCGACGTCGATGTCGATGTACTTGACGTCGATGTTGGCGAACCACCGGTCGGTGATCGCGATGTCGACGCCGCCTTGCACCGCCCAGCCGACCGAATTGCTGAGCTCGAGCCGGGTCGGCCCGCCGAGCGCACCGGCCAGCGACGACGAGGCGTCCTCGCCATAGGTGACCGTGTAGTTGATCCCCGCGCCGATATAGGGCCGGATGCGGCCCTGCGGCAGGAAGTGCCACTGCACCAGCGCGGTCGGCGGCAGGAGCCAGGTGTCGCCGACCTTGTTGAGCGAGGAGATGGCGCCGGCGCCGTTGACGTCGTGCGGCGTGGTCGCCGCGATGACCTCGATGCCGATGTTCGGCGTAATCATGTAGGTGAAATCGATCTCCGGCACGCCCATCGGCTGCGGGTCGAGGCTCGCGGTGGGCAGGTCCGGCGCGATGCCGCCGCTCGAGCCCGTCGGCAGGACGCCGATGCCGCGTACGCGCACGAGGATGTCGCCGGCGTCGAGCGCGAGCGAAGGGGTCGGAACGGCGGCGGCGCCCAGCAAGGCCAGCGCGCCGGCGAACGTCATGCAGCGAAAGTCCATTGAGATCGATCCTCGGTCAGCGGAAACCACGAACGTCCGATCGGACGCGGATCGATCCTATCCGGCGCACCTACGGGCACGCGTGCGACGGCCCGCCGCGCGACTCGGCGCCGCAAGTCGTTTGGCTATCGAGATGAAATCAGCGACACGCTGACAACGGGCGCAAGCCTACCGCCAGGCGACCCGCAGCGCACCGCCGGCGCTGGCGGCGTGGTCGTGAATCGGGGTTCGGGTCGGTGCGGCGACGGGCTCGCCGCCGGATCGCGGCCGGCCTCGCCCCGCGGCAACGATGGATTGCCGCGGGGCGACGGTCCGGGGCGCGCAACGCTCTCTCCCGTGACGGGAGAGGCTGGCGTCAGATCGACTCCTTCAGCTCCTTCGCGGGGCGGAAGGCGATCTTCTTGCTGGCCTTGATCTTGATCGGCTCGCCGGTCGCCGGGTTGCGGCCCATGCGGGCGGCGCGCTTGCGCACCTGCAGGATGCCGAGGCCGGGGATGCGGATCCGGTTGCCCTTCTTCAGGTTCTTGCCGAGCTCGGTGACGAACATGTCGAACACTTCGTTCGCCTGCTTCTTGGTGAGCTCCTGGCTCTCGGCGATCTTCGCCGAGATCTGCTTCATCGTGACGGTTGGTTGTGCAGTCGCGCTCTTGGCCATCAGGGTTGGCTCCCTCGGGTATCAGTTCCGTCGAATCTTATGGGGCCGAATCAGTGCAATTTCAAAGCGATTGTAGCGCCCGATGCGTCGAAAGATGCCGCAGAACGGGCATTTCCTGCACCAGGGGGCGCGTTAACGCCCGCCGTTAGCGGCTTTTCGGCAGGCCGCAGGCGCCGGCGTTGACCGTTGCCCCCCGCCCCCGCAGACTGTCGAGCGCTGGAAAGGCGGCGAAATAGGGAACAGCGCGTGAGCAGCGTCGGCGTCGACATCGGCGGCACCTTCACCGACCTGGTCGGCTGGCGCGACGGGCGTCTGGTGCTGGCCAAGACGTCCACGACGCCGGCCGACCCGACGCTCGGCGTCGCGACCAGCCTCCACGAAGGCCGCTGCGACGTCGCCGCGATCGACGAGTTCCTGCACGGCTCCACCATCGCCATCAACACGGTGCTGGAGCGCAAGGGCGCCGCGACCGCGCTGATCACCACGGCGGGCTTCCGCGACGTCTACGCCATCGGCCGCGGCAACCGGATCGAAGCGTTCAACCTGTTCTTCCACCGCCCCAAGCCGCTGATCCCGCGCGAGCGCTGCCTGGAAGTCCGCGAACGGATGAGCGCGGCCGGCGCGGTGCTGACCCCGCTCGACGAGGCGGCGGTCCGTGCGCTGGGCGCGCGGCTCGTCGCCGACGGCGTCGAGTCGGTGGCCGTGTGCTTCCTGCACGCGTGGGCCAACCCGGCGCACGAGGCGGCGGCCGGGCGCATCTTGCGTGCGGAATTCCCTCAGCTCTTCGTCACCTTGTCGCACGAGATCCTGCGCGCGTTCCGCGAATACGAGCGCACGTCGACGACGGCGCTCAACGCCTATGTCGGCCCGCGGGTCGGCGCCTACCTCGACCGGCTGCAGGCCTTCCTGCGCCAGAGCGCGTTCCGCGGCCCGATCCGCCTGATGCGCTCCAACGGCGGCGCCATGTCGATCGGCCACGCGCTGGCGCAGCCGGTGGCGATGATGGAGTCGGGCCCGGTCGCCGGCATGATCGGGGCCGGGCGCATCGCCGCGCTGTTCGGGCTGAACCAGGCGATCGGGTTCGACATGGGTGGAACCACCGCCAAGGCGAGCTTGATGATCGACGGCGCGCCGGCGATCGAGGAAGGCTACTACATCGGCGGCGCGGCCTCGGGCCAGCCGATGCAGCTTCCCGTCGTCGACATCGTCGAGGTCGGCGCCGGCGGCGGCTCGATCGCATGGCGCGACGGCGCCGGCTCGCTGCACGTCGGCCCGCACAGCGCCGGCGCCGATCCCGGACCAGCGTGCTACGGCAAGGGCGGCGCCGACCCCGTCGTCACCGACGCCGATCTGCTGCTCGGCCGGCTGAACGGCGCACGCTTCCTCGGCGGCGGCATGGCGCTAGACCCTGCTCGCGCCGAGGCGGCGGTGCGCGAGGCCGTCGCCGGCCCGCTCCGCATGAGCGTGCCGGAGGCGGCGCTCGGCATCGTGCGCATCGCCGACGCGGCGATGGCGCTCGCCGTGCGCGCGGTCTCGGTCAACAAGGGCGTCGATCCGCGCGACGCGGCGATGATCGCGTTCGGCGGCGCCGGGCCGCTGCACGCGGTGGCGCTGGCGAAGGAGATCTTCATCCCGACCGTCGTGGTGCCCAAGCTGCCGGGCAACTTCTCCGCCTTCGGCATGCTGCTGGCGCCGTGGCGGCAGGATTTCGTGCGTACCTTGATCGGCGCGCTCGGCGCACTCGACCGGCCGCGGCTGGAGGCGGCATTCGCCGAACTGCGCGATGCCGGCGAGCGGCAGCTCGCCGACGACGGCATCGCGTCGGCGCAGGCGCGCTTCGAGTTCGCCGCCGACCTGCGCTACCGCGGCCAGGAGCACGCCATCGCGGTGCCGGTCGCGGCGCCCGCCGACCTGACGCATGCCGACGGGCCAGTGCGCCAGGCGTTCGACCGGCTGCACGACCAGCGCTACGGCCACGCCGAGGCGGCGGAGCGGATCGAGATGGTCAATCTGCGCCTCACCGTCACCGCGGACCGCGCCGACGCCGCGCTGCTGGCGTTCATCGAGGCGCCCTACGTGCCGGAGGACGCACGGCCGGAGGAACGCCGCGCGGTCGTGTTCGACGACCCGGCCCGACCGGTCGAGGCGCGCGTCCTGTGGCGTCCCGGCCTGGCGCCCGGCTTCACGGTCGAAGGCCCGGCGGTGATCGAGGAGCGCAACTCCACCACCCTGGTCCACCCCGGCGACGTGCTGCGCGTCTCGCCGCATGGCCACCTCGTCATCGACGTGCGGCTTGAGGCGGTGGAGGGATGATGGCCCGGATCTTCGCCGGTTTCGGTGTGCATCTCATGCCGTTCTCCGGTCAAGCCGGAGAACGACATGAGAGGAAAGACGTGGATGGCTGGGCGCATCCCCTTGCTGTCCGGTTGGGTGCGGCGCCGATTTCAGGGAAGCGCGCTGTGCCCGGCACTTCTGGCGCTTCCTGCGTGCCCGAGACCCGGCCTGCGATGGCCATGATGGATAAAAAAGGAGTCGTACGCGGGCTCGACCCGCGTATCCAGCAGCGCGGCATTGCCGCACAGAAGAGTCTCTTGCG
>JBFWQM010000022.1:0-35475 GCA_050249455.1 Rhodospirillaceae bacterium | reverse complement strand
CGGAACAGGCTCCGCGGCGCGACGAAGCGCTGGCCGGCGGCGACGCTCTCCGGACGGTCCGACCGCATCGCGAGCAGGATCTTCGCGTCCGTGGCGACGACGTAGAGGTTCGCCTCGTCGGTCTCGAACAGCAGGCCGCAAATCTGCTCGCGGTCGCTGTACTTCGCTGCGACCATCAGCAGGCCGCGGACGATGTGCCTGCTGATCGTGATGCCGCCTTCCATCGCTGATCTCCCAGTTGCTGATCCGGCAAGGGCCGGGTGCGTGGGGAGAGTAAATCACACCGCGTGATCCACGTCAACACGGAACGTGATATTCGGGGTGATCCGTGGGTTGCCCTGGGCGAAAAAAAACCCGCCGAAGCGGGCGACCAGTGACGCGGATTCGCCTACTTGGCGGGCTTGCGGACGGTCGCGCGGTAGCGCATGACGATGGGCAGGAAGTTCTCGATCCTGGTCCCGGCGCGCTCTCGGCGTTCGCTAAACATCGCTCGCTGGCGATCGTTCTCGAGCTTGGCAGCGAACGCTTCGGTGGCAGCCTGGTACTCGTTGCCGCAGCTCATGGAAAGCGCCAGGGCGACCGACTGCGCGTCCGAGATGCCGTCATCGACCTGGGGCAGTGACGCGAACCCGCACCGGAACTGCGCGTTCATGGCTTCGTCGATCCTGGACGCGATCGCGGCGTCGTTGGCAGCGGCCTGCTCCGGGGTGGCGCAGCCGCTCGCAAGCGCCGCGAGGAGCGCCGCCATCGCCGTCACCAGCACCGAACTTCGCATCATCGTGGCCTCCTACAGTCGCTTCCCGTTCCACGCCCAGACGACGCGACCAAGGACCTGGAACCGCGACATGTCGGCGGCCGTGATCTCGATCGGGTGGTTTAGCTTGTTGTCCGAGAGCATGCGCAGGCTGCCCGTCAGCGGGTCGCGCTGCAGGCGCTTGATGAACAGCTCGTCGTTCAGGGCAAGGACGAACACGGAGTCGATCCGAACCTCGGTCACGCCGCGGTCGACCAGCAGCATATCTCCGTCGCGGAAGGTCGGCTCCATCGAGTCGCCGAGCGCCGTGATGACCGCCAAGTTGTCAGCGCTGGACACGCCGCGCAGGTTCTGGCTCACCCATCCGCGACTCAAGGGCAGCGTGCCAACGATGGTGTCGTGCTCGGGCTGTGGCCGGCCGTTGCCCATGGACGCCGACGCTTCGAGTACCGGCACGGCCAGCACGGCCGCGGCCTCGGCCGCCCGCGCGATCGTGGTGATCGTCCCGGTGTCGTCGATGAAGTAGCCCTGGTTGCGCCCGAGGACGCTGGCCAGCTTCTGAAGGTCCTTGAACGGGAAAGGGCGCCGGCCCAGTTCGTAGTTCGACACCCGGTTCTGACCGGACCAACCCATGCGCTCGGCCAGTTGATCCTGCGTCAACCCCGCGTCCTCGCGCGCCTTCCTCAGCTTCTGTCCCGGTTCCACGCCGGGATTGTCATCACGGACCGTGACTATTGACCAACACCGGCCGTGTTGCGAAAGATCACGGTGCGTGATATGTTCGCGCCGATGAAGGAATCGACAGCCATTCCATCCCTCGCCCGCGCCGAGGAAATCTGTGGCGGGCGGGCCAAGTTCGCGAGCCTCCTGGGGGTCTCGTACTCCACCGTCGGCATGTGGCACCTGCGCGGCAGCGTGCCCAACAGCAAGCTGCTCGACGTCCAGGAGGTCACCCGCCGGAAGGTCACCGTTCAGCATCTGCTGGCGGACATGCGGGCGCGCTCGGCCGCGAAGGCGGAGGCCGCCTGATGGCCGCCGGCGTCTTCACCTGCGTGCGCTGCGGCACCGCCGCGCCCCTGACCTACCAGGGTCAGGACGGCCGCTGCTGCTGGTGCGACGGCATGGATCGCGGCGTCGTGCCGCGGCTGGCGATAGCGCGCGAGGGAAATCGCGTGGCGGCACCAGCACCCAGATTTTCGACGACTGCCCATGCCGCCGATTGTTCGGCCCGGGTTGTCCATACGCGTCCATAACTTCCGGGCAGTGCTGGAAATGACCACGGATCGACTGTTCTGCGAGACCGAGCACGAGGCGATCGACGAGATCTGCAAGGCGAACGGCGGCCGCAAGAAGACCGCCGGCGAGCTCTGGCCGTCGATGGACCTGCGACAGGCGCACAACCGGATGGACGCGTGCCTGGACCCCGAGCGGCGCGAGAAGTTCTGCCCCACGGAGATCACCTGGTTCATCCGCAAGGGCAGGGAGGTCGGCTGCCACTCGCTGATGCGCTACTTCGCGCAGGAGGGCGCCTATGCCGAGCCGCAGACGATCGAGCCGGAGACCGAGCGCGACAAGATCGATCGCGAACTGATCCAGGCGGCGAAGCAGATAAAGCGCCTGATGGACCGCGCCGACAAGCTGGACTCGAGGCCGCGCGTCAGGGCGGTCTGATGATGAGGAGTGAGGAACACACCGAAGGGGACGCGCCGGCGAAAGCCGGTGGTCGAGTCATGGTTCGCGCGGCTTGCGGAAGGGACGCGCGCTCGGGCAGATGCAGGGATCTTGCCCCCGGCTTCCGCGACCGTCCCCGCTACAGCAGCAGTGCCCGGCACAACCGCCCACGGCAAGGCCAGACCCTGCCAGTGCCGAACCGTGGGCGGCGTTGGGTGGCACTTCGATAGATCACCACCGCACCGGCGAAACAGCCGGGCGGCCAGTCAGGGAACGAACGTTGAATGAGCGGTACGCGAGCTATCTCCAGTCGCCGCAGTGGCAGGGCAAGCGAGACGCGGTGCGGCTGCGGGCGCTCGGCCGGTGCGAGTTCTGTGGCGCCGCGATGCGTGACGTTCACCACGTGCGATATCCGAAGACCCTCGGCACCGAGCCGGACGACGACCTGCTGGCCGTCTGCGGCCGATGCCATGACCTCAGCCATGGGAGACGGAAAGTGAACGACCTGCAGGCGATTCCAGGCGGCCAGGCGCAGACGGTGCGCCTGCCAACGGGGGACCGATTCACCGTCTGCGTCAGCGAATCCGGCGATGCCTTCGCCTCGATTGCCGCATGGCGCGATCAGCTTCGCGTGCCGGAATTCATTCTCTCGTTCGACGAGAGGGTCAGGCACTACGCACGGGACGCTACGGCAGGGCTGATGCTTCAGGGCCGGTTCAACGGCGTGGATGTGGTCGCGTGGCAGGCTGTGGCCGAGGCGCTGGACGCCATTCACGCCGAGTACCGTGAGATCGCCTGGAAGCCAAGGCGCGTCGACTCGAAGATCGAGCCGAAGGACTGGCCGCGCATGGTCGAGTTCATCAGGAACGTCCACGAGACCAAGCGCTGGGGGTATCGCCTTCAGAGTCGGGCCCTTGGGGCGTTGGTGAAGGGCCGGGCGCAGCCGTCCGGCGATGCTGGAGGCCTGGACGAAAGGATCGCGCTGCTGGCGGCCGGCTACACCAAGCAGGCGGGTCGGATCGGCGAACTGGAGGCGATCGTCAAGAAGGATCCTGGCGAGTGGATCACGGCGCAGCAGGGCTGCAACGAGACGAACAACAACCCGGCGCGCGTCGTCGGACACCGCGAGAACCTCGAAGCCGCGGTCGGCCGATTCTTGAAGGGCCGCGGCGCCAAGAGCGGCCCGGAGAAGCATCGCATCAGGCTGTCCGGTTCGGGACACATGACCGAGGTCAACCTGTGGCGACGCATCGATGTCTACGCGGTGCTGACGGAGCTGGTCGACAAGGACTACTCGCATCTGCTCGCTGGATCCACGGTGCGGCGCGTGGCCGCCTGACGGTTGAACTACTACCCGCACCACATCGGCGACTACGCCAGCGCGACGGCTCATCTGTCGCTGCTGGAGGACGGCGTGTATCGCCGGCTGCTCGACTGGTACTACCTGGACGAGAAGCCGCTGCCGGCCGACCAGAAGGCGATCTATCGCCGCGTGCGCGCCGCCAGCGATGCCGAGCGCGAGGCCGTCGACGTGGTGCTCGCCGAGTTCTTCACGCTGTCGGACGGCGGCTACCGGCACCGCCGCTGCGATGCGGAAATCGCGAAGAGCCAGGCCAAGTCGCGCGAGCGAAGTGCAGCGGCGCACGAACGGTGGAAGCAAAAGGAGTGCAAACGCGATGCAAACGCACCGCCAACCAATGCAATTGCATCTGGAAGCGATGCAATTGGTATGCATTCCCAAGAGCCAATAGCCAATAACCAAACCTCAGAGCAAAGCTCTTCGGTAAGAGCGCCTGACGGCGCGTCGAAGTCGCCACGGACCAAGCGCCGACCTGCGGAGCAACCGCCGGACGTGCCCGACGACGTCTGGCTCGACTTCTTGGCGCTGCGAAAGTCCAAGGGCGCCGAGCTCACCGACACGGGGCTCGCCGGAATCCGCCGCGAGGCCGAGAAGGCCGGGATGCCGCTGGCCGATGCGCTGCGGATGTGCTGCGCACGCGGCTGGCAGGGATTCGCAGCCGACTGGCTGACCACGCCCACGGCGCGCCAGAACGCACCGCCCGCCCGGACCCTGACGCCCAGCCAGCAGCTGCAGCAGACCACCATCGCCGGCCTGACCGGCCGCCGAACTCGTGAGGACATCGATGTCGACGCCACAGAGATTCACGCACCCGCCCGCATTCGCTGACCGCCTGTTCGGCCGTCTGACCGCGATCTACGGCGCGCAGAAGATGACCGCGATATGGGCGGGGCTGGTGCCATCGGATGCGCCGTACGAGGTCCGCGCGAAGGCCGAGCACGAGGTCAAGGTGACCTGGATCGAGGCGCTGTCGGACTTCCACATCGACGTCGTCGCCGCCGCGTTGCGCGACCTGGCCAAGAGCGGGCTGATGTGGCCGCCGAGCCTGCCGGAGTTCGTGGCGCTCTGCCGCGGTGAGAAGGAGCGCATCAAGATCGAACGGCGGCTGCTCGCGCTGCCGGCGCCGTCGGATGTGGCCGATCCTGCGAGCCCAGCCGTCGCTGAGTTCCGCGCCGAGCTGGGCAAGTTCCTGAGCCGGCATCGAGCTGGCGGCCGGCCGTGACCGCCACCGCGCGCCCCGCCTACTGCCCCGTGCAGGGCAAGAAGCAGTTCCCGTCGCCGCAGGCCGCGTACCAGGCGATGTCGCGTCTGACCGGTCGGAAAGATCAGGGCCGGCGTCAGGCCGGCGCGGGTCAGCCGAACCGGCCTGGTCGCGCCGCGGTCTATCGGTGCGCCGACTGCGGGCTGTTCCACATGACGCACCGGCATTGGACGCGGCAGCGCGTGACGGAGCCGGCATGATCGAGCTGCGCCTGCCCATGCCGACCGTGGCGGAACTGCACGGGTGGTTCGAGGTCCGGCCTGATGACGGAGTGCTGATCCGCCGAAGCACCGGGCGGCCTGTCGGGACACCAGATCACGCCGGGTACCTGGTGGCGCGCGCCGGCGCCTCGACGTGGCGGGTCCATCGGATGATCTGGGCGATGGTCCATGGTGCGTGGCCTGGTTCCGAGCTCGATCACATCGACGGCGATCGGACCAACAACCGGATCGGCAACCTGCGGTGCGTCACCCGCACCGGCAACAACCAGAACCGGCGATCGGCGAATGCTTCGAGTCGCGTCGGGATCCTCGGCGTGAGCTTCTGCCGGCGGACCGGCCGTTACGTCGCGCAGATCGGGGTGGACGGCACCAACAAGTTCCTTGGCCGCTACCCGACTGCTGCGGAGGCGCACGCCGCGTACGTCCGCGCCAAGCGCGAACTCCACCCCACCTGCACGCTGTGAGGGCCGCATGATCGAGTTCTTCGTGCCGACCGCCCCGCAGGGCAAGCAGTCGCCGCGCGCCGTGAACCTGCACGGCCGGGCGCGGATCATCAAGGCCCCGAAGACGAAGCGCTACGAGGACATGATCTCGGTCGTTGCCAGCCAGGCCATGGCCGGGCAGCCGCCGATCGCCGAGCCGGTCGAGATCGCGATCACGATCCTGATGCCGGTGCCGGAGTCGTGGAGCGCCAGGAAGCGCGCGCAGGCGCTGTCCGGCCTGCTGCGGCCGCAGGTCAAACCGGACTGCAGCAACGTGCTGAAGGCGATCGAGGACGGCTGCAACGGCGTCGTGTTCGTCGACGACAAGCTGATCACCGACGGCTCGTTCGCGAAGCGCTACGCGGCCACGCCCGGCGTCCAGGTCCGCGTCTGGCCGGCGATCCCGGCGTGCATGGCGATGGACCGCGTCGCGCCGCAGCCCGAATCCGTCGAGCAGAGCCCGCAGGCGGCGCTGCCGGTGGAGTCCGACGACCCGTTCGCAATCACGGCCTGACGGCCAGGAGGGTTTCCGATGAACGGCAGGAAGGCGAAGGCGCTGCGGCGCCAGGCCGAGGCGATACACCCCGTCGGACGCTACAGCCTGGCGCGGCGGCTGATGCACGACCCGCGCCGCTACGGTGTCGCGATCAACGACCCGCGGTCGCTGCGCGGCGTGTATCGCCGGCTGAAGCGCGAGGCGCGGGCGTGACGGAGGTCACATTCGCGATCTCGTGGGCGGCACTGTCCCTGATCGGCCTGTCCGCGGCGCTGTTCATCGGCGTGACCGTGCTGTGCCGCCGCGCCGGATTCTTCGAGGCGGACAACTACGGGATTGGCGCCTTGTTCGCCCTCGGCGCCTACTCGGTTCTGTGGGCGATCCCGACGCTGATTGCCTGGGCCGTCTGGGCGACGTGGTTGCGATGACCCTCCACCCCCGCGACGTCACCCGCCTCATGGCGTTAGAGCCCCACGGCATGCACTGCGCGCTGCTGCCGTCCGACCGCGCGGACGAGCCCGCCACGCTGCTATGGACGGCCACGACAGCCGCGGACGTCTACGCCGAGATCCAGCGTCGCCGCGGGACTGCGGTGGCCGATCGGTGCGTGATTCGGCCGATCGGGGATGTGCTGCGGGAGGTGGGGCGGTGATCTGGAACGAGGGCGTCATTGCCCGCGCCGTGGCGACGCAGACGCTGGCCAGGAAATGCATCGTGCTCGTCGACCGCTGCAACTGGACGGGGCACGAGTGCGACGTGCTGGCGGTGACGTCGTGCCGCCGCGTGATCGACGTCGAGATCAAGGTGACGCGCTCCGATCTGAAGGCGGACGCCCGTAAGGACAAGTGGTGGCGATACCTGCCGTGGGCCTACGGCCAACCCCGTCAGGAGCCCGTTCCGCGCGAATGGCCGCGGCGTGTCTGGAAGCACTACTACGCGCTGCCGGCGCATGTCTGGCGCGACGAACTGCTGACGTTCCTTCCGTCGCCGGCCAGCGGCGTGATCCTGCTCGACGAGCGCGATGGACGCGAGCCTGCGGTCGCGCGTGTCGTGCGTCGCGCCAAGCCGAACGGCGACGCCTACCGACTGACCGATGCCGACGTCGTGGCAGTGGCGCGGCTCGCCAACCTGCGCATGTGGGACGCCTATGCGGCGCGGGAGGTTGGGCGGTGAACGACTGGATGCTGCTGTACCTGTGGACGCGGCTGGACTGGATCCACTGGCTCGGGATCGGCATGACCATCATCGGGGCACCTCTGTCGATCTTCTGCGTGATGGCATCACGCATCGAAGCGGATGCGAGGCTTCTGGCGGTCGCGAAGCGCCTGATTGCCGTTCCCGTCGTTGGCCTGGTCATTGTCACGGTGATCCCGACGAAGGCCGACATGGTCGTCATCGTCGGCCAAGACGTGCTGCTGGGGCTGAGGCGGTGAACACGCCACCGAAGCCGCGGACGAAGGATCGCCGATCGCGCGCGTGGGCGCGTGCACGGGCTCGCAACCGGCGGGCGTTGGAGCCTGACGTGTCGTTCATCTGGGTCGACCCTGCGTTCTGGGTCCCGCAGGCCATCCCCGAGCGGCCCATTCGGTGGGTCGCCGTTGAGACGCCGAAGCGTTCGCTGTTGCAGCGATTCAGCGACTGGCTGGAGGGGAATCGATGACGTTCACATACCAACCCGCGATGACAGACGGCTGCGCGATCCAGTCCGTCCCCGGCAGCCCCGCCGTCCTCGTGCGCGGCCGCCTGAGCACGATCTATCTGGACAGCGAGGTCGGTGTCGCCATGATCCACCCGGCCAGCGCGCGGCCCGACCAGGCGGTGTTCGTCCCGACGGCCGACGTTGTCCGCGTGGACGTCGACGTGAGGCCGGCGATCGACGTTCTGCTCGAGCAGGCCGCCGGCGCCGAGCCCGAGGTCGCGGCGCGGCTGGTCAGCGCGGCGAATCTGCTGGGGAGGGTGGCGGGGTGAAGCGGTGTGCGAAGTGCGGACTGAAGAAGGCTCGGCGGGAATTCAGGCGTGATGGCCGATCCTGGTTCGGCTTGATGTCGGAATGTCGGGAGTGCCAGCTCGCTTCTGTTCGGGATCGTTGCGAGCGGATCGTCCAGGGCTGGCGCAACCTGCACAAGGCGCTGAAGGACGTTCGCTCATGAACCGTCGCAACTTCATGGCCGGCATCCTGGCCGCCGCCACCGCGCCGGCATTCGTCCGGGCCGGGTCGCTGATGCGGGTGGATCCGCGGATCGTGGTGCCGGACCCTCCGATGTTCCTGTGGGACGCCGAGAAGTACACGGGGCGGTTCGTCGGCGGTCGATGGAACGGAGAGCCGCCGAAGGTCGTGGTGATCGGCGACAGCCTGGCGCGGCCGTTGCGCGAGGTTGATGGCCGCAGTTTCGAGCGCGCCCTCCGAGAGCACGATGCGCACCTTCGCGATGGCGGGAAAATCGTGATCGCGACCGCTTCGGCGGCGCCCGATATGCGCGCTGGGTTGTACCGGGGGCGCAACTGATCGGCATGGCCTCCCGCTCGCGCCTCGACATCCTGCGGGCCCGAGCGGTCATGGCGCAGTTCGCCACCATGCCGCGGCAGATGTCCAAGCGCCGCCGGCCCACCGGCGAGAGCCGCTACGGTTTCCAGACCCTGGCCGTTGGCCAGTGGCTGTTCATCCAGGCCATCGACTGCGACCGGCATGCGCTCAAGAACCGCGTGGCCGTCAAGGCCTGGCACTGGCACCACCGGGAAGGCCGGCCCGAGCGGTTCCGGGTCGAACTGCAGGGCGGCGGAGTGCGGGTGACGCGGGTCGCGTGAGCGATTAGCCAACGGGCCGCGGTGGCAGGATTGCCGCCGTTCGATAAGTTGGTCTTCGCGCGCGCGTGCGCGCACGGCCGGCACGCAAGGCAGCCCCACCGTGAGCGATACCGTCTCGGGCCCCGGGCCGGGGCGCCCGCCACTCTACCGGAAGGACTTCGACGAACAGGCGCGCATGCTGTGCCTGCTCGGTGCGACGAACGACTTCCTTGCCGAGTTCTTCGGCGTCTCCGACACCACGATCGACAACTGGATCGCGCGGCACGCAACGTTCCGCGATGCGGTTCGGGCCGGCCGGCTGATAGCGGACACCGAGGCGGCTCAGGGCCTGTACCAGCGCGCGATAGGCGCCGAATGGACCGAGGAGACGGCCGTAAAGGTTCGTGACGACCAGTTCTCCGAGCACGTCGAGATCGTGAAGGTCAAGAAGGCGGCGCCACCCGACACGCAAGCGGCCTCGCTGTGGCTGCGCAACCGCCATCCTCAATGGTGGCGCGAGAAGACCACCGTCGAAGTGACAGGCGACCTCGCCGAGCGGCTGGATGCCGCCCTTCGTCGTGGGCAAGGCTGACGTCTCCGCTGACCTTCAGCACCGGCTGATCGAGGCGATCGCCGGCTTCGCGCACGACCCCCTCGGGTACGTCATGTTCGCTTTCCCGTGGGGCGAGCCCGGCGGCCCGCTCGCGGACGAGGAGGGCCCGGACCAATGGCAGCGGGAGTTTCTCGCCGACATCGGGCAGAAGCTGCGGCAAGGCAAGGTCGGAGTGTCCGAGGCTATCCGCCTCGCGGCGTCGTCGGGTCACGGGGTCGGGAAGTCGTCGACCGTGGTCTGGCTCATCAAGTGGGCGATGGCGACGAGGCCGGATACGCGGGTCGTCGTGACGGCGAACACCGAAGGTCAGTTGAAGGGCAAGACCTGGCCTGAGCTGTCGAAGTGGCACCAGATGGCTATCGACCGCGAGTGGTTCGAGTTCACTGCCACGAGCTACTTCTCGCGTCAGAAGTCGCGCGAACGGACCTGGCGCTGCGATGCGGTCCCATGGTCGGAGAACAACACCGAGGCCTTCGCCGGCCTGCACAACGCCGGCAAGCGCATCGTCCTGATCTTCGATGAGGCGTCGGCGATCCCGGACAAGATCTGGGAGGTCGCCGAGGGCGCGCTGACCGACGAGGACACCGAGATCATCTGGTGCGCGTTCGGCAACCCGACGATGAACACCGGGCGGTTCCGCGAGTGCTGGCGCCGCTTCGCGCACCGCTGGGCCACGTGGCAGATCGACAGCCGCACCGCCAAGCGCACGAACAAGGCGCAGATCGCGCAGTGGATCGCCGACTATGGCGAGGACAGCGACTTCGTCAAGGTGCGCGTGCGCGGCATGTTCCCGTCCGCGTCCGAGCGCCAGTTCATCGGCACCGCCGACGTGGATGCCGCGTTCGGCCGCCACCTGCGCGAGGAACAGTACGCCTACGCGCCGAAGATCCTGAGCATCGACCCGGCCTGGACCGGCGCCGACGAGTTCGTCATCGGCCTGCGGCAGGGCTTGAAGTTCGAGATCCTGCGCGTCATCCCGTACAACGACAACGACCTGCAGATGGCGAGCCTGATCGCGACGCTGCAGGACGAGCACAAGGCCGAGCACGTCTGGATCGACAAGGGCTACGGCACCGGCATCTACTCGGCCGGGCTCGGCATGGGCCGGCACTGGCTGCTGGTGGACTTCGGCGGCGCGGCCTCCGACGTCGGCGTGCTGAACAAGCGGGCCGAGATGTGGCGCGCGATGCGGGACTGGCTGAAGTCGGGCGGCGCGATCCCGAAGGACCAGGTGCTCTACCAGGACCTGATCGGGCCCGAGACCGTCGGCCGGCCGGACGGCAAGCTCCAGCTCGAGACGAAGGAATCGATGAAGGACCGCGGGCTGCCGAGCCCGAACCGGGCCGACTGCCTGGCGATCTCGTTCGCCTACCCCGTGCACCAGTTGACGCCCGCCGAGATGGCGGTCCGCGCCGTCGGTGGCGTCGTCCGCGACTCGGCCGCCGAGGCGCGCCGCGCGTACCGGAGGGATTGATGACCCCGAAAGAGCGCCACGAGGCGATCCGCGCGTACCTGACGGGCGCCGGTGCCGGCCAGTACACCCAGCAGGCCGGCGGCCAGGTCCTGAGCATCCCCGGCGTGGGCCAGGTGCGGGTGACCGGGGACGCCGCGAACTGGGGCGAGGACGTCACCTACAGGGTCGACGGCGAGGCGTTCGGCCGTGTGGGGGATGGCGGCTACATCCTGCCCGAGGAGGGGCTCGGCGAATACCAGTACCGGCAATACGACGTCGAGGGGAACAAGGGCGGCGTGACTGTCCAGGGCTCGACGTTCACCCAGGTCCGGCCGCTTCTCTACATGGCGGCGCTGGCGGCCGGAGCGGGTGCCGCGGCAGGCGCTGGCGGCGGTAGCACTGCGGCAGGTGGCGCGGCAGCGACCGGCGGCGGGACGACGGCTGCCGCGACCACCGCGAGCACCAGCGCCGGCAGCCTGCTATCTGGCGTGACTGCTGCCGACGCCGCCAAGGCCGCCATCCTGGCCTACAGCCTGTCGCAGGCGAGCCGCGGCGGCGGCGACCAGCCCGGCAACCCGGCCACGAACCCGGCGACGGCGCTCGAAACCCCGACGGCACCGCCCGAGCTATCGATGCTGCCGGCCGGCACGTTCGCCCAGTCGCGCGACCAGTGGCAGCAGCGCCTGCGCAACCCGACCGACCTCAACCGCACCGGCGCGCGCTCACCCGTGGCGCTGGGCAACGTCCTGCTGGGCACCTGACCATGGCGATGCCGACCAATCCCGAACACGCCTACGAGTCGATCAAGCGCACGCGCGACCGCCTCGAAGCGCTGCGCACGAAGCGTTCGTCCTGGGTGGAGACCTGGCGCGACATCAGCGAGCACTTCGTTCCGCGCAACGGCCAGTTCACGTTCTCTCGCGACGCCAACCGCGGCAGCCGGAAGGATCGGAAGATCCTGAACAACACCGGCACGCTGGCGGTGCGCGCCTGCTCGGCGGGGTTTCACTCGGGCATGTCGAGCCCCGGCAAGCCCTGGTTCACGCTGTCGACCAGCAACCGCAAGCACATGAAGTCGGTGCGGGTGCGACAGTACCTGCGCGACATCGAGGACCTGATCCGAGCGACGCTGTCGGCGTCGAACATCTACCGCGTGCTGCCCCAGGTCTATACCGAGTGCCCGACGTTCGGCACCGCGGTCGTCCTGATGGACAAGAACCTGCGCCACGCCGGCCGCGCCTCGATGGACCTGGCCGACGTGGTCCAGTTCACGATGCTCGCGATCGGCACCTACTACATCGGCGTCGACGCCCGCGGCCGCCTGGCCGTGGTCGTGCGCGAGTTCGAACAGACCGTCGACCAGATCGTCGAGGCCTACGGCTATGACGCCTGCTCCGACTCGGTGAAGACCGCATACGACAGCGGCCGGTTCGAGCAGATGGTGCCGCTGATCCACGCGATCGAGCCGCGCCGCACGCGCGACCCGAATAGCCCGCTCGCCTCCGACATGCAGTTCCGCTCGGTCGTCTTCGAGCACGGCTGCAACGATGGCCGCAAGCTGCTCGACAGCGGGTTCCGTTCGATGCCGGCGTTCGCTGCCCGCTGGGACGTGCTGGTCGAGGATGTCTACGGCTCCGGCCCCGGCATGGATGCGCTCGGCGACGCGCGCGAGCTGCAGGAGAAGGAGGTCATGCTCGGCAAGGCCGAGGCGCAGATGTCCGACCCGGCCATCGTCGTGCCGGCCGCGCTGAAGCAGGGCGCGGACTTCCTTCCGGGCGGCGTCTCGTACATGACGATGACCTCGCAGCACGACCGCACGCAGAACGCCGTCGACATCCAGATCAACCAGCAGCACATGTACGCCGGCATCGACCGGATTCAGCGGCGCATCGAGAAGGCGTTCTTCGTCGACCTGTTCCGGATGCTTGAGAACGACACGCGGTCCAACGTGACGGCCCGCGAGATCGCCGAGCGGCACGAGGAGAAGCTGCTCGCGGTCGGGCCCGTCGTCGAGCGGGTCGAGAACGAGGTGCTCCGCGTCATCGTCGACTTCACGTTCGAGGCCCTGGTCGAGCGCGACGAGATGCGGGTGCGCATGGGGCTGGAGCCGTCGCTCCCGGAGCCGCCGGCCGAGCTCGAGGACGAGCCGCTCGACATCGAATTCACCGGCATGCTGAGCCAGGCCGTCAAGGCCGCCGAGGCCGCGCGCCTGGACCGCTTCATCGGCATCGTCGGCGCCGCGGCGGCGCTCGACCCGTCGGCGCTGGACGCCGTCAGCATCACCGCCTACCTGGACGCCTACTCGCGGCTGATGAACATCCCGCCCGAGGTCATGACCGACGACGTGCGCCGGCGCGTGCTGGCCGAGGCGCGCTCGAAGCAGATGGCCGCCCAGGCCCAGGCCCAGCAGGCGAAGACCGCGAGCGAGGCGGCCCGCAACATGGCCGCCGCTTCGCCGGCCGCCGCCACCGACGTCGCCAGTGCTGCCGCGGTCGCCAACGCGATCAATTAGCCAACGAACGCGCGGCGTATCGTGCCGCCGCAATGACGCGACCCCAGAGCGACGAGCAGCGGCTGGCCGACACGCAACAGCGCGATGACTGGCAGTGGCTGATGGGCGATCCGCGAGGGCGGCGCCTGATGTGGGGCGTGCTGGCCGAGGCCGGCATCTACCTGCAGACGTTCACGGGCGAGCTGGGCACCAGTGCATTCAACGAAGGGCGGCGGTCGATGGGACTGCAGATGATGGACCGGATGATCCGCCACGCACCCGATGCGTGGACGCAGATGCATGCCGAGCACCGCATCGAGGCCGCGGCCCCGGCGAAACGAGCCAGCGATGACGACGCCGAGTGAAGCGCCGGCCGGAACCCCGGCCCCCGCGGCGCCCCTTGCCGTCGATGCTCCGGCTGCTCCGCCTGCCGCGCCTGCCGCCGGCGCTGCTCCCGCTGCCGGTCCTGCACCTGCTGGCGCTCCTGCCGCTGGCAGCCCGCCCGCTGCGCCGCCGGCCGCTCCGGCCCCAGCGGCCGCGCCAAGCGAGTACCAGCCGTTCACGGCAGGCGAGGGCAAGGCGGTCGATGCGCAGTTGTCGGAACAGGCGGTCGCGTTCGCCAAGGCCAACGGGCTTGACCAGGCCGGGGCGCAGAAGCACTACGACGCCCTCGCGACCGCGATGGACGGTGTGCGGGCCCGCGCCACGGCCCAGATCGACGCGTGGAAGGCCGACGCCGCGAAGGATCCCGAGATCGGCGGCGACAAGGCCGCGACGGTCACGGCCGACATGTCGATCGGCCTGGAGAAGTTCGGCAGCGCGGCGTTCCGCGACCTGCTGACGCAGACCGGTCTCATCGAACACCCGGAGGTGCGCCGCACCTTCGCGAAGCTCGGCCGCGCCACGCAGGAGAACGGCGGCATGCCGTTGCCGCAGGGTGCGGGCAAGGTAGCCCCGGCGTCCACGCCGGAGCAGCGCATGTATCCCGGCTTCAAGTGACCACGATCCGCTGAAAGGTAGAGCCCAGCCATGGCAACCCTGCAGACCCGCTTCCCGACCCTGCTCGACGTCGCGCTCCGTTACGACCCTGACAAAAAGACGATCTACGACGTCGCCGAGTTGCTCGCGCAGACGAACGAGATGATCCAGGACATCCCGTGGATCGAAGGCAACGAGATGACGGGCCACACGGCAATGGTGCGGACCAGCCTGCCCGCCAGCACGTGGCGCCGCCTGTACAAGGGCGTGCCCGCAACGAAGTCCACGGCGGTGCGCGTCACCGACGCTGTCGGCCTGCTGGAGCAGCGGTCCGAGGTCGACAAGGCCGCGGCTGAGCTGAACGGCATGTCCGCCGCGTTCATGATGGACGAGGCCGCCGCGCACATCGAAGGCATGAGTCAGGACTTCGCGTCCACGCTCATCTATGGCGACACCTCGGTCAATCCCGAGCGCTTTACCGGTCTGGCGGCGCGCTACAACGCGCTGTCCGGCTTCGAGGGTGCGCAGAACGTCATCAACGCCGGCGGCAGTGGCAGCGATGTGACGTCGATGTGGCTGATCGCCTGGGGCCGGCCGACGGTCCACGGCATCTACCCGAAGGGCTCGCAGGCCGGCCTGCAGCGCGAGTGGATCGGCCTCGGCGACGCGTTCGACGACGCCACGCCGCCGGCCCGGTACCGCGCGTACATGGAGCGCTTCGAGTGGAAGTGCGGCATCCACGTCCGCGACTGGCGCTACGTAGTCCGCATCGCCAACATCGAGGTCAGCGACCTGCCGGGTGCCGGCCTCGGGTCCGCCACGCAGGCCGCGACGGCGACCACCAACCTGCTGCGGTGCATGGTCAAGGCGCTGCACCGGCTGCCCAACGGTGGCCGGCTCGGCCGCCCGGTGTTCTACGCGAACGCCGCGGTCCGCGAGGGCCTGGACCTGCTGGGCCTGGAGAAGACGTCCGGCGTGCTGAGCGCCGTCACGTCGGGCGACCAGTTCCAGACCAGCTTCCGCGGCGTGCCGATCAAGACCATGGACGCGCTCCTGAACACGGAGACGGCGCTCGCGTAACCGGCGTCACCCCACGAAGGAACGACCATGATCCTCGACAGCTCCCTCGAATACTCGAACGCGCAGGACCTGAGCCAGAGTACCGGCACCTACGTGTCGACGAACGTCGTCGACCACGGTGCGGCCAACGCGAACCCCGGCCTGCTGCTGAACGCGCACGTCGCGCTCTGGCTGCCCGAGGCGTTCACGTCCGGCGGCTCGGCCACGATGGACCTGCAGTTCCAGACGGCCACCGACGAGGCGTTCACGAGCCCCGTCGTGCTGTACTCGACCGGCGCCATCGGTTACGCCACCTGGAACACGAACGCCCGCACCAACGGGCCGTTCCAGTTCAAGCTGCCGAACGGCATCCTGCGCTTCACGCGCCTGGCCTACGTGATCGCCGGCGCGACCACCACGGCCGGCACCGGCACCGCCGGCATCATCCTGACGCCGCAGGCGAACAGGATGTACCCGGACCGCTCGTCCCTCGCCTGATCGGAGCTGAACCATGGTCGTCGTCGTCGTCACCGCGAAGGGCTACAAGTTCGGTCGCGAGCAGCTTCCGGGCGAAACCTTCGAGGTGGCTGACGACGACACCGCGTCGTGGTACTGGCCGGTCGATGCGAGCAAGCGGGACGCCTACCTCGCGCTGCGGCAGCGCCAGGCCGAGGAGCGCGCCGAGCGGGTTGGCGCCGTCCAACGTGCCGACCAGATCCGTGCGCTCGCGGCGATCGCGAAAGCGGTTCCGCAGGTCATGGCGATCCCGCAGGCCACGCACGTCGATGCGCCGACCAACCCCGGTCCGGACACGCTGAGCGGCATCCAGGCCGCCAGCAAGCCGGCCGTCAAGGACCCGCAGACGCTGTCCGAAGCTGGCCCGAAGTCGCAGGTCCAGCACGGCAAGCGGTAACCGTCTGCCCCGGCGCCCGCCGGGCTGAACCCGGAGCGCGCCAGTGGCTTCAGCCGTCGACATCGCGAACCTGGCGCTCGGGCACGCCGGCGCCGGATCGATCCAGAGCCTGACCGATCCGTCGGTCGAGGCCTCCGTCTGCAGCCAGTTCCTGCCGATCGCGCGTGACGCGCTGCTGCAGACGTTCGACTGGGCATTCGCCACGCGGCGCGCCAAGCTCTCGGCCGTCGTGCTCGACACCGAGATCTACCCGGACTTCGGCTACGGCTACACGCTGCCGGCCGACTACCTGCGCCCGATCGGGATCGTGACGCCGGCCGGCATTCGGCCGATCGCGGCGCTGGGCGACTACCAGGTCGAGATGCTGGACTCGTCGAAGGTCATGCTCTGCAATCAGTCGCCGCTCGTGCTGCGCTACGGCGCGGTGGTCGACAACCCGCAACTGTTCTCGCCGCTGTTCGTGAAGGCGCTGGCCTACGAGCTCGGCAGCATGATCGTCGGCCCGCTGCGCAAGGACGTGAGCCTGATCCGGGCGCTGGCCGACAAGGCGTTCCAGGTGGCCGTGACGGCCTCCGGCGTGGACGCTAACAGCGGCAACAGCGCCGAGCGCGTGCGCCGCGAGTACCGCGCGCCCTGGCACGAGCAGCGATGAGCCGCAGCAAGCCGCTTCAGCAGTCGTTCGCCGGCGGCGAGGTCACGCCGGAGCTCGCCGGCCTGGTCGCCTCGCAGGCGTTCCAGATGGGCGTGGCCGAGTGCCGCAACTTCGTCACGCTGCCGCATGGGCCCGCGCAGTACCGCCCCGGCTTTCGGTTCGAGCAGTACGCCGCCGGCGCGAACCACGCCCCGCGGCTCGTCCCGTTCGTGCCGGACGACGCGAACGCCTACGTGCTGGCGTTCCTCGACCAGGCCATGTTCGTGCACTCGGTCGGCGGGACGGTGGAAGGCGCCGACACGATCAACGGCACGTTCGACACGACGCACCCGAGCGGACTGCCGTACCTGAAGGTCGCCACGTCGGCCAACCCGCAGCCGCTTGGCTTCGTCCGCTTCGTGACCGGCCCAGACTTCCTGCAGGCCGGCGGCGGCTGGTTCGTGGCGAGCTCTGTTGGCGCGTACGGCGGGAACAGCTACTACGCGCTGACGAAGCCCGGCCTGCTCGGCATGAGCGTCGGCTATGCGATCGACGGCGGTGACACCTACCCGGGTTCGCACGCCGTCACGCTGCGGCTGGCGGAGATGGTCGAGACGCCCTGGGAACTGGCCGACCTGCCGTACCTGCACTTCGCCCAGTCGCTCGACGTGCTGACGGTCACCTGCCGCGGCTACGCTCCGCACCGCATCAGCAACCCGGCAGGCGTCTGGACGGTGGCCGAGGATCCGGTCGCGACCGCCGAGCCGGCGTTCTTCTCGCTGACCGTGCAGACGGCCGGCACAACGCCGGCGCGCTACCGCTTCCGGGTGTACCAGTCGTACCAGGCCTCGATGCTCGACGGCAACGCGTTCGCCGCGTTCCCGGCGACTGGCGTGCGCGAGGTGGTCCTCGCCGTCGACCCTGACGACGGCCAGCTCGAGCTCACCGGCACCGGCGACTCCGACCCGCGCGCGGCCGACGTCTACGTGCTCGTCGAGATCGACGGCACCTGGTACTACCTGTTCTCCGACGAGGCCGGCGACCTGCCGCAGATCTTCGGGCTGTCTGGCTTCTCCGCGGTGACGCGCGACGTCGAGCAGCTGACCGAGGCGGTCGGCAGCTACACCTACGCCGACTTCACGCCGCGGGCCGTGGCCTACCACGAGCAGCGGAAGTGGTTCGGCGGCGACGATGAGAACGGCCTGCAGACGCTGACCGGCCTGCGGTCGGGCTCCGAGTTCGACTCGACCTACCACGACCCGCCGCGAGCGACCGACGCCTGCTCGTTCGACATCGCGGCGCTGCGGCGCAACGCGATCGAGCACCTGGTGTCGGCCGCCTCCCACCTGATCGCGCTGACCGGCAGCGCCGTCTTCTCGGTGTCGGCCCAGGGCGGCATCTCGCCGGTCAACGTCGACATCAAGAATCGCAGCTACGTCGGTGCCGGCATCGCCACGCCGGCGGTGAGCGAGGACGCCGTGCTCTATGCCGCGGCGCGCGGCGGCCGCATCCACGAGATCCGGTACTCCGATGAGCGCGGCGGGCTAGTGGTGAACGACCTGTCGCGCCTCGCCCCGCACTTGTTCGACGGGTACCTGATCCGCGACATGGCGTTCCAGCAGGCGCCGTTTCCCGTGCTCTGGGTCGTGCGCAGCGACTACCGACTGCTGTCGTGCACCTACGCCCCGCAGCTGGGCGTCGCCGCCTGGCACCTGCACGAGTTGCCCGGCCAGGTGCACTGGGTCTGCGTGATCCCTGACGGCATCGAGGACGCGGTGTTCGTGTCGACGCGCCGGACGCTCGAAGACCTGCCGGGCGGCGCGACGAACGTCTACGCGATCGAGCGCCTGGCGCCGTGGCTGGAGAACCGCCGTACGCGCGCCGTGCGGCTGGACGCAGCCCTGACCTATGACGGTGCCGGCGCCACCACGATCCATGGCCTCTGGCCGCTGGAGCGCCAGACGGTGCGCGTTGTGGCCGATGGCGGCCTGATCGCCGATCGGCAGGTCATCGACGGCCGCATCACGCTCGACGTGGCGGCGTCCGTCGTGCACGTCGGCCTGCCGTACCGCGGTCACCTGAAGACGATGCCGCTGAACTCGCTGTCGCGCACGACCGGCGCCTACGGGGTTGGCAGCGAGAAGTCGCCGACGGCCGTGTCGTTCCGCGTGCACGAGTCCGCCGGCGTGAAGACCGGCCCGAGCCTGGACAAGCTGCGCGAGCCGCCGCCGCGGTTGCAGACCGACCTGCTCGGGTCGCCGCCGGCACTGCGCACGGAGACGCGGACCGTGACGATCGACGCCACCTGGGACAAGGACGCCGCTGTGTACCTGGTGGCCGACGAGCCGTTCCCGGTCAGGATCCTGAACCTCGCGGTCGAGCTGGAGGCGGCCGGGCGATGAACTGGGGCAGCCTGTTCCCCATCCTGCTGGACGGCGCGTCGGCGTTCATTGACGCCAAGGGCCGCGAGGAGCGCGCCGAGGCGAGCCAGCGCGACCGCGCTGCCGTGCTGGCGTCCAACCAGGCGAACGCCGTGGTCGCCGATGGCAACGCCCAGATCGCCGAATGGCAAGCCGCGGACGCGATCCAGCGGTCCCGCTACCAGGCCAGCAAGATCCGCGGCCAGGGCCGGCAGTTGCAGGCCGACCAGCAGGTGGCGTTCGCGGCGTCCGGCGTCGCGCTGACCTCCGGCTCGGTCGCCCACGTGCTGGCGTCCACCGAGACGGCGGCCGAGGTCGATGCGCTGAACACCGAGGATAGCGGCCAGCGCGAGGCCTGGGCGCTGCGGCTGAACGCCATGGATAGCCGCAACCGCGCGAAGATCCTGCGGGCCGCCGAGGCGCCGGTCGCCGATGACCCGAACCGGGCATTCACGGCCGGCCTGCTCTCCGGGGCGGTGCGCGCGTTCGACAACTACGAGCGGCGCCAGCCGCGGATCCGATGAGGGTACCTGTCGTCCGTGGCACGAGCCCCGGCGTCGCCGCACTGCCGGGCGTGCGCATGCAGGCCGCGCCGAGCGCGCGGGACCTGGGCGCTGGCGCCGGCGTCGCGAACGAGCAGGCGAACGCCGACCTGTCGTCGGCCGCCCAGATGCTCGCCGGCACGCTGCGCGCGATCGAGTTCCGCAAGGAGGAGACCGTCCTCCTGAACGCGGACTCGCTCGCGAACAAGCTGGTCGGCGAGAAGCGTATCGAGTGGAAACAGCTCAAGGGCATCAACGCCGAGGGCCTCACCGAACGGGCGACGAAAGAGCTTGCGGACATCGAGACGCAGGTACGGGAGAACCTGACCACCGAGCGTCAACGCGAGGGATTCGCGCTTCGGTGGAACCAGTTGAAGGGCAACGCCCTCCTGCAGGCGAGTGAGCACCAGGCCACCGAGGGCCGGCATGCGCTGATCGATTCCGGCAAGTCGAACGCGGCCGCGAATATCGAGTTGGCGGCCTCAGACCCGCGGAACAAGGAGCTTCAGGAGGCGGTTCAAGGGCAGATCATCGCGACAGTCGCGCGGATGTCGAGCGCCGCTGGACTGGACCCGACCGCTACGCTCATGGAGCAGCGGAAGTACCTGTCGATGCTGCACGACAAGGTCGCCAGCCAGATCCTGCTCTCGTCCGCCACCGAGGCGGCCGAGTACATCAAGGAGCACGCCGGAAACATCAACGCCGACACGCGCGAGCGGCTGTTCAAGGTGGTCGCAACTCAGTCCTCGATCGAGCGGGCGCAGACGATCGCCGACGAGCTTGAGCAGGCCGGCGTGACGGAGGCTGAGGGACTGAAGCGCATCCGCGCGCAGCTTAAGGGCGAAGACGAGACGCGCGCCGTGGCCGAATGGCGGGATCGATGGGGCCAGCGTGCCGTGGCGATCGAGCGCGATCAGCGGGATGCCGCCGATCAGGCCTACCGGATCGTCAACGAGACTGGCAGCTGGACGAAGATCCCCGCCGAAATCGTCCAGCGCATGGACCCGAAGGCATTCGACGCCCTGAAGCAGACGCAGTCGCAGCGGGCCTACACGGACGCCGAGCGCGCCCGTGCTGCATCCCAGCGCGCGCTGGCGGACGACCAGCGGACTGCGCTGGCGGCGGATCGTGCGCGCGATCGTGAGCAAGGCGCGCGCTTCAACGAGATTCATCTGCAGGCGATGACCGACCCGAGCGTCTTCCTGCGGCGCGACCTGATGATCGACTATCCGAATCTGAACCCGCAGCAGCGCGACTACTTGGCGCGCCTGCGGGCGGACCTGTCGAGCGGCAAGCCACCGGACGCCGTGCTGACGCCGGCGCAGCTGATCGCCGCGGCGGCCGATCAACTGGGCCTGCGCGGAGATGGGAAGGCCGACGAGCGGGCTGCGTTCACCGTTCGGGTGGGGCGGATGATCTACGCCGACAGGGAAGACAAAGCGGTTCGTGGCAAAACCCAGTCGCAGGCCGACGTCGAGCAGATCGTCGACCGTGCGATGCTGCCCATGAACGTTCGCGGGGCCGGGTGGTTCGGTTCGTCGAAGGAGATCCCGGCGGGCCAGTTGACGCCGGACCAGGCCGCGGTTGCCACGATCGAAGGGGTACCGCAGTCGCAGGTGGCGATCATCGTTCGCGAACTGCAATCCTTGAACCTGCCGATCTCGCCGGAGGCGATCCAGCGCGTCTACAAGCGAGCGACGGCGCCTGCCGACCAGCCTGCCGCGGAGTCTCAACCGGCACCGCGTCGCCGGCCGCCGCCGGTGAACGAAGCCGCGCCCTGGATGCAGCAGTAGATGGCCGGGGAGATCGACTACAGCCGCGCGATCGAGGCTGAGTTCGGGCAGCGACAGCGCGACACGCAACCGCTTGGCGCGGCGCCGGAGACGCCGAAGCAGATCGACTACGGGGCGGCTCTGGCCGCCGAACAGGATCGCGCATCGGCGCTGCGTCGGGCCGTCGTGCCGACGCTTGGCGTCGATCCGGATCGTGCGGCGCGGTTGAACGCGATCAGCCGCCGCACGGGCATCCCCGTCGACGTCGTGGGTCGCAACGAGCAGACCGTCGAACAGTCGCTGATCCTTGACCGACTCGACGCCATCGCCGCTTCGCATCCGCGCACTGGTGAAGCTCTGTCCGATCCCCGCATCGCCGCCGTGGCCCACGACGATGCCGAGCAGCTCGGGTTCATCGAGCGCCAGGTCGAGGCCGCGAAATCGGGCTGGTCGTCGGGCAAGGCGAGCCGAAAGACGACCGAGTTCGTCATCGCGACCGACAACTTGACCCGCCTGCGCGAGATCGAGCGCAAGGCGGCCGCCGGCGAGTACCTGACGCCGATGGATCGTGCTTTCGCGAGCCTGTCGCCCGACCAGCGCGCGCAGACGATCGCTGACCTGGAACGCAAGGCAGCCGAGCTGCGAATCGAGTCGGCCGCCTACAGCCTGGAGGCGCAGCAGGTCGCGCGGAAGATGAATCCCGCGGTGCAGCAGGCGCTCAACGCCGACGACATGGGCACGTTCTGGCAGGGCTTCATGGCCGCGCCGCTCGAACTGCTCGCCGCGCTGCCAGTGCAGTCGACGACGCAGAATCCGGCGACGGCGATCGGGTTTCTGTCGCCGCTCTTCGGCGTAGTGAGCCGCGGCGCGGCTGCAGTGATGGCGCTGTTCGGCATGGCCGCGGTGTCAACGTCCGGTGCGGCCACCGAGTTCGGTGCCGCCGTGCTGGAGTCGCTCGCCGCTGCCGGCGTCGACACGACGAAGCCCGACGCGATCCTTGCTGCGACGCAGAATAAGGCGCTGATGGACCAGGTGCGGTCGCAGGCCATCACGAAGGCCAGCGTCATCACGGCGTTCGACACGCTGGGCATGGGCATCTCGGCCAAGGTGTTCAACCCGGGCCACCTGACCGGGACGAACATCGGCGCCAAGGTCGCGAAGGAGGCGGGCAACGTCGTCGTGCAGGCCGGCGTGCAGGGCGCGCTCGGCGGTGCCGGCGAGGTGCTGGGATCGGCGGCGTCCGGCCAGGACGTGCAGGCCGGCTCGGTCATGGCCGAGGTGCTCGGCGGTGGCGCGGGCGCGATCGGCAACGTCGCGCTGATGTCGGGCCTGCGCGCGCACCAGGAGGTCACCGAAGCCCAGCGCAAGACGGAGGCCGTCAAGGGGCTGATGGACGCCGCGGCCGGATCGAAGCTGCGTGAGCGCGACCCCGAGGCGTTCCGCGAGTTCGCCGAGCGGCTGGTCGAGGGCGGCGCGGAGTCGGTCTGGGTCGCGAGCGGCGCGCTGTCGCAGGCCGCGCAGTCGTCGCCGGAGATGGACGCGATCGTGAAGTCGATCCCGTCGGTCGCCACGCAGATGCGCGAGGCCGGCGCGCTCGGCACCGACATCGAGATCCCGACCGCCGACCTGATGGCGAAGATCGCCGGCACGCCGCTCGCCGACCAGCTGCTGCCGCACCTGCGGCTGGACGTGACCGAGCAGAGCATCCAGGAGGCGCAGGCCGCGCTGGAGGCGGCCGCCAAGGCGGTCGAGACGGCGGGCAGGGAGCCGGACCCCGCCGCGGCCGCCAGCGCGGCGTTCGCGCAGTCGCAGGCTGCCGTGACGGCATCGATCCTGGCCGACATCGAGGCGACCGGCACGGTGACGCGGCAGCAGGCCCGCGTGCAGGCGACGCTGGCAGGAAACATGTTCGCGGTGCTGGCCGGCCGGCTGGGCGTCACGCCGGAGGCCGTCTACCGCGAGATGTACGCCCTGCGGGTGACCGACGGCCAGCCGACGGCGACGCAGCGGTGGAACGCCCTGGTCGAGGACCTGAACGACGCGAAGGGCAGGGCGGACGAGGTCGGCGCGCGGCGGGCGCGGATCGCCCTGGACGCCCTGCGGCCGGCCGTGGAGGCCGAGCGCCAGCAGATGGCGGCGGCCGATCAGCGGGCCGAAGCGCGCGCCGACACCGCGCAGGGCACGCCGTCGCCACAGAATGAGACCCCGACCGCCGCGCCGCCGGCTGCCGAACCTGCTCCACGTGAAACGTCGCCCGCGCCGGACGCGCCGCCCGCCGGTTCGTACGAGCGCATCGCCGAGCCGCAGCCGGCCGCCGCCCAGCCGGCCGACCAGACGCTGTCGCAGCAGCAGCAGCCGGCCGCGGGTCCGGCGCCGCTCGCCCAGGACACAGGCGCGCTCGGCCGTCCCGAGGACCGCGGCCAGATCGCGTTCGGCCGCGGCGTCGGCATCGACGGCGGCTGGATCCGGCTGTTGGAAGGCGCCGACATCAGCTCGTTTTTCCACGAGATGGGCCACTTCTACCTGGAGGTGCTGTCCGACCTCGACGGCCGGCCGAACCCGCCCGACGCGGTGCGCGAGGACTTCGATGCGCTGCTCGGTTGGTTCGGCGTGACGCGTGAGCAGTGGGCGGCGCTGTCGTTCGAGGAGAAGCGCCCGTACCACGAGCAGTTCGCCCGCGGGTTCGAGGCGTTCCTGTTCGAGGGCAGGGCGCCCACGAAGGAACTGCGGGGCGCCTTCAGCCGCATCCGGGCCTGGATGATGAGCGTCTACCGGTCGCTTACCGACCTGGGCGTCAACCTGACAGACGAGGTCCGCGGCGTCTTCGACCGCATGATCGCCGGCAACAACCAGTTGCAGGACGCTGCCGAGGGCCGCGCGTACCTGCCGGTCTTCAAGTCGGCGGCCGAGGCCGGCATGACGGATGCCGAGTACGCGGCGTATCTCGAATCCGGCATGGACCAGACGCGGACGGCGCTGGAGGAACTTCACGGCCGGGCCCTGCGCGACATGCAGTGGCTCGCTGGCGCCCGCGGCGTGATCCTGCGGCGGCTGCAGCGCGAGGCGAAGGAGAAGCGCCAGGCGGTCGAGGCCGAGGTCCGGACCGAGATCATGGCCGAGCCGCTGCAGGTGGCCATCCGCTTCATCAAGACCGGCGACCTGCCCGAGGCGCCGCTCAACAACGCCCAGCGCCGCGCGCTCGACCTGCTGGCCGGTGGCGAGACGAAACTCTCGTCTGCTGCGCTGCGGGAGATCTACGGCGACGGGCCGGCGGCACCGTGGCGCTACCTGCCGACGAACATGAAATCGGCGCAGGGCGGCGCGCACCCCGACACGATCGCCGCGGTCTTCGGGTTCACGAGCGGCGACGAGATGGTGCGCGCGATCCTGGCCGAGGACCCGCTCGAACAGAAGGTCCAGGCCGCCGCCGACGAGCGCATGATCGACCGGTATGGCGACATCTCGTCCCCGGAGGCGCTCGATGCCGCGGTCAACGAGGCGCTGCAGAACGCCGCGCACGTCCGGTTCCTGGCGACCGAGCACGACGCCATGCAGGCGGCGCTCGCCGGCGGCAAGGCGGGCCCGCGCGGCCGGCGCGTGAACGCCATCGTCGAGGCCGCCCGCCGGCATGCCGAGGCGATCGTCGCCCGGATCCGCGTGCGGGACCTGTCGCCAAGCCGCTACACGGTGTCGGCGAACCGGGCGGCGCGCGAGGCCGAGCAGCTCTGGAAGGCCGGCAACCGCGTCCAGGCGGCCGACGCGAAGCGCAACCAGATCCTGAACGCGCAGACCGCCCGCGAGGTGGCGCGCGCGCAGACCGAGGTCGAGCGCATCGTCGGGCACCTGCGCACGCTGGCGGCGCGGCCGTCCGAGCGCATCGCCGTCGAGTACCGCGACCAGATCGACGCGCTCCTCGAGCGGTTCGAGTTCCGCGCCCGCACGCGCCGTCAGGTCGATCGCGCCGGGTCGCTGGCCGACTACCTGACGAAGATGGACGCGGCCGGCCTGCCGGTCGACATCAGCGACCGCCTGCGCGACGAGGCGTTCCGCGCGCACTACTCGACGCTGACGGTCGGCGAGCTGCGCGACCTGAACGACGCCGTCACGAAGCTGGAGGGCACCGGCCGGCGTCTGCAGAAGCTGCGCACCGCCAAGGGCGAGCGGGACGCGCAGGCCGTGATCGAGGAACTGGTCGCCACGATCCGCGAGAACGGCGGCGACGTCCGCGCCCGCCAGTACGAGCCGACCGGCCGCGTCACCCGCGCCTTCCGGGGCTTCCTGGCGGACCACCGGAAGTTCGCCTCGATCATCCGGCAACTCGACGGCAACGTCGACGCCGGTCCGCTTTGGACGCAGCTCGCGCGCTCGGCCAACGCGTCGGCCGATCACGAGGCGAACATGCGCGAGCAGTCGACCGAGGCGCTCGCCGCGATTCTCGACCCCGTGCTGAAACTGCCCGGCGGGCTCGGCCAGAAGGTCTACATCCCGATGATCCGCGGCAGCCTGTCGCGAGCGGCCCGGCTCGCCGTGGCGCTCAACCACGGCAACGAGGGCAACCGCCAGCGGCTGCGCGACGGCCACGGCTGGAACGAGGCCCAGGTCGAGGCGATCCTGTCCACGCTGACCCGCGAGGAATGGACCGCGGTGCAGGCGGCCTGGGATCACATCGAATCGTTCTGGCAGGCGAGCGTCGACAAGATCCGGCGCCTGAACGGCACGCCCCCGGAGAAGGTCGAAGCCGACGCGTTCACGGTCACGCTGGCCGACGGCAGCACGATGAACCTGCGCGGCGGCTACTACCCGGCCGCGGCGAGCACCGAGCTCTCCACGCGCGCGTCGGGCCACGACCAGGCCGAGGCGGCCCAGCAGATGATGCGCGGCGCCTACGTGGCGTCGACGACGCGGCGCGGCCACCTGAAGGAGCGCACCGGCTCGAAAGCCCCGCTCGAGTTGTCGCTCGACCCGCTGTTCCGCCACGTCAACAACGTGACGCACGACCTGGCGTTCCACGAGTGGCTGATCGACGCGAACCGCGTGCTGCGCGACCCGGCGTTCGACCGTGCGGTGCGCGACCACTACCCGGCGGAGACGCTGAAGGTGTTGCACGACGCCGTCAACGATATTGCCGCCGGCGACACGGCCACGATGACGAGCGTCGAGAAGGTGCTGATGCTGGCGCGGCGCAACGTCAGCGCGGCGACCATGGGCTGGTCGCTCACCACCGCCCTGATGCAGCCGTTCGGCCTGTCGCAGTCGATCGTGCGCATCGGGCCGCGCTGGGTGTTCAAGGGCATGGCCGATGCGTTCATGACGACCGCGAAGTTCGAGAACGCGATGGCCCGCATCGGCGAGCAGTCGACGTTCATGCGGCTGCGCGCGAAGACCTTCAACCGCGAACTGGCCGAGCTGCACGGCCGCATCCGGGCAGGCCGTTCGACGGACCTGAAGGGGCGGCTCCTGACCGGCTACGAGAACTCGCTGTTCCTGCTGATGCAGAAGCTGCAGATGATCGCCGACGTGCCGACGTGGCTCGGCGCCAAGGAGAAGGCGCTCGCGCAGGGCGAGGACGAGGCGTCTGCGATCGCACTGGCCGACCAGGCCGTGATCGACGCGCAGGGCTCGGGCATGACCAAGGACCTCGCACGCATCCAGCGCCGCACCGGCGCCGCGCAGATGCTGACGATGTTCTACAGCTACTTCAACACGACGTACAACCTGACCGCCGAGTCGGTCGCCGCGCGCCGGCGGCAACTGTCGGAGGGACAGTACGCGTCGGCCGCCGCGGGCTTCGCCGCCGACATGACGCTGCTCTACGTCGTGCCGGCGCTGGGCCCGGCGCTCGTGCTGGCCATGCTGCAGGGCGACGAGGTCGAAGACGACGAGTGGGCGGCATGGGTGGCGAAGAAGCAACTGTCCTTCATGATGGCCACGGTCGTCGGCCTGCGCGAGTTCGGCGGCCTGGTCGAGGGCTACCCGTACGCCGGCCCGCCGGCGCTGCGGATCGTCTCCGACACCGGCAAGGCGGTCGTCGATGAGGGCGCCATCACGGCGTTCGCCCGGCTGACCGGAGACGCGCTCGGCGTGCCGGTCACGCAGATCATCCGCTCGGCCCGCGGCTGGCTCGCCTACGAGGAGGGCGACGCCCCGCCGACCTCGATCCTGTTCGGACCGCCGCCCCGCAATTAGCCAAGGGACCCGCCGCCTATAGTGCGCGGCGCGGAGGGTCCCCATGACGCTTGCCACCACGCCGAGGGTCACGACCCCGGTCATCGCGACGGGGGCCGCCCAGACGGTTCCGTTCACGTTCCGAGTCTTCTCCGATGCCGAGATCGAGGTCCTGTTCCGGGACCCGGCCACGGACGTCGTGACGGTCGTGCCGAACACCGGCTACACGATCACGCGAAACCCCGATCAGAACACCTCGCCAGGCGGGTCGGTCAGAACGACGGCGACCGCGGGGCAGGAAATCTACCTGCGCGGCGCGACCTCTGCGGCGCAGCCGGCGACACTGGCGAACCAGGGCGCACTCTGGCCGCAGGTGGCCGAGGAGATCGTCGATCGGCTGGCCGCCGTTGTCCAGGAACTGAACGAGCGCGTCTCTCGCGCGCCGCTGTTGCCGATCGGCTCGTCGATTGACGGCGAGGCGTTCCGGGCGGCGCTGCTGCAGGCCGCGCAGGCGCTGAACAGCAACAACGCCCTGGTCAGCGACCTCGTCGTCGGCACGCCCCACTACGTCGAGCACCAGCGGCTGAAACAGCAGATCGTCGACCTGCAGGCGGCCGTCGCCGCGCTGACACCCGCGCCCGGGTCACCGACCCCCACGCCGACCCCGCCGCCCGCTCCGGCGCCGTCCGGTGACACGTTCGACGTGTCGACGGCCATCCCGTCGCCGATGACGCTCGAGCGCGCTGGCGCTGCGCACTACGTGTCGGGCATCAGTACCGTCGCCTCGGCGAGCACCGATGTCGGCCGATACGACAAGGCGCCCGCCACGGGCACGGCGCTGGGCCTGCTGCTGGAAGCGGCGATGACGAACAAGCTGGAGTACGGCGAAGCGCCCGGCGGCACCGGCTGGACCGCGATCGGCGGCGGCGTCACGCGCACCACGGGCCGCACCGACCCGAAGGGCGGCACGAACGCCGTCCGCCTGCAAGCATCGGCCGGCGCGAACGGTATCCAGGGTCAGGTGCTGGGCCTGTCCGGCAGCCAGGCGGCTCGGGCCTGGCTGAAATCGAACAAGGGCGTCGCGCAGAACCTGCGGGTTCGCGATATGGCGACGAACGAGTGGGTGCAGGTCACGGCGGGCACCGGCTGGCAGCCGCTGACGTCGTCCGGCACCGGCACGTCGTTTTTCAACTTCACGATCGTCGCATCCGACAGCGAAACGCTCGACGTCGATGTCTGGTGCGCGGCCGTCGTCGAGACGAACTCGACCGACCCGTCCGACATCCCGAACAGCGGCAGCGGCACGACGACCAAGGCGACTGACCGCATCGAGATCGCGAGCGGCCTGACCAACGGCACGCGCGACATCCAGATCATCGGCCGCTATGGTGCCGCCGACCCGACGCTGCGCGAGTTCTGGATCCGCAACGCGACGGTGTCCGGCAACGCGCATGCGTTCAACGCCAGCGACATCGAGGGCTTCCCGGGCAGCCTGCGCGTCACGTCGATCACCTACTTCGCCGCTGGCACGGCGCCGGCACCGACGCCCACGCCGCCGCCCGCGCCGACGCCCACACCGGCGCCGACTCCGGGCCCGGTCGCACCCGGAGCGCTCGGCGACTGGGCCGCGCTCGGCGACTCGCAGACCCGAGGCTGGCTGGCGAACCCCGGCGGCGCGATCTACGCGCCTGGCGACTACGTGAAGTCGGGCCTGGCCGCGGTCGGCTACACCCTGGACTACGTCGGCATCTACTCCGGCGTGATGGAGCCCGGCGGCCACGACGTGACCGCGACCGGCGGCTGGACGATCGCGGACCTGGCCGCGCAGATCCCGGCGGTCGGCGCGCTGAATCCGGACTACGTGTCGGTCAACATCGGCACGAACGACCTGGCAAGCGGCACGGCGCGACCGGGGATCGGCAACGACATGGTCGCGTTGCTGAACTCGATCGAAACCGAGTGCGGAGCGATCCCGATCTTCGTCTTCGCGCCGGTCAACCCTGGGTGGTTCAACAGCGGCAACCACACGATCCTGAAAGCCGCGATGCAGAACTGGTGTTCGCAGGCGAACAACCGCTTCTACCGCGACCTGTCCACGATCGGAATGGCCGGCGCCGACTTCAACGGCGACGGCACGCACTACTCGATGGCTGGCGCCCAGAAGGTCGCGGCCGCCATGGTCGAGACGATCCGCGGCTACCTGGTGACGGGAAGCGGCTCGCAGGCGCCGACGCCGGCCCCGGCGAGCACGATCTACTCGTCGCAGATGAACTCGTTGAACGAGGGCCTGCCGATCTTCTTCATGTCGAAGGGCCGCGCCGGCTTCGATGATGGAAGCTTCAAATACTGCGGCGGCTTCGTCTACAAGATGAACGAGCCGGGCACCACCGGCACGCTGATCCTGCGCCCGTGGTTCATCGGCATGCCCGAGGACGACGGGAGCGGCAACTACAACTACGCGGCGGCGCCGAACAGCCTGCTCGAGCTCTCGTGGTTCCGCACCTACCGGAAGCCGTCGGGCGCCGGCTGGGGCAAGATCTACGAGCGCCAGGACTGCGGCAACTGGTTCAATTGGTACGACAAGAACCAGGGTGCGCAGGGCGGCACCGAACTCGCCGAAGGGCAGCGCTACAAGACCAACAAGGCGTACGTCGCCAGCAACGGCAAGCTCTACATTCCGCTGAATGCCTTCATCGAAGGCAATCACGTGATGTTCCACGGCGGCAGCGGCGACACTTTCGAGTTCGTCGTCGGCAGCGGCACGGGCCTGTCGCAGCAGCTGCAGGCGCGCATCGTCAAGGCGAATGCGAGCGGCCCGGACGACCGCGCCAACATCCCGATCGTGATGAACATCGGGTGCGACCGCACGAACGGCAAGCTCGACGAGTACATGCACGGGTCGATGCTGAAGATCCCGAGCGACGGCAGCTACAAGCTGCTGACGAACATCAACATGACCACGAACAAGGCCTGCACCGGCTGCGGCCTGCTGGGCAAGAACTGCAACAGCTGGCCCGGCGAACTGTCGCAGGCCCAGGTCGACGCCGACCCGCCGCCGATCCCGGTGTTCGGGTCGTAACCACTGGCATCCAATCATGATGAAGATCAGTTCGCTCGATGCGTTCAGCATTGCCCTGACCGACGTAGGCGGCACGCAGGCGCTGTCGCGGGACTTCACGGTCGTCGCTCGTGGCACCGGTGCCGCGCTGAGGTTCTCCGCCTATCCGCAGCAGAGCACGATCGTCATCCCGCTTGGGACTGTCGTCAACGGCGCTACGCCGGCGAATCAATCGGCGCTGGTCGCGGCCCTGACAGCACTTGCGCCGAGCCTATCAATGCGCCGGGCTGACCTGCCGCAAGAGATGAGCGGCATCGGAGGCCCGTCATCGCGCTACCTGACGATGCTTCCGCTAAACCAGTTGAACGGCCACGGGCCACCGCGTGACATCAGCGGCAAGAACCTGACGCCCGTGCTCGGCGTCGCGCTTGCAGAGTCCGCGGCCTGGGCCAACCCCGGCTGGCTGACGACCGCGGCGGGGTCAGGCACGCCGAACCTCGCGAACATGTACATCCCGCGCGAGCAGATGGCGCTCACGATGGACGCGACGCGCGGGCTTCTGATCTCGTTCACGGTCGCGCACACGGCCGACGCGGCGCAGTGGTACGCATGCGGGATCGCTGACACAACGCAGGCGGGGTTTTATTTCCTCATCTCCGCGGCCGGCAAAGGCTACTTCGACATCTACAGCGCGGCAGGCACCGGCAACCGGTCGCGGCTCGGTCCGACGCTGGCGGACATGGACATTCCGGCCGGCATCGTCATCACGCTCGCAATGGACGGGCCGAGCAAGACCGGGGCGATCTATGTCAACGGCAATCTCGATCTGTCGGGCGCCGATCTGACGCACCTGTACTGGTCTCAGCACAGCAGTTTCTCTTTCGCCCTTGGCGCTGCCTGTCAGCCCTTCGGGACGACCTACGGCGCGAAGTTCGCGAATCTGCACATCCTGGAGTTCCCTGGCGGGCTTCCGGGCAACGTCGGCCGACTCGTGCAGCGTCTGGCCGCTCGGCCGGCGTCGCCGCTCACGATCGCCGAGGTGGGAGCATGAAGCGGATCGCGGTCTGCCTGATCGGGCAGAGCAACGAGAACGGCAGCGGCGGCACGCCAATCGGCTACAGCCGCATCGGTTCGCCGATGTCGGACGCCGATACGGGAAGCTGTTCGGCGTGGCCGTTCTTCATTGATGCGGCCGCCGAACGTGGATCGCGGCACTGGATCTCGGTCAAGAAAACGGCGAAGGGCACCACTGCCGTCGTGCGATCGTGGGCCGGCTATCCGGTGACGTGGGCACAGCAGGTCAATGGCTACGCGATCCCGGGGCAGTTGCTGCTGTCCGATGGCGCCACGTGGCGCGCCGGCGGCACGGTTGGATCCGGCGGGTCGATCGCTACTGTTCAACCGACGGGAACCTCGACGACGACCGGTGCCGACTCTGTGCCGTGGAACTACATCGGGCCGTCGACCGCGCACGAGACCGCGCAGCAGATCATGGTCGAAGGGGATCGAGCGTTCGACCCGAACGGTCTAGTCGCGGCCGCGTACACCGCGGTCAATCAGGCTCCCTTTGACGAGAAGTGGTGCTTCATCAGCTTCGGTCAGTCGGACGCCGCGACGCTGTCGACGCGCGAACAGTTTCGCGACGCGCTGGTCTCGGTTGCCAACTTCATGCTGGCTCGCGGCGTGCGCGTCTCCATCGGCATGAGCTGCCGGGCGAACAACGCGCGGTACGACTCGCATCTGATCCCGGGCTGGCAGGATGCTCTGGCGATCCTCGCGCCGCGCGGTGTGATTGCGGGCGCTGACTGGACGCAGCTCGGGGAGATGTCGACGGTCACCAACTGGTGGCAGCGTGGCCTGCGCGACGGTTTGCACATGACCCCTGCGTCGCTGCGGCAGGCTGGCGTCATGTGGGCGGACGCGGCCGCGCGCTGGCTCTGATGCCGACCCCCGTCGCCACGCCCGAGGACCTGGACGGCCTGTCGCGGGCGTTCGCGGCAGCGCTCGCGAAGCAGCAGGAGACGATCGCAGAGCATGCGGCGGCGCTGGAGGCTGCGCAGGTCCGTGCGGATGCCCTGGAGAAGCGCCTGGAGGCCGTAGAGCGCGTCTGGGCGCCCGCGCCGAGCCCGACGCCGACACCGGTGCCGATCCCCGCGCCTCTGCCGCCTCCGCCGGCCGGCAATCGCCGCACCTTCGCCTGGACCGAGCCAGTCGACGGCCCTGGCCCGCCCGCGCGCAACCAGTCCGTGCCGGTCGACGTCTCGCGCTGGATCGACTTCACGAAGGGTAACCTCGGGCTGCGCGCCGGGTACTCGACGTTCTTCGACGCGGAAGCCTGGGAGCGAGGCGTCCCGCCGTACCAGACCGGCGAGGTCGGCATGCCGGGCATGTCGCACCCGATCATGACGGACTGCCGGCGCGGCCCGTCGCCGGATGGCCGCGTCACCGGGACGATGCTGCAGTACGTCGACGCGGCGTCGCGGGCGTGGCACGGCAACCTGTCGCGCGCGTCCTGGCAGAACCGGCGGCACTTGGCCGGCACGCTCGGAATGGCCGAGGGCAAGGTGCTGACCATCCACTGGAGCGAGTTCTGGCTCGCCGTGGACGCCGGTGCCGGCATCGTGACGAGCCGCGTGCAGTTCCGCGACCAACCGGACGCCTGGCACCTGCGGCGCATCGGCATCGATCCGACGGCCGCCGCGCGCACGCTCGGCATCGCCGAGGATGCGATGCTCGCGAACCTGAACGGCACCGGTCCGTGCTCGGCGCTGTACCTGGTGGGCGATGGCACGGCGATGCGCTACGGCATGGAAGTCCGCCGCGGCGCGCTGTCAGCGACCAAGGCATTCGGCTCCGGCGACGGGACGACCCCGGGAACCTGGCGCGAGATCCACAACCAGGTGGCGCCCGACCCGATCGTCACCGGGCGCTGGGACGAGTGCCTGATCGAGTTCCGGTCGTCGCGCGGCGATGACGGCTTCTTCCGGTTCTGGCGCTGGCCGTCGAGCCTCACGCGGCCGGTGAAGCCTGCGTTGTCGTGGCTCGGGCCGACCGAGTACCAGACGCCGATGCTGGGCGGCGTGCAGGTCACCTCCTGCCCGCACCATCACCTCGAGCTCTACCGGTGGTGCCGGAAGATCGGCAACGCCGGCCAGGATCACCGGGTGAAGATCATCCCGGTCGGCGCGGCGGACCCGGGGCGGTTCATGGCGGTCCTGCACGGGCCGCTCGACTACTACGTCGGCGACGACGGCATGAGCGTTCTCGGTTGAGGGACGCGCGATGGACACCCTGATCACCGGAACCTGGATGGACGAACTACCGAGCCTGGGGGAGATCGTCGGTTTCGGCGCGACCCTGCTGACGATGCTGTTCTTCGTGGTCCGGTGGCTGACCGGGCGTCTCGACAGCAAGGAGAAGGAGGCTGCCGCCGAGCGCGAGTCGGCCCGCAAGGAACACGAGGCGCTGAAGGACGCGCTCGCCGAGGAGCGCGAGGAACGCGCATCGGAGTCGCGACAGGAGCTGCACCTCTGGCGGAACAAGTTCGCCGCCCTCGAGGCGAAGCTCGAAGTCAACGCCGCGAAGCTGGAGAACGCGGTCAAGGATCGCGAGCTGCTCGAGATGAAGATCGCCGACCTGCGTCGCCAGTTGGACGACCAGGCCGACCAGATCCGCGCGCGCGACCTTCGCATCGCCACACGCGAGCAGGAGATCTCCGGTCTGCATGCGCAGGTGGACCGCCTGACCGCTCAGGTCGAGGCGCTGCGGCGGCGCCTGAACAAGTACGAGCCCGGCGGCGGCGAGGAGGAGTGACGTGACCCAGCCCGAGGACATGCCCGACATGCGCGAGCGCATCCAGGCCCAGGTGGACGAACTCAACCGGCAGCGCAGAGCGTCGAGTCTGTGGCAGCGCTGGCGCGCGCCTGGCCGGGACCGCTGGGTCGCCGGCTTCGTCGCGGTCGCCATCGCGTTTGCCGTGGTGGCGCTCATCCGGCACATGATTCGCTGACGTGGACCGCCGCGCCGCCGCGCTCGCTCTCGCGATCCCGCTGGCGATGGCCGCGGAAGGGTTGCGCCAAGTGGCCTATGTCGACCCTCCAGGCATTCTCACGACGTGCTGGGGGTCCACGACCAACGTGGAGCGCGGCAAGGTCTACTCGCTGGCCGAGTGCAGGACCCGACTCGATGCGGACATGAACGCCGCCCTGGACATCGTCGAGCGCTGCGCGCCCGGGTTGCCAGAGCGGCCGCTTGCCGCGTTCGGCGATGCCGTCTTCAACCTCGGCGGGACGATCGTCTGTGACCTGGCCGAGTCTCGCGCGGCGCGCCTGCTGGCCGCCGGGGAGATCGA
>JBFWQM010000021.1:0-35823 GCA_050249455.1 Rhodospirillaceae bacterium | reverse complement strand
GATGAGCCCGTTGGCGAGCCCGCCGCCGACCAAGATCAGGTCGGCCGTCATCGCCGCTGCCGACCGGCGGCAGGGCAGGGGTCATTCGGGCGTGCGCGCTGCATCTCTTTCATTAGCAGACTCGCGGGGGCCGGGCGACGCACGTCGCGCCCGGCGGCGTGCGCGCAACGTGGAACCACTTGCTTCCTGAAATGGTTCTAAGCCCGACGCATCCAACTGAGGGATTGGCGATGGCGCGGGAAAACGGATTCACGACCGACAGGGGCCAGGGCGGCGAAACCCACCAGCACATCCCCGAGAAGGGGCCGCACGGCGGCGAGGGGCACCTGACCACCAACCAGGGCATCCGCGTCTCCGACAACCAGAACAGCCTGAAGTCTGGCGCGCGCGGCCCGACGCTGCTGGAAGACTTCGTGCTGCGCGAGAAGATCTTTCATTTCGACCACGAGCGCATCCCAGAGCGGATCGTCCACGCCCGCGGCTCCGCCGCCCACGGCTATTTCGAACCCACCGAGTCGCTCGCCGACGTCACCAAGGCCGACCTGTTCCAGCGACCGGGCGAGAAGACGCCGGTGTTCGTGCGCTTCTCCACCGTCGCGGGCGGCGCCGGGTCGGTCGACACCCCGCGCGACGTACGCGGCTTCGCGGTCAAGTTCTACACCAAGGAAGGCAACTGGGACCTTGTCGGCAACAATATCCCGGTGTTCTTCATCCAGGACGCGATGAAGTTCCCAGACCTGGTGCACGCGGTGAAGATGGAGGCCGACCGCGCCTACCCGCAGGCCGGCAGCGCGCACGACACCTTCTGGGACTGGGCGTCGCTGATGCCAGAGACCACCCACATGCTGATGTGGGCGATGTCGGACCGCACCATTCCGCGGTCGTTCCGCATGATGGAGGGCTTCGGCGTCCACACCTTCCGCCTGGTCGATGCCGACGGCAAGTCGACCTTCGTCAAGTTCCACTGGAAGCCGAAGCTCGGCCTGCAATCGACGGTGTGGGACGAGGCGCTGAAGCTGCAGGCCGCCGACAACGACTACCAGCGCCGCGACCTCTTTACCTCGATCGCGGCCGGCGACTTCCCGGAGTGGGAGCTCGGGCTGCAGCTGTTCGACCAGGATTTCGCCGACGCGCAGCCTTACGACGTGCTCGATCCGACCAAGATCGTGCCGGAGGAGGTCGTGCCCATCCGCAAGGTCGGCCGCCTGGTGCTCGACCGCAACCCGGACAACTTCTTCGCCGAGACCGAGCAGGTGGCGTTCTGCCCGGCCAACGTCGTGCCCGGCGTGGACTTCACCAACGACCCGCTGCTGCAGGGCCGGCTGTTCAGCTACCTCGACACCCAGAAGTCGCGGCTCGGCACCGCCAACTTCCACCAGATCCCGGTCAACGCGCCGAAGTGCCCGTTCCACAATTTCCAGCGCGACGGCCAGATGCAGATGGCGGTGCCCAAGGGCCGCGCCAATTACGAGCCCAACAGCCTCGCCGCGCATGGCGAGGAGGGCGGCCCGCGCGAATGCCCGGCCACCGGGTTCCGCACCTTCGTGGGCCGCGCCGAGCGTGACGAGCAGGGCAACAAGCTTCGCGTGCGCGCCGAGCTGTTCGCCGACCACTACAGCCAGGCCCGGCTGTTCTGGAAGTCGCAGCTTCCGGCGGAGCAGGCGCACATCGCGTCGGCCTTCGTCTTCGAGCTGTCCAAGGTCGAACTGGAGCAGGTGCGGCCGCGCATGGTGGCCAACCTGCGCAATGTCGACGAGGGCCTGGCGAAACGGGTCGCCGACGGCCTCGGCATCGACCTGCCGGAGAAGGCGCCGGCGGCGCGCGCGCCGATCGACATGGACCCGTCGCCGGCGCTCAGCATCCACCGCAACATGATGGACACGCTGGAGGGCCGCGCGGTCGGCATCCTGATCGCCGACGGCACCGACGCATCGGCGCTCGCGACGCTGAAGTCGGCGGTGGAGAAGGCCGGAGCAACGGCGGTGCTGGTCGCGCCCAAGGTCGGCGGGGTGAAGCTGTCGGACGGCAAGGCGGTGAAGGCGGACGGCCAGCTCCTCGGCTCGCCGTCGCAGATCTTCGATGCGGTCGCCGTCGTGCTGGCGCCGCCCGCGGTGAAGACGCTGCTGGCCGAGGGCGCCGCCATCCAGTGGCTGATGGACGCGTTCGGCCACCTCAAGGCGATCGGCCACAACCCCGACGCCAAGCCGCTGCTCGACAAGGCGGGGGTCGAGGCCGACGCCGGGGTGGTGGGCATCGACGCCGGCTTCGTGAAGGCGGCGGCGAAGCGCTACTGGGACCGCGAGCCCAAGCTGCGCATGCTGGCATGAGCAAGGTGGCGGCTATGGCGCGCCGAGCGCCGGCGTCGACGGCCCGGTCAGGCGCTTCGTGAGCACGACCTGGTCCATGACGGCGTAGAGCAGGCAGGGCCCGGCCTGGCCGTTTCGCTGCGGGTCGGCGTTGCACGCTGCCAGCGCCTGCTCTTCCGCCGTCCGCTGGGTCGCGGCGCCGGTCGTGATGAACAGGCGACCCCACGGATGGAACGCCGCCGCCTTCGGCCCTGCCGCGTCGCGATAGGCCATGACGTCCGTCCGCCGGCGCAGGGCGTCGCCGGCCGCAGGAATCTGCATCGGATCGAACGCCCCGTCATATTGCGCGCGTGGCATTGGCCGGCGCGCCCGATCGCCGTCGGCCGGCGCGGACGATAAGGTGTCGTTCACCGCGACCAGGACACAGGGCGCGCCGTACCGGGCCTCGCAGCCTTCAAGGGTGCGCTCCTCGGCGAGCGGCGCGCTGGCCTGTCCGGAGCTGCGCCAGGTGCTGGCAGGCGGATGTGCGGCGATGGATTTGTGCGCGGGCGAGCCGAGGTAGGCCTGGACCTGCGCCTTGCGTGCGGCCGGGCTTTGGGCCGGCGCGATGCGCGCCAGGGCCGCGAGCAGCGCATCCGCGACCGCATCGCGGCCGTCGGCCGGGACTGCGGCGGGCGATGCCGGCGGGCTCGCAGCAACCGGCGCATTGATCGGCGCGGTCGATCGCAGCGGCAGCACGACCTGGTTGCCGACCGCGTAAAGAAGGCATGGGCCTTCGGCGCGGTTGCGCTGCGGATCGCCGTTACACGCGCGCAGCGCCTGTTCTTCCGCCGCGCGCTGAGTGGCGGCGCCGGTGGCGACGGCGAGCGTGCCGCCGACATGCAGGGCGACGGCCTTCGCACCCTGCATCGTGGGATAGGCTTCGATATCGGGCCGGCGCGAAACGGCCGGGCGCAGCGCCGGGATCCGTTCCGGGTTGAACAGGCCGGCGTAGCGGACACGCGCCATGTCGCGTGCCAGCCGGCTACCGTCGGCGCCGGCCGGCGCCATCGCATCGTCCGAGGCGGCCAGAACGCACGGCTCGTCGTAGACGATCTGGCATCGCTCCAGCGCCTTTTCCTCGGCATCCTCGCGGGACGGCCAGTTCCCGGTACGCCAGGTGCCGCCAGCTTGGCGGGCGATGGCGATCGCCCGGTGCGCTTGAAGTTTCATATAGGCTGCCGCGGTCTCTACGCCGTACGGCGCCGGCTTGGCTGGGAGGGCCTGGGCGAGCGCCGTTGCGAGCTGCCGCTCGATTGATTCGGGCGCCGTCGCGGGACTGCCGCCGGACAACCACCATGCCGCCGCGCCAGCGACAACGGCGAGGCCGGCCGCGGCTGCGACGGCCCATCTCCTGCGCGCGGTGCGCGATGCCGCGGCCGGCCCGGGCAGAACGGGCGCGACCATTTCCTCGGGCAGCGTCGCGATGTCCTTCGCGGCGAGGCCGTACACGCCGATCGATCGGGCAATGTTCTTCACCGTGTGTTCGCCGAGGTCGGCGAAGGACAGCGACAGCTTGTCTCGCACCTGCTCGTTCGCCGCGCGCGAGATGCAGATGCCGCCCGGTTCGCACAGCGCCTCCAGCCGCGCGGCGACGTTGACGCCGTCGCCGAGGATGTCGTCGCCGTCGATGATGACATCGCCGATGTTGACGCCGATGCGATAGACGATCCGTCTGTCTTCCGGCACCGTGAGATTGCGCGAAAGCATGCCGCGCTGGATCGCCACCGCGCAGACGATGGCGTCGATTACGCTGCCGAACTCGAGCAGGAGGCCGTCGCCGGTGGTCTTGACCAGGCGCCCGTGATGCGCTGCAACGACCGGGTCGATCAGAGCTGACCGGTGCGCCTTCAGCGTGCTGAGGGTCCCGACCTCATCGACGCCCATCAATCGGCTGTAGCCGACGACGTCGGCGGCGATGATCGCCGCGAGACGCCGTTCGACGCTCGCATGTTCCATGGCCGGCCGCCTGCGACGGTCCTTCTTCTGCCGCGACTTCTCCGGATCGGCCCCGGTGGCAGACCGCAGCTTAGCGGCCCGCGCCGCAATGGGCAATTAGGCGGTACCGCAGGCCGCTCACGCGCGAAATGCCGCTGGCACGATCGTTCCGAAACTGACATCGGCCGGGCAACTCTGCTATCCTCTGCGCGGCACCGGGGACAACCCTGGGCATAAGGAAAAACATTCGGGAGGTTGCCATGTGGGAGAAGCGTAGCTTCGCGCGCGTCGTGGCCTGTGCCAGTCTCGCCGTCCTGCCGCTGGCGGCGAACGCGCAGACCGAGCTTCGCCTCATCAACGGGTTCGACGCGCGGCAGACCGCCTCGCGCTTGGTCGTCGTGGAACTGGCCGAGCGGGTCAAGAATGCCTCGAACGGCAAGCTGACGATCAAGATCAACGGGCCCGAGGTGGCCAAGCCGGCCGAGCAGCTGCAGCCGACCTCGCGCGGGCTGTTCGACCTGATGTTCACCACGCAGGTCTACCATTCCGGCACGACGTCGCTCGGCATCGCCGCCTACGCCATGAAGCCCGATCCCAAGGGCTGGCGCGAGAACGGCATCATGGACATCTTCGACAAGGACTATCAGCGCTTCAACCTGAAGCTGCTCGCGCTGGTGTTCGGCGAGGCCGCCGACACCGGGGCCTACCAGGTCGTGCTGAAGAAGCCGATCGGCCCGTCCGGCGACCTCGCCGGCCTCAAGCTGCGCGGCACCAAGACCTACGAGCCGTTCATCAAGGCGCTGGGCGGCACCGTGGTGCTGCTGACCGGCGGCGAGATCTACACGGCGCTGGAGCGCGGCGTGATCGACGGCGCGGCATGGCCGGTCAACGGCGCGATCGACTTCAAGTGGTACGAGATCGCGAAGTACATGACGCGCCCGACCTTCGGCCACAGCTCCTACACGCTCACCATGAACATGGACAAGTTCAAGGCGCTGAGCGAGGCCGACCGCAACCTCCTGGTCGAAGAGGCGAAGAAGGCGGAGTACTGGGGCATGGAGGCGATGGACAAGCAGGTCCAGTCCGACGTCGCCAAGATGGCCGGACTCGGAATGATCGAGACCAAGATCGACAAGGCCAAGTTCGACGAGACGATGGCGAAGTACTACGGCGGCCTGTGGGAGGTCGCGGCCGAGCACAAGGGCTCGGCGGACGCGGCGAAGCGGCTGCACGAGCTGGCGAAGAAGAGCGGGCACGCGCTCTAGGCGCGCCCGGCTCGCCGCCGGTTCCGGAAATTCCGCCCCGTGGGCAGGGCTCTCGCAACGCTCGGCCGGTTGCATGACTGGCTGACCGACGCGGGCTACGTCCTCGGGGCGGCGGCCCTGTTCGCCATGGCCGCGAGCTATTTCTTCGAGGTCTTCGCGCGCTACTTCTTCAGCGCGCCGACGGCGTGGGCCAGCGTGACGGTCGCCCATCTCCTGCTGGTCACCGTGTTCCTGCTGCTGCCGCATGCGACGCGCGCGGTGAACCACATCGCCGTCGACCTCGTCTTCCAGCTGCTGCCGGCCTGGTCGCGGCCGCTGCGCGCGGCGGTCAACGCGGTCGGATTCCTGGTCTGCAGCTTCGCGACGGTGATGAGCTTCGACGAGAACGTCCGGCAGTATGCGGACTTCATCTACACCGAGGGCAACATCCAGTTCCCGAAGTGGTGGGCGTCGTCGTTCATCACCTTCGGCTTCGCCATGTCGGCGCTGTGGTTCCTGCGCCTCGCCTTCGATGGCCGGCCTGCGAACCCGCGCCTGCGCCTCATTCCGCGGGCGACGCCATGAGCTGGTGGTGGATGCTCATCGGGGGCTTCGCCCTGGTGACCGTGCTGTTCCTGACCGGGCTGCCGGTCTTCATCTGCTTCATGGTGATCATCTCGATCGCCGTGCTGGCGCTGTTCGGCCCGGCGGCGTTCGGCATGTACGCGAACAGCTTCTACGACACGACGACGCTGCTGTCGCTCACGACCATCCCGATGTTCATCCTGATGGGCGAGATATTGTTCCGCTCGGGCTCCATCGGGGTGCTGCTGGCCGCCAACGACAGGCTGATCGGGCGGATCCGCGGCCGGCAATACGTGCTCACCATGACGCTGTCCACGATGATGGGCGCGCTGTCGGGTTCCGGCATCGCGGTCTGCGCGATGCTGGGCCGGTCGGTCATGCCGGTGATGCTGGAACGCGGCTACGACCGCCAACTCTCGGCAGGGACGATCCTGGCCGGCGCGATGCTGGCGCCGATCATCCCGCCCAGCGTGCTCGCCATCATCGTCGGCTCGCTCGCCGACGTCTCGATCGCCGCGCTGCTGATCGCCGGCGTCCTGCCCGGCCTGATCCTGGCTGCGGCCTATACCGCCTACACGCTGGTACGGGTGCGGCTCGACCCCGCTCTCGCGCCGCAGGAGGACCACGTCGACGTCCCCTGGCGCGAGAAGCTGGCGGCGATCGGCCAGTTGCTGCCGTTCGGCTTCGTGATCTTCTCGGTGCTGGGGCTGATCATGCTCGGCATCGCGACCCCGTCGGAATCGGCGGCGACCGGCGTCTTCGCCGCAATCGCCACCGCCTGGTACTACGGGAGGCTGAGCTGGCGGATGCTGTTCGAGGCGGTCGGCGAATCCGCCAAGCTGACCGCCGTCATCCTGATCATCATGGCCTCGGCCATCCTGTTCGGCCAGGCGCTGGCCTATACCGGCGCGACGCAGGCGCTGGGGGAGGTGACCGCCGCGCTCGGCCTCAACCGGTGGGTGATGTTCTTCATCATGATGCTGGTGCCGTTCATCCTGTGCATGTTCATCGACCAGATCGGGCTGATGCTGATCCTGATCCCGATCTACAACCCGCTGATCAACGCGCTGGGCTTCGACCCGATCTGGTTCTACCTGCAGTTCCTGCTCAACATCACCCTCGGCGGCATGACGCCGCCGTTCGGATACCTGCTTTTCACCCTCGGCGGTGCCGTGCCGACCATGCCGCTGATCGAGATCTTCCGCGCCTCGTGGGCCTATGTCTGGGTGACGCTTCTGTGCATGACGCTGTTCACGTTCTTTCCACAGATCGTCACGACCCTGCCGCGGCTACTCTAGGGCTCAGGCGCCTCTCGTCCGCCCGGCGAGGATCGCCTGCGGGCGGTCAGCCCGCGGTGTCGGCGGCGGACTTCCCGAGCTTCGCGAGCTCGCTGTCGACCCCGTAGCCATCGAGCGCGCCGTCCAGCATCGCGGCGGGCGCCGCCCATGGATAGTTGTTGTACATGTAGCCGCGCGCGACGAACGTCGCGCCGACGTAGAACATCTCGTACTGCGCATGCCGCGAGGCGAACTCGGAGCCCAGCGCGTCCCACGCCAGCTTGAAGAATTTCACCCGCCCTTCGGCGTCGGTGATGCCCGACCGCTGGGTCTTCCTGATGTAGGGCGCGATCAGCGGGCTCGCGAAGTCCTCCAGCGATGACGGCAGCATGATGAGGCCGCCGCCGGCCAGCTCGCGAATGTCGGTGACATAGGCGTTGTACAGCGTCTGGGTGACGCACAGCGCGGCGTAGAGATACTGCCGGCTCGGGTAGTAGTAGGTGCCGTCGGCGGTCGGCTGGCCGCAGGTCTCCATCGCGTTGAGCAGGCCCTCGACCATCGTCGCCTGCGCGGCGAGCTTGCCCAAGGTCTCGCGCACCTGCGGGAAGGCGATGACGCCGTTGACCTCCGCGATGCGCCGCGCGACGGCGAGCAGGAACTGCAGCTTCACCACCAGGCGGATCTGCGACTGGTAGTTATGGCAGGTGTGCGCCGGCGTGGCGTGGAAGATGTCGCGCGACATCTTGATGTCGCGGGTGGCGAACACCCGCTCCCACGGCACCTTGACGTCCTCCATCCAGAACACCGCGTCGTTCTCGTCCAGCCGGCTGGACAGCGGGTTGTCGAAGGCCGACGTCGCCGACTGTTCGTAGGACTTGCGCGAGAAGATCTTGAGGCCCTTGGCCTCGATCGGCACGCAGAAGGCGACGGCGTACTTCTCCTCGCCCTCGCGCAGCGGCACGACGTTGCCGATGAACACCTCGTTGGCCATGATGGCGGAGGTGCCAAGCATCTTGCCGCCGCGCACCGTGATGCCTTCCGAGTCCTCGTCGACCACGGCGACCGAGTGGAACTCGTCGCCTTGCTCTGACGCGCCCTTGGAGCGATCGGCCTGCGGATTGACGACGCCGTAGGTGACGAAGTGGTCGTTGTCGCGCGCGAACTCGTAGTAGCCGCGCACCGCGTCGGCCCGCTTGCGGTCGATGCCGGCCAGGATGTCGCAGCCCATCCGCATGCCCGATAGCCCGGAGGCGATGCAGTCCGGCGATCGGCCCATGAAGCCGTAGTGAAGCTTCGCCCACTCGGTGAGCGCCCGGCGGCGCGACTGCAGCGCTTCGAGCGAGTCGGGAAGCTGCCAGCCGCGGCTCACGCGCTCGCCCGTCGTGGGCGAGGTGAATGTCATGCGCTCGATGTTCGCCGGATCGGCCTGGTAGTCGTACAGCGCCGCGACGGTGGCGATGGCGTTGCGGAAGGCGGGGTGGGTGGTGACGTCGTGAACCCGCTCGCCGTTGACATAGACCTCGCGGCCGTCGCGGAGAGACCGCACGTGGTCGGCCCCGGTCTTGGTCATTTGCCCCTCGCTCCTTCGCCGCCGGCGCGCCCGCGTTGCGTCCGCCGGTCTTCGATCCTGCAATCGCTCAAGTATAGAGAGCGGCATTTCCGCGGTAAATCATGGCTGCCGGACCGCAGCGGTGCTTGCGATTGTTTGTGCCGACGAACCCTCCTAGGGTGTGGCCGGCCGCCGCGGGCGGTGAGAGGGGACATCGGGGGCTAAGAAGATGATGCGTTTTGCAGGCTGCGTTGCAGCGTCGGTCCTGGCGTGGTCCGGCGCGCAGGCGGCGGTGGTGTACGACGAGTCCATTTCCGGCGACTTCTCAAATACCGGCGCCAGCCCGACGGCGGTGACGGTGGGGGAAGGGTCGAACAAGGTCATCGGCACCACCGGCGCTGACACCGTGCCGAACACCAAGGACTACTTCACCTTCACGGTGCCGGTCGGTCTGGCCTTGGCGCACCTGGTCGTGCTGCCGGGCACCAACGCGGCGCCGGGCGCGCCGGGCGGGCAATTGACGTTCCTCGGCATCCAGGCGGGCGACACGGTCACCGCCGACGGCGCCGGCGGCAGCGCCGCGGGCCTTCTCGGCTACGTCCTTTTCAACGCCGGCAACATCGGCACCGACCTCCTGCCCGCCATCGGCGCCGCCGGTCTCGGCGCGACCGGCTTCCTGCCGCCGCTTGGCCCGGGCGACTATTCGTTCTGGATCCAGGACACCAGCGGCGGCACGGCCAACTATGTCCTCGACCTGCAGCTGGTAACTGAGCCGGCGCCCTGGATGCTGCTGCTGGGTGGCGTCGCGGGCGCCGGGCTGCTGCGGCGCTGGTCGCGCGCCGCGGCCTGACGCGGACGGAAGCCGGTCGGGCGCAGCCCGGCCCGATCATCGTCGTGAGATGCGAACGCCGCCGAGGCTTCCCTCGGCGGCGTTTTCGATATTCGGGCAGGTGCGCGCATGCAGGGCGGGGTGAGGCCACGGGTCCGCTTGACCGAGCCGGCCATAAAAAGTTATAAGAGATAACTATTATAACCTGTCGGAGAACCGCCGGTGCGCGGCAACGGCGCGACATCGTTCGACCTGCCCGGCTCGCTCGCCGTCGAGCGCGACGGCCCCGTCCTGGTGGTGCGGCTGTGCCGGACCGCCAAGCGCAACGCGCTGGACGACGCGACCATCGCCGGGCTGGAGGCGGTGTTCGCGCACCCCGGCCCCGACGTCCGGGCAGCGGTGATCGAGGCCGAGGGCGATCACTTCTCCGCCGGCGTGGACCTGTCGGCGCTGGCCGAACGCGACGCGGCGCAAGGGCTCGCCCATTCCATGACGTGGCACCGGGCGTTCGACCGCATCCAGTTCGGCGCGGTGCCGGTCGTGGCGGTGCTCAAGGGCGCGGTGATCGGCGGCGGTCTGGAGCTGGCCTGTGCGACCCATATCCGCGTCGCCGAGCCGACGGCGTATTATGCGCTGCCGGAAGGCGCGCGCGGCATCTTCGTCGGCGGCGGCGCGTCGGTGCGGCTGCCGCGGCTGATCGGGGTGGCGCGGATGGCGGACATGATGCTGACCGGCCGGACCTATACCGCCGAGGAAGGCCTGGCGCTCGGCTTCTCGCAATACCTCGTCGATGCCGGGGCCGGCCATGCCAAGGCGCTGGAGCTGGCGCACCGCATCGCCGGCAACGCGCCGATGACCAACCTTGCGGTGATCCAGGCGCTGCCGCGCATCGCCGAATCCGACCCGTCTGCAGGTCTGCTCGCCGAGGCCATGATGTCGGCGATCGCGCAGTCGGACGGCGAGGCGAAGCGGCGCATCCGCGAGTTCCTCGACAAGCGCGCCGCGAAGGTCGTTCCGGCCCGCGGGGCGAAGACGTAGCGTAACGAGACGCAACGACGAAACGACAGAGCCGTCGCAAAGGACGGCCGGCGGGGAGGAGCCGATGGGTGTTCAGACGCTCCAGGCGTCGCACGACATTCGCATCCGCAACAGCGACGTCGCGGTGGAGCGGCGCGCCGACGGCAGCGTACTGGTCACGCCGGTGGAGGATATTGCGGTCTACCCGCCGCGGCTGACCGACCGGCTGGAGCACTGGGCGGCCGTCGCGCCGGACCGCGTGTTCCTTGCCGAGCGCGCCGCCGGCGGCGGCTGGCGGACGCTGACCTATGCCGAGGCCCGCGTCGCGGCGCGCCGGCTCGGCCAGGCGCTGATCGACCGCGGGCTGTCGGCGGAACGCCCGCTCCTGATCCTGTCGGGCAACAGCATCGGCCACGCGATGCTGGCGCTGGCTGCGCACTATGTCGGCGTCCCGTACTGCCCGGTGTCGCCGGCCTACTCGCTGGTGTCGCAGGACTTCGGCAAGCTCAAGTTCGCCATCGCGCTGCTGACCCCCGGCCTGGTGTTCGCCGAGGGCGAGGCCTATGCGCGCGCGCTCGCCGCGGCGGTGCCCCCGGGCATCGAAGTCGCGACCGACCTTGCGGCGCTGGCGGCGGCGCCGACCGCCGCGGTCGACCGGGCGCATGCGGCGGTCGGCCCCGACACCATCGCCAAGTTTCTGCTCACCTCCGGCTCGACCGGCCAGCCGAAGGCGGTGATCAACACGCAGCGCATGCTGTGCAGCAACCAGACGATGATCCGCAACGTCTTCGCCTTCATGCAGGACGAGCCGCCGACCATCGTCGACTGGCTGCCGTGGAACCACACCTTCGGCGGCAACCACAATGTCGGGCTGGTGCTGTTCAACGGCGGCTCGCTCTACATCGACGACGGCCGGCCGACGCCGCAGGGCATCGCCGCCACCATCGACAACCTGCGCGAGGTGGCCCCGTCGGTCTACTTCAACGTGCCGAAGGGCTACGAGTCGATCATCCCGCATCTGCGCGACGATGCGGTCCTGCGCGAGCGCTTCTACAGCCGGCTGCAGATGACGTTCTATGCCGCCGCCGGCCTCGCCGGGCACATCTGGACAGCGCTCGACGAGCTCGCGGTCGCGACGGTCGGGCGCAAGGTCCCGATGATGACCGGCCTTGGCGCGACCGAGACCGCGCCGTTCGCTCTGTCGGTGTCGCCCGAGACCAGCCGGTCGGGCAGGGTCGGGCTGCCGGTGCCGGGCGTCCAGCTCAAGCTCGTCCCGGTCAACGGCAAGCTGGAGGCCCGCGTCAGGGGCCCCAACGTCACGCCCGGCTACTGGCGCCAGCCCGAGCTGACGGCGGCGGCGTTCGACGACGAGGGCTTCTACCGCTTCGGCGACGCGCTGCGCCCGGCCGACCCGCGCGACGTGCGCCAGGGCTACGTGTTCGACGGCCGGCTGTCGGAGGACTTCAAGCTCTCCACCGGCACCTGGGTCAGCGTCGGGCCGCTGCGCGCGGCGGTGATCGCGGCCTGCGCGCCCTATGTGCGCGACGTGGTGATCGCCGGCCATGACCGCGACCGCGTGACGGCGATCCTCCTGCCCGACCTCGACGCCTGCGGCGCGCTGTGCGGCGAGGCGCCGCTTGCCGCGATGATGGCGCACGCGGAATTGCGCCGGGTCGTGCGCGACCGGCTGACGACGCTTGCGGCCTCGGCGACCGGCTCGTCCAACCGGGTCGCGCGCGCGATGCTGCTCGACGAGCACCCGTCGATCGATGCCGGCGAGGTGACGGACAAGGGGTCGATCAACCAGCGCGCGGTGCTGGAGCACCGCGCTGGGCTGGTCGGGGAGCTTTACGCCGACGTGCCGTCGGCGCGGACATTGTCGATCGTGGAGGAGGGCTGAGATGGCAAGGGCGGTCGCGGCCGCATGGGACGACGCCTGGCTGCTGGCCGGCGTGCGCACGCCGTTCGTCGACTACAACGGCGCGTTCTCGCTGGTGTCGCCGATCGACCTCGGCATCAAGGTGGCGCGCGAGGTGCTGCGGCGCGCCGGCACCGATCCGGCGGCCGTCGGCACGGTCATCACCGGCTCGATGGCGCAGGCGAGCTTCGATGCCTTCATGCTGCCGCGCCATGTCGGGCTCTATGCCGGCGTGCCGGTCGAGGTGCCGGCGCACCACGTCCAGCGCGTGTGCGGCACCGGGATCGAGGTGCTGTCGCAGGCCGCCGACGCGGTCGCGCTCGGCCGCGCCGAGGTGGCGCTGTGCGTCGGCGCCGAGTCGATGAGCCGCAACCCGATCGCCGCCTACACCCACCGCGGCGGCTTCCGCATGGGCCAGGTCGAGTTCAAGGACTTCCTGTGGGAGGCGCTGCTCGACCCCGCGCCGGGCAAGACCATGGGCGACACGGCGGAGGAGCTGGCGCGGCGCTACCAGATCACCCGGCCGGAGGTCGACGCCTATGCGGCGCGCAGCTTCGACCGCGCCCTGGCGGCGCAGCAGGACGGCTTCCTGGCGGGCGAAATCGTCGCCGTCGCCGACGAGAAATTCGCGTGCGACGGCTACAACCCGCGGCAGATCCGCCTGCGCGGCAGGGACAAGTCGGTCGCCGCCGACACCCACGTCCGGCCGTCGCCGGTCGAGGCCCTGGCGCAGATCAAGCCGGCGTTCGGTGGCGTGCAGACCGGCGGCAACTCGTCGGGCATCGTCGACGGCGCGGCGGCGGCGCTGGTCGCATCCGGCGATCACGCGCGGCGTGCCGGCACAGCGCCGCTTGCCCGCCTGGTCGCGGCCGCCGCGGTCGGCGTGCCGCCGGAGGTGATGGGCATCGGTCCGGTGCCGGCGATCCGCGCCGTGCTCGACCGTGCCGGCGTCGCGCTCGACAGGGTCGAACGCATCGAGATCAACGAGGCGTTCGGCGCCCAGATCATGGCGTGCTGCCGCGAGCTCGGCCTCGACGAGGACAAGGTCAACGTCAACGGCGGCGCGATCGCGATCGGCCATCCGCTCGGCGCGACCGGCGTTCGGCTGGCCGTGACCGTCGCGCGCGAGCTGCGCCGCAGCGGCCTGCGCTACGGACTGGCGTCGGCCTGCATCGGCGGCGGGCAGGGGATCGCGCTCCTGGTCGAGAACCCCGACGCCGGCCGCCCCACCACCCATTGAGGAGAGCGAGATGAAGCTCGACGGCATCGCGGCACTGGTCACCGGTGGCGGCTCCGGCCTGGGGGCGGAGACGGCGCGGCGGCTCGCCGGCGGCGGCGCGCGGGTCGCGGTGCTCGACCTCAACGCCGACGCTGCGCGCGCGGTAGCGCAGTCGATCGGCGGCGCTGCGGTGCGCTGCGACGTCACCGACGCGGCCGGCATGGAGGCGGCGCTGGCTGAGGCGCGCGCCGCCCACGGCCCCGCCCGCATCCTGGTCAATTGCGCCGGCATCGGCGTCGCCGGGCGCGTCTCGACGCGCAACGGGCCGATGCCGCTCGCCGACTTCGCGCGGGTGATCAACGTCAACCTGATCGGCACGTTCAACGCGATCCGGCTCGCCGCCGCCGACATGGTCGGTCTCGAGCCGCTGGCGGACGGCGAGCGCGGCGTGATCGTCTCGACCGCCTCGGTGGCGGCGTACGAGGGCCAGCTCGGCCAGGCGGCCTATGCGGCGTCGAAGGGCGGCATCGTCTCGATGACCTTGCCGATCGCGCGCGAGCTGGCCCAGTTCGGCGTCCGCGTGCTGGCGATCGCGCCCGGCATCTTCCACACGCCGATGCTCGGCAACCTGCCGCAGGACATCCAGGAAAGCCTCGCCGCCTCGGTGCCGTTCCCCAAGCGGCTGGGCACGGCGGCCGACTACGCCGCGCTGGTCGCCCATTGCGTGGAGAACGGCTACCTCAACGGCGAGACGATCCGGCTCGACGGCGCGCTGCGGCTGCCGCCGCGCTGAACCACAACGGCGCGCAACCGCGCCAACACAGGGAGGAAACGATGGAACACAAGACGCACAGGACGCTGGCCGGCCTGGTGTCGGCGCTCGCCCTCGCGGTCGCGCTGAACGGGGCGGCGCAGGCCGACGTCACGATCGGCGTGACGATCTCGACCACCGGACCGGGCGCCGCGCTCGGCATCCCGATCCGCAACACGATCACCTTGTGGCCGGCCGCGATCGGCGGCGAGAAGCTCAACGTCATCGTGCTCGACGACACCGGCGATCCGTCGATGGCGACCACCAACGCGCGACGGCTGGTGACCGAGAACCGTGCCGACGTGCTGATCGGCTCCTCGCTCACGCCGGGCGGCATCGCGGTCGCCGGAGTCGCGTTCGAGACCGAGACGCCGCATTTCGCGATGGCGCCGGTGCCGCTGCAGCCGGGCCGCGAGAAGTGGACCTTCATCCTGCCGCAGAAGGTCTCGCTGATGGCCGAGGGCATCTTCGCCCATATGAAGAAGCACAACGTGAAGAACGTCGGCTATATCGGCTTCTCCGACTCATGGGGCGACCTGTGGGTCAAGGAGTTCAAGTCGCTGGCCGAGCCGATGGGCCTCAAGATGGTGGCCGAGGAGCGCTACGCCCGCGCCGACACCTCGGTGTCCGGCCAGGTGCTGAAGCTGGTCGCGGCGCGGCCCGACGCGGTGCTGGTCGGCGCCTCGGGCACCGGCGCGGCGCTGCCGCAGCTCGGCCTGCGCGAGCGCGGCTTCCAGGGGCTGATCTACCAGACCCACGGCGCGGTCACGAAGGACTTCGTGCGCATCGCCGGCAAGTCGGCCGAGGGTACCATCCTCGCCTCCGGCCCCGCGGTGGTCGCCGAGCTGCTGCCCGACGCCTCGCCGGTCAAGCCGCCGGCGGTCGACTACGTCAAGTCCTACGAGGCCAAGTTCGGCGCCGACACCCGCACCCAGTTCGGCGCGCATGCCTACGACGCGATGGCGATCCTCAAGCGCGCCGTCCCGGTCGCGCTGAAGAAGGCGAAGCCCGGCACCAAGGAGTTCCGCGCCGCGCTGCGCGACGCGTTCGAGACCGAGAAGGACATCGCCGCGAGCCAGGGCGTGTTCAACTTCAAGTCCGACGACCATTACGGCCTCGACGAGCGCGCCCGCGTGATGCTGACCGTGAAGAATGGCGACTGGGCGCTGGTGCCGTAAGCGATCATCGAACGCGTTTCGGCCGGAGCCCGTCGGCACCGGAACTGCATGCCATTCTCCAAAGTTGCGTAGGGGCGGGTTTCAAACCCGCCCTTTTTTCCGTGGTTTGCTGTCGATTCCCGCGCTCGCACAGTCGCCGCGGGCGGGTTTGAAACCCGCCTCTACAGAACGTCGATGTAAGAACGGGGGACCAGCCACGGCTTCGGGCCGCTGGCGTCAGCTTCCCCCAGTTGTGCCGTCGCCGCCGAGATAGCTCTCGACGATGGAGCGGTCTTCGGCCAGCGCGGCGGCGGGGCCGTCGCGGGTGAAGCGGCCGAGCTCCATCACGTAGCCGTGGTCGGAGACCTGCAGCGCGGCGCGCGCGTTCTGCTCGACCAGCAGGATCGCGACGCCGGCGGCGCGCAGCTCGACGATGATGGAGAAGATCTCGCGCACGATCAGCGGCGCCAAGCCGAGGCTCGGCTCGTCGAGCATCAGCAGGCGCGGCCGGGCCATCAGCGCGCGGCCCATCGCCAGCATCTGGCGCTCGCCGCCCGACAGCGTGCCGGCCGCTTGGCGCGCCCGCTCGCGCAGCCTCGGGAAGCGAGCATAGACCTGCTCTAGCGCGGCAGCGCGGGCGGCGGCCGGCGTGCGGAAGCCGCCAAGCAGCAGGTTGTCGGCCACCGACATGCTGGCGAACAGCTCGCGCTTCTCGGGCACCAGCGCGAGACCCGCGGCGACGCGGCTCTCCACCGCCCGCCTGCCGAGCGGCGCGCCGGCGAAGACGACTCGGCCGGCGGACGGCAGCACGCCCATGACCGCGTTGAGCAAGGTCGTCTTGCCGGCGCCGTTGGCGCCGATCACGGTGACGATCGCGCCCGCCGGCACGGCCAGCGAGACGGCGCGCACCGCCTCGACCCTGCCGTAGCGCACCGACAGGCCGTCGACCGCGAGCAGCGGCGCGGTCATGCGACGCCGCCGAGATAGGCCTCGATCACCGCCGGGTCGCGGCGCACCGCGGCCGGCGCGCCCTCGGCGATCTTGGTGCCGAAGTCGAGCACGACGATGTGGTCGGTCAGCGACATCACGAAGCCCATGTCGTGCTCGACCAGCAGGATGCTCATGCCCTCGCCGCGCAGCCCGCGCAGGAGATCGGCGAGGCGCTGCTTCTCCAGGTGGCGCAGGCCGGCCGCCGGCTCGTCGAGCAGCAGCAGCGCCGGGTCGAGGCAGAGCGCGCGGGCGATCTCGACGATGCGCTGCTCGCCGAGCGACAGGCTGCCGGCCGGCCGGTGCATCGCCGCGCCCAGGCCGACCCGCTCGATGTTGCGCGCCGCCTCGAAGCGCAGCCGCGCCTCGTCGCGGCGGTCGAGGCGCGTGAGGCTCGCCAGAAGCCCGGCGCGGCCGCGCAGGTGGGCGCCGAGCGCGACGTTGTCCAGCACCGTCATGTCGGGGCGCAGCCGGACGTGCTGGAAGGTGCGTGCGATGCCCAGCGCGGCGACCGCGCGGCTCGGCGTGCCGGTGATCGGCCGACCGGCGAACAGGACGCGCCCGCCGGACGGCGGCAGGATGCCGGTGACCAGGTTGAAGGTCGTGGTCTTGCCGGCGCCGTTCGGTCCGATCAGCCCGACGATGTCGCCCGCGCGCACCGTGAAGCTGACGCCGTTGACGGCGACCAGGCCGCCGAACGTCTTGGAGGCGTCGTCCAGGGTCAGGATCGGCGTGCCGGACGGCAGGGCGCCGCGCCGCGGCAGCGCCGGCGCCTCCGCCGGGTCCGGCGGCGGCCGGCGCGCCGGCACGAGGCGCAGCAGGAACGGCCACAGGCCGCCGCGCGCGGTCTGCAGCATCAGGACGAGGAGGGCGCCGAACACGATGATCTCGTAGTTGCCCTGCGCGCCGACCAGCGACGGCAGGATGCGCTGCAGGACGTCCTTCAGCAGCACCACGACGCCGGAGCCCAGGATGGCGCCCCACACATGACCCGGCCCGCCGACCACCGCCATGAACAGGTACTCGATGCCGACGTTGATGCCGAACGGCGTCGGGTTGATCGCGCGCTGCAGGTGGGCGTAGAGCCAACCCGAAATGGAGGCAAGCAGCGCGGCGTAGACGAACACGGTCAGCTTGACTCGCCAGGCGTTGACGCCGAAAGCCTCCGCCGCCACCGCGCCGCCGCGCAACGAGCGGATCGCGCGGCCGATTCGGGAGTCGAGCAGATTGGTGGTGGCGATCCCGGCGCCGAGCACGAACGCCCAGATCACGTAGTAGATCGCGCGGTCGTCGAAGAACGGGTAGCCGGCGATCGACAGCGGCGGGATCGCGCCGATGCCATCGTTGCGGCCCAGGAAGTCGAGCCGTCCAAACAGGAAGTAGAGGCTGATGCCCCACGCGATGGTACCGAGCGGCAGGTAGTGGCCGGAGAGCCGCAGGGTGACGAGGCCGAGCACCAGGGCCACCGCGCCGGTCAGCGCGAGCCCGATCGGCAGGGTCAGCCACGGCGAGACGCCGTGGACCGTGGTCAGGTAGGCGGTGGTATACGCGCCGAAGCCGCAGAACGCCGCCTGCCCGAACGAGGTCAGGCCGCCGACGCCGGTCAGCAACACCAGCCCGATCGCCACCAGCGACGCGAGGCCGATGTAGTTGAGGAGCGTCACGCCGAAGGCGGGAAAGCCCGGCGCGTGCGGCAATGCGACGACGACCGCCGCCGCGACCGCGAGCGCGACGCGGCGGTCGGTCACTCGTCCTCCTCCGCCGCGTGGCTGAATATCGAGCGGACGAGGAGCACCGGCACCAGCAGCATGAACACGATGATCTCGGTGAACGCGCTGGCGAAGAACGAGGCGAACGCCTCCACGATGCCGACCGCGAGCGCGGCGACGGCGGCGCCGGGGAAGCTGAGCAGGCCGGCGATGGTCGCGGCGACGAAGCCCTTGAGCCCGATCAGGAAGCCGGTGTCGTAGTAGACCGTGGTGATAGGCGCCATCAGGATGCCCGACACCGCGCCCATCAGCGCGGCGAGCGCGACAGAGATCTCGCCCGCCAGGGTCGTCGGCACGCCGACCAGCCGTGCGCCGAGCCGGTTGACGGCGGTAGCGAGCAGCGCCTTGCCCCACAGGGTGCGGGCGAAGAAGACGTAGAGCCCGCCCATCAGCAGCGCCGTGAAGGCGTAGACGCTGAGGCTCTGTCCGGTCACGGTCAGCGGACCGGCCGCGACGCTCGCCGACCACAAGGGCGGCGCGCGCAGGCCCTCGGCGCCGAAGAACAGGAGCGCGAGGCCGGTCAGTGCGAAGTGGACGCCGACGGCGGCGATCAGCAGGACGAGGATCGAGGCCTCCGCCATCGGGTGGAACGCGACGCGATAGAGGTAGGGCCCGATCGGCGCGACGATGGCGACCGTCAGCAGCGCCGCCGCGATCGGTCCCGGCTTCTCCGGTGCGACCACGGCGGCGACGGCGAACACCGCCGCGGGTAGCGCGAGCTTGACCAGCGCGTGGCGCGCGACGAAGCGTGCGGTGAGGGTGCGGCGTTCCGACCACATCTCGACCGCGAACGCCGCGGCGCCGAAGCCGGCCAGCAGCCACACCGTGCCGGGCAGCGCGCCGGTCGCCAGCACGGCATAGGTCAGCGCGCCGAACGCGACGAACTCGCCCTGCGGGATGAAGATGATGCGGGTGACGGCGAACACCAGCACCAGGGCGAGCGCGAGCAGCGCGTAGAGCGCGCCGCTGGTCGCCCCGTCCTGCAGCAGGAACAGGAAGATGGTGCCGTCCACGGGGCGTCAGCGGGCGACGGCGCCGCGGCGCACGGTTCGGCTCGGCATCGCCCTTTGCCTCCCTGGCTTATTATGTAATGGACGATAACAATTATCGATGCGACGCTCAACGGAAAGCCGTCTGCCCATTGTGGCATTTCCGCCGCGAAGCGGATAAGTGTTCGCGGCTGGCACGCAACGACAGGGACGCACCATGGCCCGAACGCCTGGCACACGATCGGCGCCGGCTGGGCGCCGCGCCGACGCCTCGCGCGCCACGGCGGCGCCGGGCGACCGGGCGGTCGACCTCGCGGACCTGCCCAACTACACCGGCTACCTGCTGCGCCGGGCGCAGCTCGCGGTGTTCGACGACTTCAGCCGCACCTTCGCCGCGGTCGACCTGCGGCCGGCGCAGTTCAGCGTCCTGCTGGTGATCCAGAAGAACCCGGGCCTCAAGCAGTCGGAGGTCAGCGCCGCTCTGGGCATCCAACGCACCAATTTCGTCGCGCTGATCGACAAGCTGGAGAAGCGCGGGCTGGTCCGGCGCGAGCCGGTCGCCGGCGACCGGCGTGCCTATGCGCTGGTGCTGACCGCCGCCGGGCGCGAGACCTTGCGCGAGGCGCTGGCGATCCAGGCCCGCAACGAGAAGCGCCTCGCTGCCATGCTCGGCCCCGGCGGCCGCGAGCGCCTGCTCGAGCTGCTCGCCATCATCGCCCGGATGTGACGCGGCGGCTGAAACGCGAAACCCCGCCGAGGCATCCTTCGACGGCGTTCGGGCCACGGCGAACACGTCTCTTCAGGGGAAGCGAAGAGCGGTTACTTGCTTGCAATCCCGATCAGGCCTGTTACGCGACGGGCTATACTGACGCCCTGGATCGCGATGCTGTAGTGGCGGAAGCCGCCGTACCGCAGCGCCTCGGCAAGCTGTTGGCCGTCGTAGGTCCGGTGGGTGTGGCCATCGGCGAACCGCCAACGTCGCATCGTCGCGGCATCGGTTACATATATCGAGACGCGACCGCCGGGACGCAAGACTCGAAAGATTTCGCGCAAAGCCGCAGATGGGTCGCTCCAGAAGTAGGCGACGTTGACGGCCAGGACCTTATTTACGCTGTTGCTGCCGAGCGGGATAAGTTCAGCGGCTGCGCAGTACAGTCGCACCCGAGCGGACTTGACCGCCGCTCGATTGCGGCGTCGCGCTTGCGCCAGCATCGTTTCAGATGGGTCGAGGGCGTGGATCACGCCGTTGCCTACCTGGTTCGCCATCAACTGCAATGCGTGACCGGGCCCGCATCCGAGCTCAAGGACGTGGTCCGCCGGCCGCACCTCCAATGCGGCAACGGCGAGCGTGTTCGGACGTGCGTTGACGAACCGCATGATGCGGCCGGCGGTGCGTCCGGCACCGCCGTTCGGGCGGCGCAACTGCTCGCCGACCGTCATCCAGAACGACATCAGCCTAGCGGTTCGCCGCGAGCTTGCCGTCGACGACGGCGAGCAATGTACGAATCTCGGCACGCCGCCCCGCATCCCAGATCGGTCGGCTGTGGTCAGTCGGTGCGGCCAGCGCCGTCCTCAGCACGGCCGCCGCCTTCTCATACTGGCCCTGCTCGATCAAGAAATCGCCGTAGAAATAATTGGCGTCGAGTCCGTCCCTGCTGATTGCGACCGCCTGTTCCAAGTAATCCCGGGCCTTCGCGTCATCACCGAAGCCGAGAGGGAAACCTGGAACCTTGTGGTAGAGCGCGCCAAGGCTGGTCGGTACGGCGCCGCCGAGCGCGCGGAAGTCGATTCTGCCGGCCTTCACCAGAAAGTCCCGCGCATGCTTGGCGAAACCGAGAGCGCTGAAGGCGCCTGCCAAGCGGGCTTGGCTGCTGGCGATCACGCCCTCCCATATCAGCGGCTCGGCGCGGTCGGGATAGCGGTTGGCGAGGATTTCGGCCTGGGCGGCGAGTGTCGCGAATTCTTTTTCCTGCGCAGCTTCGTCCTTGACCTGATAGTTGATGCGTGCCCATTCGCGGGCCAGGGTGAGGACTTCACTCGGCATCGAGCCCGGCTCGACCGCATTCGCTATCGTGGTTCCGGCGAACATCGCGAACGCAAGGGCGACGGCGGTCAAGACTCTCGTCTTTCGGATCATGGCTGGTTCCTAACATTGGAAGGCTCACTCGCCGGCATCGCCAGCGGTTCGTACTGGGCAGACTGCTGGATGAAATGCGAAAGTCCGCTGGTCGCCATCTGAACGGAGAGCGCATTGTCGATGATCGCCGGGAACAGCCGCTCGATCAGCACGTATAGGCGCTCGCGTAGGCCGGGGTAGGCGTTGTCGCGCCCGCGTTCCACCGCATTCCACAGCTGGTGGGCAATTTCGCCGGGCTCGTCGAGCGTCATCCCCATGGGCTCGATGAAACGGGCGATCGCGGCGGTCGTTTCGGTTTGCGCGCCCCGGGGCGAAACAAGCGTGACCCCGACGTCGAAGCCTTGCAGTTCGCGACGCAGGGCGTTCGACAAGCCACGCAGTGCGAACTTGGACGCTGAGTAGGCCGAAAAGAGCGGATAGGCGATGTCGCCCAGCATCGAACCGACGTTTACGACGCGCGACGGCGATGCGGCGCGCAGCAAAGGGCACAACTCACGGGTCAGGGCCAGCGGTGCGACGACGTTCGTAGCCACCAACCGGGTCAAGGCGGCATCATCGATCTCGTTCAGCGGCCCCGCGTCGACAATTCCCGCGCAATTGACCAGAACATCGAGGTGCCCCCAACGCACCGCGACCTGATTGCGCACAGCCCTGCGTGCCGTGGGGTCGGTCACGTCAGCCTGGATCACCAGATGGTCGACTCCGTTGCCGATTGCCCGCTGCGTTTCGCGCAATCGTTCGATCCGCCGGCCCAGCAGTGCCACGGTCATGCCGCGGCGTGCGGCCTCGATCGCCGCAGCACGGCCGATGCCGGAACCTGCGCCGGTGATCAGGGCTGTCCTGCCGGCGAGCTTCATGGTCGCGTCTCCGACATGGATTGTCCGATGTCGCGGAAGACGTTGCCGTAAAGCCAATAGACCATGTTCGCGCAGTCGATGATGGCTTCGCCGGCGACCGGGTTATCGAGCCGATTGACGAGTTCCGTGAAAAAGACCGTGTGTTCCAGGTCGAGTGCGCCGTGCGAGGATAGGTAGAGAAATCCGCCGCCGCCGGCCGGATTGATCGTTCGACGCAGAGCGGCTGCCACGTTCAGCGCCAGCGCGGCCGATATGCCTTCCAATACATGGACCATGCCGAGGAGTGCATAGGGACTGATCCGCTCAATCGAATAGTAGGCGTAGGCGATCATGCTTCGGCAGGGCTGGCGCGGCGGCGGCGGGGATTGCGCGCCGTCGGACAGTGCGGCCATGTCGGACAGAATCCATGACTCGTGCCCGACCTCTTCGCCGATGTAGCGGAAGAGCGCGCTGCTGTAGACCGCGTCGTCCGTTCTTGCCGCGGCGAGCGCCAGTAGCGGGCAGGTGTGACGGACGTGGTGGTATGCCTGACCGAGAAAGTCGAGGTAGAGCTCACGCGGGATCTCTCCGGCGATGGCACGCTTGATGATCGGGATAGACAGGAAATCGGCGCGCGCCGGTTCGGTTTCGACCAGTAGGCGATCGTAGAGATGCGGCATCAGAGATCTCCGGCGTCCGTCGCGGCGCAAGGCGGCATGGCTGCATAGGCGTCGAGGACCGCCCGGCGCCGATCGCTCGCCGTCGGCGCCACGTCGCAAGATGAGACGACCGCTACCTGTCGGGGCAGGGCGTATTCCGGGACGTCGATGCAGGCGGTGGCGATCAGCGCGGCGAGGTCGTCGGCCGTCGCGGTGGCAAACCAGTGCTCGACACCTGCCGCAGGAACGATGATGGCGGTAAGATGCGGACCTTCGAAGTGCGCGACGACGCAACTTCCGACCCGCGCATCGTCGGCGATCAACGTCTCGATCCACTCCGGGCTGATGTTACGCCCGATCGGCGTTACGATCACGTTGTCGAGCCGGCCATGCACCGTCAGCACGCCGTCGTCTCCGATTGCACCGAGATCTCCGGTGCGCCAGAACCCGGCCGCTGGCGCACCGCACACATAGCGCTCCATGACCGGCGGGCCGCGCACGACGATCTCACCTTCGTCGATCGAGACGTCCAGGCCAGGCAGAGGTCGCCCGACGGTCCCGGCGCGGCGCTCCCCCAGCCGATTCAGCGCGACGACCGAGCCGCATTCCGAGAGGCCGTATCCTTCGTGTACGGGCACACCGCGGCGCCAGGCCTCATCCGCCAATTGCGGCGACAGGGGCGCGCCACCCACGGCGACAAAGCGAAGGCTGTCGGGGGCGCGTGATTTGGCGCGCTTCAGCGCCGCGATCCAGGATGCGAGAAGGTCAGGCACCAGGACCATGCAGGTGGGCCGATGCGTATTGACTGCGTCGGCAAGCGCCTGGCCGTCGCCGACTCCGAAGCGGCCCGCCAGGGCCGGCTCCAGCCGGACCGGTGCGCCCACCAGGATCGGGATAACCACGGCGCAAATCGTCTCAAGCAGGACAGCCAGCGGCAGGACCGACAGATAGGTATCGCCGTCGCTCGCGCCAATGGTCTGCGCGAGCGACCGCGCGCTCCACATAAGCTGTGATGGCCCCAGTACCACGCCTTTCGGCGCCCCGGTGCTGCCCGAGGTGTAGACGATCTGGCGGTATGACGCGCCATTGGGAACGAATGGCGCCGTCTCCTGCTCATCAATCGTGTTGAATGGCACGCCCAGCGCCGCGGCGGCATGTGCCGCATCGGCGGTCGCGAGTAAGTGCGAAACGCGCGCATCGCGGATCACGTGACGAAGCTGGGCCGGACGGAAGAAGGTCGGCAACGGCACGACGGTCATGCCGGCGTGCCAGCCGGCGAGCTGCCCGACGACCCAATCGGCATCCGGCTCGCCGTAAAGCCCGACGACCGAACCGCCCGGGAGATTGCGGCTCAGCCGCTCCGAAGCGGCGGCGACGCGACGACCCAGCGTACGATAGGTCAGCGTGACGGCGCCGTCGTCGAACGCCGTGCGCGTGCTGCCACTCGCGGCGCGCCTGGCGAGGGCCGCTTGGAGATCATCCACGGGGCAGGGCGCTTCGGTCAGTGGCCGCGCTGCGCTCCAGCCATTGGCGGGCGACGGCACACACATGCGGCGCATGCATATAGTAGTCGCCCCAACGCTCCGGCTCCGCGACCCGCGAACGCTCTGCGACGGCGAGTGTCACGACAGGAATTCCCAGACCGCTGAGCAGACGGCGCAACCGTGCGGTGGCGGTGAAGATTGACCATTCAAAGCCCGCCGCCCTGCCGAACCTGGCGATTTGCTGCACGAAAGGCGGTGACAGCCGCGCGCTTGTGCTTGCCAGCGTCGAAACCTCGACGATCGATCTCCGGTCGACGCTCTTCCAGGAAGATCGTTCCAGGATTCGCTCGATTGGGGCGTCGAGGTAGTTTTCCGAAAAGAATCCGTCTGCGGCGGTGCGTATGCCGGCGGCGCAGTGAATTTGTCCGCCATCACCGACGTAGGCGACCAAAAGCGGCGCCAGCGCCACGTCGTATGCGTCGAAGGCGCTGGCGTAGACTGCGCGTATGCAGGCTTCCGCCTTGGTGCGGAGCGGATGATGCAGCGGTATCCGCACGATTGGAAGCGGCGCCCTGCCGGCATCGGGACGCGGCCGCATCGATCGTACGGCTTCGATCGGTGGCCGGAACCTTTCCGCGAACGACCCATCGGGGCAGCTATGGAACGGCATCGATCCTCACTCCTTCAAGCAGCCGGATTTCGGTAGCCTAGGGGAGGCACACGTCGAGTTGTGTGGAGAGAGACCGGCGAAACGTGGTTTGTTAGGGCTGCCCGGGTGCGGTGTCGCCCCCTTGCAGCGGATTCGACGCGGGCAGCTCGATTTCGACCACGAGCCCGCTCGGCCGATTGTCCCGCGCTCGGATCGTGCCGGCGTGGAGATGGACGACACGTTCGCAGATGGCGAGACCGACACCCGAACCGCCGGTCTCGCGCGCGCGGGCTTCGTCCACCCGATAGAATGGCTCGAACAGGTGTGCGTGCGATGCCTGGGGCACGCCGGGTCCGCGGTCGGCCACGGTAAGTTTCATGCGGCCGGCGGCGCCGTCACCAAGAATGATTTTCACTTCGGTGCCCGGCGTTGTGTAGAAGATGGCGTTGCGCACGATGTTCTCAATCGCGCGGCAAAGCAGCTCCGCGTTGCCGGACACGACCACCTTGTCGGCCGGCCGGGCGAACGACAGGTCACCAGACCGAGAGGGTGCTTCATAGGCTGCGTCGGCAAGCACCCGGTCGACAAGTTCGCGCAGATCGAGCAGCGCGAAAGGCGGAGGGGGCGCCGCGCCTTCGAGGCGCGCGAGGGTCAACAGCTCGCTGGCCAGCGCGGCGATTGATTCGATCTCCTTTTCGATGCGCTCGTGCTGCCTCGGACGGTCTTCCGGCGTCGCGCGTCGCGCGAGACCGAGCGCGATGCTGAGCCGCGCCAGAGGCGATTTGATCTCGTGGGAGATATCGCCAATGAGGCGCCGCTGGGCGCGGATCGCCGCTTCCAGCTCCGCCGTGCGCGCGGCGATCTTTGCCTCCAAGCCCTGGTTCAATACGGAGAGATCGTGCAGGAGCGCTTCGCGTTCGTCGGTTGCACGCTCCAGGTTGTCGGTCATGCGATTGAATGACCGTGCGAGCGAGCCCAGCTCTGCGCAATCCGGAACAGGCGCACGCGCGTCCAGCCTGTCCGTATCGGCAATCGCGCCCATTACCCGTGTCAGGTCCGCAATCGGTGCAGTTAGCCGTCGCGACAGCCAGCGACCGAGAAAGACGATCGGCACGGCCAGGAAGATTCCCAGCAGCGCCAGCTCAAGTGCGACCGACTGCAACAATCGATTGGCGGCAGTCGCCCCCTGCAGCGTCAACACGGTCCAGTCGGCGATTGGTCCGGCGCGCGCCAGAGATCGACCCACCACGCTCCCGTCAGTTGCCACGTCGAAATCGATCCGGTCGAGATTGATGCGGCCCACGATGTTCGGAGGGTCCGCAGCGAGCACCCGCGCCGGCGAGCCCGGTTCGAGCAGGATTGATCCGCCGCCAGGCGAGAACAGCAAGGCCTGGATGGCGTTCCACGGGTTGGTCAGCACGAGTGTACCGATCCGGAAATCGCGATCGAATCGGCCGAATACGGGGATTTCGAGCGTCAGGACGTCATCTCCGGAAACGGGGTCGCGCTGCTTTGCGAGGAGCTTCAGTGCATTGCCGCGAAGCTGCCATTGTGCCGGGATTTGCTTGAGTCCGACAGTCGCTGCCGCCGCGCTTGTGGCGGCGATCAGCTGGTCGTCTGCGTCGAACGCATAGATGTCGCCGGGCAGTGAATAGAGCTGTTTGAGCTCATCGAGCGTGTCGGCGACGCGTTTATCGATGTCGCCGGATACGAGGTCGTTCATGACATCGAGACGTGACCACGCCGTCAAGTTCGTCGCACTCGCCTCGATCAGGCTGTCGAGCTGGCGATGCTTCAGGTCGGCAAGCTGATTCAGTGCCGTCGCATTCGACTCGAGAACGGATGCGCGGACACCGGAATAGACCACCAGCGCCGTCGCGATATAGGTCGAGATATAGATGCTCAACAGCGCGACGAGGATGCGCCCGGGAATTGTCCTGGTGAGGCCGCGGATCACCGGTTCAATCTCTGTCGGCCACGATCACGGCACGTGCGCAATGACATGCACACCGTCGGGGGCCGTCGATGCGCTGATATAGCCGATCGCTCCGGGGACACGTTGCACGAAAGCCAGCATCGATTGCTCGGATTCCTGCACGACCGGCGGCTGCTTGCCCTTGTAGTGCATCTCGCTCCAATAAGCGGCTAGACTCGCGTTGTCTTCGCCCAGCACTTCGGAAGCGAATTTCTTCCGGGCCGTGCTAAGGGCCTCGCGGTTGACTGGGACGATACGGCGGCCATCGGGCCAAGTGGTGATGCGCAGCAGGTAGATGGCGGCCAGCTTGTCGAGCTTCATTGGCGCCGGTATCTGGACCGACGAGTTGGCGATGACGAGAAGGGCCTCTGCACCGGCGGCCCGGGAGAGCAAGGCCGCCCATGCGAGCAGTGCCGCGAATAGCAGCCGGGCGATCGACATATCCTAGAATAGAACCGACCAGGAGGCGAAAAAACCGGATGGGTTCACCGGTGCGCCGCCGAAGTTTTCCAGGTACTCGAGCCGGAGCTCGGACGCCGGCGCGACGCGATAGCCGAACCCGACCAGCATGTCCTGCGCCGCGGTCCGGTTCGTCCGATCGGCGAATGCCTCGTACCAGACGTGAATCGACCACTGCGCATTCAGCGTATAAGACGCCGCAGCATAACCGCCCCATTCGACGTTGCGGACATGGGCGCTGCCGGGGTTGGAGATTTGCGATGCGGTCGTTTCACCTTGTAACGTCAGCCGGCCCATGGTGACGCGGAAGTCGAATCCGAACAGGGTTTGGTCGATGCCGTTGTCGCCACTTCCGTACTGGAACGATGCTCCGACGTTGTCGAGCAGGCCGAATGGCATGCTCACGTGAATGCCGGCTACGGTCTCGTAGCGGTGAGCGGCGAGCTCGCGCGAACGCTCGAAAAATTCGCCCTCGGGCTGCCAGTACACCTGTACGTCGGGGTTGCGCGCGAACGGATCGCTGTAAAGCGCGGCGATGCCGGTGGCGTATTCGCTGAAGTTGCGATGGGTCACCGCGGGACGGACTGCCGTGAGCACAAGAGGTGCGGCATGGATCTCGTTCCACTGGCCGACAGGGGTCAGCATCTTGCCGAGCCTGACAGTGAAGGTCTCGTCGATGCTGAAGTCGTTGTAGAGGCGCTCGAGAACGAGGTCGCCGTTGCGGTCGGCCCCGCTTTCGCCGTCCCAACGGACAAGGTCGAAGCCGGTGAACTCGGCTTCGACGAATGGGTTGAACAGTCGGCCCACATGGCCGGTCACGAACAAGCTGAAGTCGTCGATCTGTAACGACTTCGGGCGGCTGCGAGGCGCCTCTACGACGAGGTTGCTGTAGCCCGCAATGTTGAATGGACCGACGTCGAGGCCATGACCGAGTCGGTAACCGCCGTCAGCCTGCGCCGAAGTGCCGAGAAGGCAGAGCGCTAGCGGCACGGCCATCGACGCCAGCAGGCGGGCATGTGTTAGTCGGGCGCTGCGCAGCCTGATGGCGGGGCTCCTGCGGTACGTCGTTCGTTCCGGTGTCTCCCCGCGCGCCTCTCAGGGAGCGGCCTGGGAAGGCAGTGGCGCCGGTGGCAACGCGAAAATGTATCCGACGTTACGCACGGTCTTTATCCGCTGGTCCTGATCCGGCGCTGGTCCCAGCTTGCGGCGCACTTTGCTTACCAGAGTGTCGACGTTGCGGTCGGCGCCGCCGACGGAGGTCTGACGGCCGAAGGCGGCAGCGGAAAGGTCATCGCGTGAGACAATGCGTCCGGCGTTTCTCAGCAGATGCTCGAGCAGGTTGAACTCTGCCGTGGTCAGGATGAGCCTGCGGTCGTGCGACCATGCGTTGCGCGATGCGGGGTCTAGCCGAATTTCGCCGACCGCGAGGATCTCGGCGGTCGTCGGCCGGCCCGGATCGGTCCGACGCAGGATGGCGCGGATCCGCGCGACCAACTCACGCGGATTGACCGGTTTCGGCACATAATCGTCCGCGCCTATTTCCAGGCCGACGATTCGGTCAACCTCGTCGCCGCGCGCGGTCAAAAGGATCACGGGAACGTCGGCGCTCTGGCGGAGCCGACGCAGGACCTCGAAGCCGGAAAGTCCAGGAAGCATGACGTCGAGGATCACGAGGTCGACGGCGCCGAGGTCGAAGCGCAGGCAAGCCGGACCGCCATGCACCTTTTCGACGGCAAAGCCGTCGAGCTCGAGGAATTCCCCGAGCATATCGGCCAGCTTGGCATCGTCGTCGACAAGAAGGATGCGGTACGTCAAATCCAGTTCTCCGCCAGCAGTATGGCGCCCGCCGCGTCAGTGACGGGGCGATCCTGGCGTGGCGACCGCACGCGGCGCCCGGCGCAGGTCGGTGTCAACCGGCGCGGCATCAATAAAGTGTCCGGTCAACCAGGAACCTGTGAATTTGTGTCGCGGGAGACACTCGCGTTGTCTCTGCCCAGCCCTCAGGCGCTCAACATAGGGGCAGCCCGCGTGCCGGTTTCTGGACTTTTTTGGAGTCGCTTACAGAAGCTTCGAGCGCCCGGTCAGGGAGGGCGAGCGCCGCCAGCGGTCTGACCCACCGAAGGAAATTGTGGCGAAACCGAAATGGAAACGCCGCCGAGGCATCCCTCGACGGCGTTTCTGAAAACTGGCTCCCCGGGTAGGATTCGAACCTACGACCTAGCGGTTAACAGCCGCTTGCTCTACCGCTGAGCTACCGAGGATCAGGCGGTCGGGTTGGCGCCCGAACCGCCGCGGGGCGACTGTATAGCAGAGGCACCGCGCGGCCGCCAAGCCTTTCGGCCGGCGGGATGAGGTGTCGCACGGTTCCCGTATCGAATCGGTTAATCGCGCTACCAGGTGCGGACCGGGCCGACGTCGACATGGACGAAGCCGGAGCGCGGGTAGTAGCCGACGCCGCCGCGGCGCATGTCCGCCGCCACCCGCCGCAGGGCGCGCAGGTCGCGCCCGGGTAGCTTGATGTCGATCGCCTCGCCCTTCATGTGGAAGCTGTTGCGCGCCACGTGAGCGCTCTCCTCGCGCAGCGCGCGGTTGGTCTCCGGCGACCGGTAGCCGGAGATGACGTGCACCGGCGCGCGGCTGTCCATCCGCCGGCGCAGGTCGTGCAGCAGGTCGATCAGCGCCGGGTCCATCACCGTCTGCTTCTCGTTGCGCCAGTCGCGCAGGTTCTTGTTGATGCGCCGGAGCGACTCGGGGATGTAGCGGCCGTCCTGCCAGTACATGGTGGACAGGCTTTCCCCCGTATGCAGGTTCAGCAGCGAGATCGACCGCTCGCCCCGGATGCGCGACGCGGCGGCCGCGGCGAAGGGCGAGAAGCTGAGTACGAGGGGTGCCGCAAAGGTAAGGACGCGGCGGCGGTTGAGTGTCTTTCCGTCGTCGTTGGACCCGGTCATCCGGCCTCCAGTGGTTCGCGCTGGGCGGTCGAGGTGCTCCGACCATGGTCGATCGCCATGGTTAACGGCACGGCGACCATAGCCGATGGCGTTTGGCCGGAGCAACCGGGATACGCTGGCCGATCAGGGTTAAGGATCGGTCAACGCGACTCGGGCTGTGGATAAATCAGGCTTGGCGCGACAGGGCTTGCGACAGGACGCGGTCGCGGCCGTAGAGGTCGCCGCGGAACTGCATGACGCCTTCCGAATCGACCCATGCCGTCAGGTAGACGAGGTGGACGACTGGCGAGCGCGTGAGCGCGAGGGTGCGGCGCTCCTCGCTGGCTAGCGACTCGGATACCAGCTCGGGGGTCCAGCCGCGGTTGCCCTGCAGCAGGATGTCGGCGAGCTCGCGCGCCTTCTCGACGCGGATGCAGCCGTGGCTGAACGACCGCAGCGAGCGGCGGAACAGCCCGCGGCTCGGCGTGTCGTGCAGGTAGATGTCGTGCCGGTTCGGGATGACGAACTTGATGCGGCCGAGCGAGTTGAGGTCGCCGGGATCCTGGCGCAGCACGAAGGGGAAGTTGTTCTGGTTGTAGCGCCGCCAATCGACCAGGGTCGGGTCGACCTCCTGCCGCTCGCCGTCGATGCGGGCGAACACGCGGATACGCTTCTTCTCCAGGTAGCGCAGGTCCTTCTGGATCTCGGGCAGCAGCTCCTTGCGCGCGATGCCGTAGGGCACGTTCCAGTACGGATTGAACTCCACGTGGCTGAGGCGCGCCGACAGGATCGGGGTCTGGTTGTCCAGCGTGCCGACGATCACCCGGCTTTCCAGCAATGTGCGGTCGCCGTCGACCAGCTTCAGCGAGAAGTCGGCCAGGTTGACGATGATGTGCAGCCGCCCGAGGTCGCGGTCGAGCCAGCGCCGGCGCTCCATGTTGAGGACGATCTGGTCGACCCGCGCCTCGGCCGACGTGTTGAGCGCGCGCACCGTGCGCACGCCAAGGACGCCGTCGGGCTCCAGCCCCTGGCGGCCCTGGAATGTCTTCAGCCCGTCCGCCAGGGTGGCGTCGAACAGCTCGGGGTCTTCGCTCGCGGCCGGCACCAGCCGTTCGGCCGCGAGCCGCGCGCGCAGCGCCGGCACCCGGTCGCCGCGCTCGTCCGGGCGCAGCGAGGGGCCTTCCGCGACCTTGGGCCAGCCGCCCGCGGCCGCGATCGCCCGGTAATAGCCAAGCGCGTTCTTCAGGGCCCGGTAGTCGTCGCTCTGCGGCGCCAGGCCGGCGAGGTAGGCCTGCATGTCGACCGCGCCCGCGGCGCCCGACAGAACCGCGGCCACGTCCACCACCCGGGTGTGCGGCACGTGGTATTCGGGCTCCACCTTCTGCGGGTCGGTGATGCCGTAGCGCACGTCGCCGGCGTAGCGGACCAGCGTGCGGCTGAGCTGAAGGTCGAGTTCGGCCGCCGCCGCCGGAGCGGCCGGCGGCGAATCCACCCGCTGGGCGAGGCGGGCGGTGTCGTAGGCGGCGGGGCGCAGCCCGTCCACGTCGACCTGCTTGAGCGCGCGCACCAGCGCGCCGCCGCGCTCGCCCGTCCACAAGGGGCGGAAGCCCATCGCCTGGTAGGCCTGGCGCAGCGGCACCGCCGCCGGATTCGCCTCGACGGCGCGGTCCAGCGACCGGCGCAGCGCGGCGCCGACGTCGTCTGCGGAAAGTTCGGCGGCGGCGACGGGCCCCGCCAGCGCACCGAGGATTGCCAGGGCCGTCACGGCCCGGCTTGCGACCGACATCAACGCTGCGATTCCCTCAGTCCCTCGCCGGCCTTCGATCAGCCGGCGTCCGGTTGAATAAGGGACTCGCAATCGCCGCGGCAAGTCACGAGACGGCGAGGCGCAAAGTTGACTCGCGAGCGATGCCGCGCGGTCACACTTTCGGATTCCGGCGGCGGTCAGGCGGATGCGCCCGCCGGGCCGTAGATCCTGAGGAAGCCGCTCACCGCGAGCGCGACGCGCCGGTCGATCTCGACCGGGTCGGGCGCCGCCTCGACCCCGAGGAGGGCGCGCAGCTGCGCCCGACCCGACAGCATGCCGATGAACAGCTCGGCTGCCGCCGCCGCGTCGGTCACCGCGAGCCGGCCCCTGGCGGTCTCCCACGCCAGGTAGCGCGCCAGCATGGCGATCAGCCGGCCGGTGCCGATGGCGTAGATGTCGCCGCCCAGCTCCGGAAAACGTGCCGATTCCGCAACGATCAGCCGGTAGAGCGCCAACGACGAAGGCTGCAGCATCAGGTTCAGCAGGTCGCGCCCCAGCGTGCCGAGCACCGACCGCGGCTCGGCGCCTGCCGCCTCATGCATCTCCAGGGGCGCGAGGAGGCCGGCGCTCAGCGACTCGACGATCGCCTTGAACAGCGCCTCCTTGCTGTGGAAGTGGTTGTAGACGGTCTGCTTGGAGACGCCCGCCTCGGCGGCGATGACGTCCATGCTGGCGGATTCGTAGCCGTGGCGCAGGAACACCGCGGTACCGGCGCGCTCGATCGCGGCGTGCTTTCGCGCCGAAAGCCCGGCCGCCGCGGGGCGTGCCATCGTCGTCGGATTGACCAAGGGTCGCTCTTTGCCTAGAATTAGACTATACCGTCCAGTCTAGCATTGACCGGCGCAACCGGGGTTGTCAATGGATCGACGTGCCGTCTGGCTGTTCGCCGGGTTCGCTCTGCTCGCCGCCGCGGGCGGCGCCTACCATTTCCTGGCCGCGTCAGGGGCCGGGCCGTCAGCCGGCGTTGCGCGAGCGGCGGAGACCGCGGAGCCGAAGGCGACCGTCGTCGAGGCGGCCCCGGCGGCGGTGGAGGCGGTGACCGAGAGCATCCAGGCCGTCGGCACCTTGCAGCCCAACGAATACGTCGTCGTCGCGCCGGAGATACCCGGCCGCATCGCGGCGATCCGCTTCAAGGAGGGCGAGCGGGCCAAGGCCGGCGAGCCGCTCGTGCTGCTGGATGCCGCGATCCTTCGCGCCGAGCTCGCCAAGGCGCGGTCCGACCTGACCCTGGCGGAGGCCAACCGCGAGCGCGCGATGACCCTCGCCCGCCAGGGCAGCGGCACGCTGCGGGCGCGCGACGAAGCGGTCGCCGCCTACCAGGCTGCCCAGGCCGAGGTCGCGCTGGCGGAGGCGCGGCTGGAGAAGGCGACCATCGCCGCCCCGATCTCCGGCATCGTCGGATTGCGCGCGATCAGCCCGGGCGCCTACGTCAACCCGGGCGACCGGCTGGTGGAGCTGTCCGACATCGACGCGATCAAGGTCGACTTCCGCGTCTCCGAGTTGGCGTTCTCCGAGCTGCGCACCGGGCAGACGGTGCACGTCACCGTCGATGCGCTGCCCGGCCGCGAGTTCGATGGCACGATCTATGCGATCGACCCCATCGTCGACGTCAACGGCCGCGCGGTGCGGCTGCGCGCGCGCGTGCCCAACCCCGATCGCGTGCTGTCGCCCGGGCTGTTCGCCCGGGTCGGCATCGTCGTCGACCGGCGCGAGAACGCCGTGCTGGTCCCCGAGACCGCGGTCTTCCCGATCGGCGACAAGCGCTTCGTGTTCCGCGTCGTCGACGGCCGGGCCGTGCGGACCGAGGTCGCGCTCGGCCTGCGCCGTCCCGGCCGGGTCGAGGTGCTGCGCGGGCTCGACGGCGGCGCGATGGTCGTGACCGCCGGCCACGAACAGGTCCGCGACGGCATGTCCGTCGAGGTGGTCAAGCCGCCGCCGGGCGCCTAGGGAAGCGCGGCGATGAACTTCTACGCCTTCTTCATCCGCCGGCCGGTCTTCGCGACGGTCATCAGCCTGATCGTGCTGCTGGTCGGGGTGGTGTCGTATTCGCGCCTCACGGTGCGCGAGTACCCCAACATTGACGAGCCGATCGTCTCGGTGCGCACCGACTACCTGGGCGCCAGCGCCGAGATCATCGAGAGCCAGGTGACCCAGGTCCTCGAAGGCTCGATCGCCGGCATCGAGGGCATCGAGACGATGACCTCCTCCAGCGAGCCGGAGGAGAGCCGCATCACCGTCCGCTTCCGCCTCGGCACCGACCCCGACGTCGCCGCCAGCGACGTGCGCGACCGCGTCTCGCGGGTCCGCGGACGCCTGCCCGACGAGATCGACGAGCCGATCATCGCCAAGGTCGAGGCCGACGCCCAGGCGATCATCTTCGTCGCCTTCACCAGCAGCCGCCACCGTCCGATGGAGATCTCGGACTACGCCGACCGCTATGTCCGCGACCGGCTGCAGAACCTGCCCGGCGTCGCGGAGGTGCGCATCTTCGGCGAGCGCCGCTACGCGATGCGGGTGTGGCTCGACCGCGCCCGGCTCGCGGCCTATGGCATGACGGTGCAGGAGGTCGAGGACGCGCTGCGCCAGCAGAACGTCGAGATCCCGTCGGGGCGCATCGAGAGCTTCGACCGCGAGTTCACCGTGCTGTCGCGCACCGGCCTGGTCACGCCGCAGCAATTCGAGCGCATCGTGGTGAAGGAGGCGAGCGGCTTTCCGGTCCGCCTCGGCGACCTCGCCCGCGTCGAGGTGGGGCCGCAGGACGAGCGCCGCGTCACCCGCTTCAAGGGCGAGAACGCGGTCATCCTGGGCATCATCAAGCAGGCGACCGCCAATCCGCTCGACGTCTCGGTGGCGATGCGCGAGGTAATGCCCGAGCTGACCCGCGACCTGCCGCAGGGGATGAACGCGACGATCGCCTACGACCGCTCGATCTTCATCGAGAAGTCGATCGAGGCGGTCTACGAGACGATCGCCGAGGCCGTCGCGCTGGTCGTGCTGGTGATCCTCTTCTTCCTGCGCACGGCGCGCGCCACCGTCATCCCGCTGGTGACCATCCCGGTTTCGCTGATCGGCGCATTCGCGCTGATGGACCTGCTCGGCTTCTCGATCAACACGCTCACCTTGCTCGCCATGGTGCTGGCGATCGGCCTGGTGGTCGACGACGCGATCGTCGTGCTGGAGAACATCCACCGCCACATCGAGGACGGGATGCGGCCGATCCAGGCGGCGATCAAGGGGATCGGCGAGATCTCCG
>JBFWQM010000020.1:0-36793 GCA_050249455.1 Rhodospirillaceae bacterium | reverse complement strand
CGACGAAGCGCACCTTGTCGGTGGCGAAGGCGTGGTAGGCCGACGGCTTGAAGCCGGGGATCGCCGGCACGGCGCGGATCGGCTTCAGGTCGGGGAAGTCGGCGGCGGTGAAGACGCGGCCTTCGGATCCTTCCGGCGCCCTGATCGCCTTGATGCGGGCGTGCGCGACGGGGCTGCGCAGGATCGCCGCCTCCAGCGTGCCGGGGACGTGGATGTCGGCGACGAAGCGCCCCTTGCCGGCGAGGTGGCGGGCGTCCTCCTTGCGCGTCAGCGCGGCGCCGACCCCGAGCTTGCTGCGGCTTTCCGCCATTTCCGTAACTCCACCGTGCCCTTTGGACTGCCTTCCGGCGATACACCCCGGCCGGGCGGAATGCAACTCGTGTCGAAATGCCCGTTCGGGACTAGAATTGGCCGGCAGTCCCGCGCCGAGACGGGACGCGGGCGAGGCACCGAGGAGACGGCCGATGAAATCGGGCTACGGACGAGCCGTACCGCCGGAGGACGCCGCGCTGACCCATGTCGGCCCCGGCACCCCGATGGGCGAGATGATGCGGCGCTACTGGCAGCCGCTGCTGCTCGCCGCCGACCTCGACGACGGCCTGCCGAAGAAGGTGCGCATCCTGGGCGAGGACCTGGTCGCGTTCCGCGACGGCGCGGGCCGGATCGGCGTGCTCGACGCCCACTGCGCCCACCGCGGCACGTCGCTGGAATACGGCCGCGTCGAGCAGGGCGGCATCCGCTGCTGCTACCACGGCTGGCTGTACCGCGCCGACGGCAAGTGCGTCGAGATGCCGTGCGAGCAGCCAGGCTACGCCGAGCGGCTGGAGGTGTGGCAGCCGGCCTACCCGGTGCAGGATTACGGCGGGATAGTCTTCGTCTACATGGGGCCGCCGGAGAAGCAGCCGCTGTTCCCGATGTACGACATCATTGACGTCCGCGGCCGCGACGACGTCGTGCTGCGCGCCACCCGGCTGTGGGGCGAGCACGCCATCGCCTATGTCAGCGAGTGCAACTGGCTGCAGCACTTCGAGAACGTGGTGGACCCCTACCACGTCGCGATGCTGCACCGCGCGATCTCGGGAGACCAGTTCGCCAGCGCCGTGACGCACGAAGGCATGCCCGACATCGGCTTCGAGAAGACGCCGCTCGGCGTGCGCTACCGCATGTTCCGCAACCTGCCGAACGGCAACCGGCTGGAACGCTACGTCGAATGCGTGCTGCCCAACATCGCGCTGATCGCCTCGATCCACGAGCAGGGCCAGACGCCGAAGACCAAGGACCGCTGCACCGACGTCACCTGGGTGGTGCCGATCGACGACACCCACTGCCGGGCGCTGACCCTGATCGCGTGGCCGGCGAAGGGCGGCGTGCCCGACCCCGGCTGGATCCCCGGCACGTTCACCGGCATCGAGGCGCGGCCCGGCCGCATGCGCGCGCGCCCCTATGACGAGCGCCAGCGCCAGCCCGACGACATGGAGGCGCAGGAGAGCCAGCGGCCGATCGCCGTGCATGCGCTGGAGAACCTGGCGCTGTCCGACCGCGGCGTCGCGCTGCTGCGCCGGGCCTATCGCGAGTCGCTGGGGGCCATCGCCGCGGGCGGCGATCCGCAGAACATCGTGCGCGACCCGGCGGCCAACCGCGCGATCGAGACCCATTCCTGGAATTCGGTCGTGCCGCCGGGCCGGGTCGGCCAGGCGGCGGAGTAGCTGCGGCGACGAACCGCCTACATCGGCGGCATCAGGCCGTCCTTGCCGACGGCGATGCGGGCGGCCTTCAGCTTGCCGTCGGCGCCCTTTTCCGCCACGACGAAGACCTTGGCGCCGGGCTTGATCATCGACTTGTCGCCGGGGCCGGTGGTGACGATGGGCGCCGACGCCGGCACCATGACGGTCTTCTCCCCGTCCTTGTAGGTGAGCTTGATCGTATGGCCGCTGGGCGCCGCCGCCACGGTGCCGACGGTGGCGTTGGTCATCGTCGAGTCCGACGTCAGGTCCCACGGCCGATGGCCTTCGCCGGTGCCGCGCATCGCCTCCGGGAAGATCAGCACCTCCTGCGCCACCAGCGTGCCGTCGCGCTGCGGGATGGCGGCGGTGCCGACGAACGCGCCGGCCTTGATGTCTTCCAGCTTGGCCGCGGCGACGGTGGAGACGCGCACGTTGTCGGGCAGCGCCATGTCCAGGGTCTGCCCCGACCGCTCCTTGATCGCGATCATGCCGCCGTCGACCTTGGCGATCTCGCCGCGCACGTGCTGGGTGTTGGGCGCCTGTGCCGCGGCCGGCGCGGCGGCAAGGGCCAGCGCCAGGGCGACGGGCGCGAATGTCAACGCAAGCCTGCTCACGTTCATGGGGAGCCTCCCTTTGCCGCGGTCCGGGGCCGGACCGGTTCGCCGTCACGGTGGCATGGGCGGGGAATCGCGTCGCGTCACAACTTCGTGCGGGGGTGCCATGCGCCATGCGCATGCGCTATCCGTAGGGCTACGGGGCGGGATCAGTCCCGCGACAGGCCCGCGGCGGCGATGGCGTCGAGGTAGCGGCGCCAGATGTCGTCCTGGCCGGCGCCGAGCTCCGCCAGATAGCGCCAGGAGAAGATGCCGGTGTCGTGGCCGTCGTCGAACAGGATGCGCACGGCGTAGTTGCCGACCGCCTCCACGTCGGCGATGCCGACGGCGCGCTTGCCGGCGACCAGGCGGCGCTCGCTGGCGTTGTGGCCCTTCACCTCCGCCGACGGACTTTCGACCCGCAGCAGCTCCGCCGGCAGGCGGTAGCTGCGGCCGTCGTCGAAGTCGACCTCGAGCACCCGCGCCGCGCGGTCGATGCGCAGCTCCGTCGGCCAGGCCTCGGTCATCCGGCGGCCGGGCCGTCGAGCGAGCGCGCCTCGTCGACCAGCATGATCGGGATTCCGTCGCGGATCGGGTACGCCAAGCGCGCCTTGTCGCTGATCAGCTCCTGCGCCTCGGCGTCGTAGCGCAGCGGCCCCTTGGTCAGCGGGCAGACCAGGATCTCAAGCAGGCGGGGGTCGATGCCGGGCTTGGCCATGCGGTTCGCGCTTCCTTCGGTCAGTGGCGCGCCTTGTCGCCGCCGGTGGTGTCGAGCGACGCCATCTCCAGCAGCGCGATGACGATGCGCGCCCGCTCGCCGACGTCGGGCGCCTCCAGCAGCGCCTGCTTCTCCGAGTCCTTGAACGGGCACATCATGGCGAGCGAGGTGACGAGCCGGTCGTCCGGCGTGTCCTTGATGACGTCCCAGTCGGCCTTGACCCCCTGGTGCGCGAGGTAGAGCCGCAGCGCGGCGAGCAGGCGCTCGCGGTCGATCGCGACTTCGCCCTCGCCCTCCATGTCGCGGCGGTAGCGGTGGAAGTCGGCGACGACGCGGCGGTAGCCGTCCTGCAGCGGCAGTTCCTCCACGATGGCGAACCGCGCGACGCCGGCCAAAGTGATGAGATAGCGGCCGTCGTCGGTCTCGCTGAACGACACGATGCGCCCGGCGCAGCCGGTCTCGTAGATCGGCGGGCTGGCGTCGCCCGGCCGGCGCTCGGTCGGCTGGATCATGCCGATCATACGGTCGGACGCGGCCAGCGCCGCGCGCGTCATGGCGAGGTAGCGCGGCTCGAAGATGTTGAGCGGCAGGCGGCCGTGCGGCAGCAGCAGCACGCCGGTCAGCGGGAAGATCGGGATGATGCGCGGCAGCTCCGCGAAGGTGGGCTCGAACGGGCTGGTCATGAGAACAGGACCGCGGACAGCTTGCGCCGCCCCGCGACCGTCACCGGATCCGTCGCGCCGCGCGCCTCGAAGAACTGCAGCAGCTGCTTGCGCGCCGCCTGGTCGTTCCACGCCTTGTCGCGCTTGACGATCTCCACCAGGTGGTCGATCGCCGCGTCGGGCTCGCCGTTGCCGTAGAGCGCGAGCGCGAGGTCGTAGCGCGCCTGGTGGTTGGCCGGATCCTCCGTCACCGCGGCGATCAGCCCGGACAGGTCGGCGACCGCCGACGACGACTTCTCCGCCAGCTCCAGGGCCGCGAGCGCGGCGGCGACCGCGGCTTCCTCGCGCTTGTCCTCCGGCACGCCGGCCAGCACCTCGCGCGCGCCCTCCAGCTCCTTCTGCTCGATCAGGCCACGGGCGAGGCCGGCGCGCGCCGTCAGGTTGTCGGCCTCGTGCTCCAGCACCTGCTGGTAGATCTCGATCGCGACGTCGATCTGGCCGGCCTCCATCTGCTCGGCGGCCTCGTCGAGCGCGTCCTGGATGGGGTCGGTGCGCGTCGCGCCGGTCGTCTTGATCAGCCGCTCGACGAAGGTGCGGACCTGGCTTTCCGGCAGCGCGCCCTGGAAGCCGTCGACCGGGCGGCCCTTGGAGAAGGCGTAGACCATCGGGATCGACTGGATGCGCAGCTGCGCCGCCAGGTCCTGGTTCTCGTCGACGTTGATCTTGACCATGCGGACCGCGCCCTTGGACTCGCCCACCACCTTTTCCAGGATGGGGCCGAGCTGCTTGCACGGGCCGCACCACGGCGCCCAGAAGTCGACGATCACCGGCGCGGCCATCGACGCCTCGATGACGTCGGTCATGAACTTCGCCGTGTTGCTCTCGATCACGGCGGCGGCGGCGGGCTTGCCGGCGCCGGCGGGCGCGCCGGGGATGATTTCCATGATGTCCTTCGCTCCAGGCTGGCGGGGCCGCCGCGGCGGTACCGTGGGTAGTGGTAATTTGGCCCGCCACCCCTGCCCTTGCAAGGCCGCCCCGTGGCGGCGTCGAACCCGCTTCGATCCGCTTCTACCCTTCGGTCGGGCGGGTCGCGGGGTCGAGGTCGAGGATGCGCGGGGCATGGCCGCAGGCGGCGATGAAGCGCAGCAGGTCGGCCGGGGCGATGGCGGTGGTCGCCTCGTTGGTCAGGGGATGGAAGTTGGCGACCGGGGCGGCCATCACCGCGGCGTCGAGCACGACGGCGACCGCGCGCTCGCGGTCGTTGACCAGGGCGAACGGCGTCACCGAGCCCGGCCGCACGCCGAGCCGCGCCCACAGCCGCTCCGGGCTGGCGAACGACAGCCGCCCGGCGCCGATCAGCGGCCCCAGCGCCTTGAGGTCGAGGGCGCGGTCCTCCTCCGCCACCACCAGCCACATCGCGCCCGGCTTGTCGCGCAGGAACAGGCTCTTGCAGTGGACCCCGGGCAGCGCGCCGCGCAGGCCCTTGCTCTCCGCCACCGTGAACAGCGGCGGGTGGCGGTGGGTGGTGACCGCGATGCCGAGCGCATCGAGGCGGGCGAACAGGTCCTCGGGGGTGGCGGGCGGCGGGGCGGACTCGCTCATCGACGCAGCCTAGCGCAATCGCGATTCCACCGCTTGCATTCCCGCCCCCACCCCCAATATAGTCCCGCGTCTCACGGGTCCCACGGACCCGCCCCCGGCGCGGGCGTAGCTCAGGGGTAGAGCGCAACCTTGCCAAGGTTGAAGTCGAGGGTTCGAATCCCTTCGCCCGCTCCATTCTATCCGAGGGCCGAGCGCCCAACCCATTCGCCGCGTTCCCTGTCCGAGACGCGTTCTGCCCCGGCGGCGTCCGACGTGCGGCCCGGCGGCGTCCGCCGGATGGGGCTTGCGGCAGCGCCCCGCCCGGCGAATCATCTTCGATCGGATTTCAGCATAGAGACCGCGCCACCGCGGTTTCGATCGGCGGATTTGACAAATGATCATTGGCAAGCGCCTGACGGTCGTCGCGTTGTCCGCCGCCCTGCTGGCGGCGTCCGGCTGCGCCGGGAAGCCGCCACAGCAGGCATGCAGGGAATACGGCTTCAAGGAAGGCACCGACGCGTTCGCCGCCTGCGTCCAGAAGGAGGTCCTGGCGGAGAAGGAGCGCAGCGCCATCATTGCCAGCGGCGCCCGGCGCAACGCCAGCGGCAACCCCAACCGGTCCGACGATCCCCCTGCCCGGACCTGCACCACGTTCGGGAAAGTCACCACGTGCAATTAGCGCCTTCCTTCCAGCCCGCCGGCCGCGACCGGTTTTGACCCAGCCGCGGCCCGGCGGCGCGACGTAAGCTCAGGGCGGCCGGCAGGCGCGGCCGTGGAGGGGGGCAGGGATGGCCGAGGTGACCAAGGCCGGCGTGTACGTCGAGATCATGCAGTCGACGCGGCACTACAGTAGCCTGCGGTTCGTGATGATGCCGGTCTACATCACGGTCACCGGCGCGCTGGCGGTCGCCGCGCACACCGGCCAGTTCGCGGCCGGCGCGGCCCCGATCAAGGCGTGGTTCTGGGCCGCGGGGCTGCTGACCTCGCTGGTGTTCCTGCTGTTCGAGATCGCCCTCAGCTACAACCTGTCGTGCCTGTGGCGCGCCGCAGCGGCGCTGGCCGGCGACGTCGTCCCCGGCGCCTTCGCCCATCGCCGGCCCGGCCTCCTGTGGTCGGTGCGGGTGACGTGGGTCGCGATCTACCTGGGCGGCGTCGCGTTCTGGCTGTTCAACCGGGTCTAGGCGGCGCCCTCAGTCCCGGCTGGGCCAGCTCCAGGCGTCGTCGGGCACCACGGCGCCGCGGCCGCGCTTGCCGCAACGGCGGCAGCGGAAGCGCGCCTGGAGCTGGCGCACCGTCAGGTCGCCGACGAGCGCCATCAGGTGGCGCGGGTCGAGCCGGGCCGAGTGGCCGCAGCCTTTGCACAGCACCCAGAGGAACCGCCGCCCCCGGATGGCGTCGGCAAGCCGTTCGATCGGCCCGTTGCGTTCTCGCCCCATGAGAACATTCTAGGAACATGGGCATTTCGGAGTCGAGGCCGGGCGGGGTCGCTCTCGGCGGACGGCCGCCAAAAGATCGGCCAAACCGGTCGGGCCCTATCCATGACAACATCGCCTATGGCGCCGGCGATTCCAAGGAGGGCCAGAGTTGGCCGGTCCATCCTTTCAAATGAATGCCATCGATCGAGCGGTCAGGGGCGCGATGGACTGAAACATGGTTAACGACGCTTTACAATTGTCTCAAGTTTGAATTAAATACCCTTCAGTTTGCGTAGTTGGAGTTTGGGCGATGCCAGCTTTACTCATGGCGTTGCTGAAGGACGATCGCGGCGCGACCGCGATCGAATATGGCCTGATCGCTTCGCTGGTGTCGGCGGCAGCGGTGGCGGCGTTCCTGCAGCTGGGCCTCTCCCTCGCCGGCATGTTCGGCGCCGTCAACGGCCTGCTTGAATCGGTCATCGCGATCCTCGGGCATTAGGCGGCCCGCGCCCGTCACCGTTGCTTAACCGGTTCCGCCTTCACTGGGCGGCCGGCGGCGCCCGGCGCCGTCCCCGCCCCTGCGCCAGGTCCGCCCGATGAACAGAGCCAATCTCCGCCCGATCGCCTTCGTGCTGGCGGCGACCAACCACGGCACGATGCTGGTCAACCGGCACGACTACCGGCTGATCCCCGGCGGCGGCTTCGGGGTCGGCCACCAGCTGCTCAACCAGTCCGCGTTCGACCCGCCCGAGGTCGATTTCGTCCTGCAGCTGCTGGAGTGCCGGCGGAAGGACTTCGGCGACGGCGTGGTGGCGATCGACGGCGGCGCCAACATCGGCGTCCACACGCTCGAATGGGCCCAGTTCATGCACGGCTGGGGCGAGGTCGTGGCCTTCGAGGCGCAGGAGCGGCTGTTCTATGCGCTGGCCGGCAACATCACCCTGAACAACTGCTTCAACGCCCGTGCGGTGTGGGCGGCGATCGGCGCCGAGAACGGCACGATCGAGGTGCCGGTGCCGGACTACTGCGCGCCGGGCAGCTTCGGTAGCCTGGAGCTGCGCAAGTCGGAGAACACCGAGTTCATCGGCCAGGAGATCGACTACGCCGCGGGACGGACGTCCACGACGCGGCTGACCACGATCGACGCGCTCGGCCTGCGCCGCCTCGACCTGGTCAAGATCGACATCGAGGGCATGGAGCTGGAGGCGCTGGCCGGCGCCGAGGCGTCGCTGGCGGCCTGCCGGCCGCAGCTCGTCATCGAGAAGATCAAGTCGGACGAGGACGCGATCCGCCGCTTCGTCGAGCGCCTGGGCTACCGCACCCTGCCGTTCGGCCTCAACCTGCTCGCGCTCCACGAAACGGATCCCACGCTGGAGCGCGTGACAGCCAAATAGGCGTTTCTCCATACGGAGAACATTCCGGGATTCGCCGCAAATGACTTTGTAACTAAGCTATTATTTCCCGCCTGCCTGGCAGAACGGATGTTCAGGTTCAGGTGCGGCGCCACCAGTGCTTGCGCAGCTGGCGGCGGGTGCCGAAGACCAGGCCGGCGGCGAGCAGGAGGGCCGCCGCATAGCTCCACTCCGGCGCCACGGCGATCCGAACCGCCTCCACCGCGATCAGCGCCCCGGCCGCCAGGAAGCCGAGGCGGACCAGCGGGTGCATGGGCCGGTTGGGGTCGTAGCCGTAGCGCGCGCCGCACTTGGCGCACCCTTCCGAAGCGGGCGGAAGCTCGGTCTTGCAGAACGGGCACAGGCGCATCGCGGCGGATCCTCTGCCGTTGCCACCTCCCATGTCCCGCCGCACAGGTTCGCCGGTCCGCGGCCGGCTGTCATCCCCTAACCGGGTTAGCTGCCGGGCAAATGCGGCGCGGCCCTTCCGCGCCGCCGCGGATCGTGCTAACCGGGAACGGCCGCCCGCCCCGACCTGACACGGAGACCCGTCGCATGCACGACGTTCCCGTCATCGACATCGGCGCGTTCGAGGGCGGCGACGTCGCCGCCCGCGCCCGCATCGCCGGCGCGGTCGCCCGCGCGGTGGAGGAGATCGGCTTCCTCACCATCACCGGCCACGGCGTGCCGGCGCCGGTCATCGACGCGACCCGCCGGGCGGCATGGGACCTGTTCCGCCTGCCGGAGGAAGCCAAGCAGCGCTGGCGCCATCCGTCGGGCAACAACAACCGCGGCTACACCCCGATGGAGGCCGAGCACAACGGCTCGTCCGGCGGGGTGAAGGCGCCGGCCGACCTGCGCGAGGGGTTCATCTTCGGCCCGTTCGACCTGCCCGATGCGCCGCGCTTCACCGGGCCGGCCGCCGCCTACGCCTACGCGCCCAACATCTGGCCCGACGCGGCGCCGGGCGTGACGGCGGCGTTCCAGGCCTACTACCGCGCGGTGGACGGCTTCAACACCCGGCTGCTGCGCGTGTTCGCCACCGCGCTGGGATTGCCGGCGGACTACTTCGCCGACACCTTCGACCATCACGCCTCGGTGGTGCGCATGCTGCATTATCCGGCGCAGGCGGAGGCGCCGCCGCTGGGCCAGCTGCGCTGCGGCGCGCACAGCGACTTCGGCTCGCACACCATCCTGCTTGCCGACGACGCGCCGGGCGGGCTGCAGGTGCGCACCCGCGCCGGCGTCTGGGTCGACGTGGTGCCGCCCAGGGACGCCTTCATCATCAACATCGGCGACATGATGATGATGTGGACCAACGACCGCTGGCTGTCGAACCTGCACCGCGTGGTCAACCCGCCGGTCCGCCATGACCGCTCGACCGAGCGGCTGTCGATCGCGTTCTTCGTCCATCCGCGCCCCGACGCGACCATCGAGTGCATCCCGACCTGCCGCGCCGACGGCGCGCCGGCGCACCACCAGCCGGTGCTGGCCGGCGACTACCGGCGCATGAAGGTCGGCAGCACCGTCGCGGCGGCGCAGTAGGGCGTCAGAACAACCGGCCGAGCTTGCGCGCGGCGCTGCGGCGGAACTTGCCCGCGCGGCGACGCGCCTCCGCCATCGCGTTCAGCAGCTGCATCGCCGTGGAGTTCGCCCGCGCGTGCAGCGCGAGGTAGTCGATCGGGCGCCCGTCCGCGACGCAGCGCGCGACCGTGTCGAACGCTTCCGCGTACGCCGCCGCGTGGCGCGACTGGAACAGGTGGAAAACCGAGCCTTCATAGAACGTGCCGATGCCGTAGCAGCCGCGGCCGCCGAGATGCCAGCGCGGCACCAGCGTGAACGTCGGATAGAGCAGCTCCACCGCCACGCCGGCGGCGCGCGCCGCCGCCGTCAGCCGTGCGCCGACGTCGTACTGCGCGTCGGCGGCGAACGGCGGCCGGCCGAGCGCGTCCCAGGTCCGGCGCGCGACGGCGAGGAAGCTGGGCGCGGCATAGATCAGCGACGCGTCGAGGTGGTTGGCGACCTGCGCGACGCCGAACACGCCGCCGGCCTCCGCCACGGCGAAGGCGCGCTCGATCACCGCGCGGTCGAGCGGCAGGCAGTCGATGTCGAGCAGCAGCACCGTATCGTCCGGCCCGAGGTCGGCCAGGGTGCGGTCGAGCCACGCGGCGTGCGGCGTGCCGGTCGCGCGGTCCTGGCGCAGCGCGCCGCCGAGCGCCGCCACGGCCGCGGCCTGGGCCGCGACCATGCGCGCATCGACGTTGTCCCAGAACATCGTGCGGATATGGCGCATGGCCGTGCGCCGGCCGGCTACACCGGCAGCCCGCAGCGTTCGAGGAACGCAGTCATCGCGGCGCGGCATTCCGCCGGCTTCTGGATCTGCAGCAGGTGGCCGGTGCCGGGGATCGACGTGTAGTCGTAGCCGTGCCGGGTGCCGAGCTCGTGGTTGGCCAGCGCCGGCACCATCGCGCCCTCGAGCCCGGGGTCGGAGGCGATCAGCGCCACCGGCCCGCCATAGGCGGACGCCGGCGGCCACAGGTTGAGCGGGATGTTCTGGCGGTAGACGTCGGATTCGAGCTCGCGCGGGCAGACGAGCGCCCAGTCGCCCGCCGCCGCGTCGCGGCGCAGCACCGCTCGCGCCATGGCGAGGTGGGCGCCTTCCACCCAGCTGCGGTGGGCGCGGGTGCGCGCATATTCGGCCGCAAGCTCCGCCGGGTCGGCGAAGCGGTCGCGCCGCGCCGCCGCCCAGTTGGCCAGCAGCATCTCGAATCCCTTCGCCTTGTCGTAGAGCGGGTGCCCCGGCGGCGGGAAGTTGGGCGGATCGAACAGCACCAGCGCGTCCCACCGCCAGCCGGTCTCGACCGCGTCCTTCATCGCGGTGCGGCCGGACATCGAATGGAACACCCCGACGTTGCGCTTGGCGCCCAGGAGGCCGGTCACCGCGCCATGGATCGTCGCGAGGTCGCGGGCGAACTGCCCGTAGTGGTGGTTGGCAGGGTCGGACGGCGCGTTGCGGCCGTGGTTGCGGAAGTCGAACGCGATCAGGTCGAAGCGCTCGCCCAGCGGCGCCCAGAACGCGGCGTAGCCGTCGATCGCGAAGCCGTTGCCGTGGCTCATGAACAACCGCACCGGGGCGTCCGGGTTGCCGTGCCGGCGCACCACCGCCGCGGCGCCGTCGTCGAGCGCGATGTCGAACTGGTCGATCGGTTGCGGTAGCTCGGCGGTCATCGGTTCCCCCCATGTGGCGCGCCGCATTCTAGCGCCATTTCCCGCGCCGCCGGATTGCCCGATTCCCGGTCAGAAGCGGCGAATTTGGGCAACCCGCCCGGCCGGCGGCGAATCGCCGTTGCGGCGATTCCGCGTCGCCGGCACCCTTGGCGGCGGTCGCGACCGCCGCTCGCGCGCACCCGCCACAACCACCGCCGCGGAGTGGGCCGCCGTGAAGCCGCACATGCATCTCTGCTTCGACGTCTCGTGGGCGCACATGGAGGGCCGTTGGCGGATGCCCGGCTCGTGGACCGGGCGCAACTTCCCCGACCTCGCCGTCTACGAGGAGATCGCGCGCATCGCCGAGCGCGGGCTGATCGACATGCTGTTCTGCGGCGACGGCAGCGGCATCCCGGCGACGTGGAAGGGCTCGTACGAGGAATCGGTGCGCTGGGGCATCGGCTGGCCGCGCCAGGACATGTCGCCGTGGATCGCGGCGCTGTCGCGCTGCACCACGCACCTGGGCTTCGGGCTGACCTACGCCTCCACCTTCATGCATCCGTACTACACCGCGCGGCTGCTCAACTCGCTCGACCACGTCACCGGCGGGCGCATCGCGTTCAACGTCATCACCTCCACCCGCCGGGCGGACGCGGCGAACTATGGCTTCGACGAGCTGATGGAGCACAACTCGCGCTACGAGCGGCTGGAGGAGTTCATCGCCGTGTGCCGCGCGCTGTGGGACAGCGTGGAGCCGGACGCCATGCTGTGGGACCGCGAGACCGGCCACGTCGCCGACCCGTCGAAGGTGCACGCCGTCAATCACGACGGCCGCTTCTTCAAGGTGCGCGGCCCGATCAACACCGCGCCGTCGCCGCAGCACCACCCGATCATCATCCAGGCCGGCGGCTCGCCGCGCGGGCTGAAGGCGTCCGCCAAGGTGGCCGACCACGTGTTCGCGGCCAACAAGCCGCTGCCCGAGAAGATCCGCCACCGCAAGCTGCTGGACGACGCGCTGGTCGAGGCGGGCCGCGACCCGTCGCAGGTCGGCATGATCTGGGACGTCATCCTGGTGGTGGGCGAGACCGAGGCGGAGGCGAAGGCCCACCGCGACATGATGCTGACGCAGATCCCGCCGGAGGCGTCGGCGGTGTGGGTGTCGTACCAGGCGGGCTACGACTTCTCCACGCTGCCGGCGCGGTTCACCTTGCACGAGCTGAACCAGCAGGTGGCGGCGACCCAGGCCTCGCCGGTCGGCTTCGTCCACGAATTGGCGCACGTCGTCGGCGAGCACACCGAGATCACGCGCGAGGAGTTCCTGGAGCACTGCGTGCTGGAGGCGACCGGCTTCCGCAACACCATCGCGGGTTCCGCGGCGCAGGTCGCCGACTGGATGGAGGAGACGTTCGAGGAGACCGGCAACCGCGGCGGCTTCATGATCGCCCACCCGCCGGCGTCGCCGCGCGACTTCCTCAACGTCGTCGACTTCCTGGTGCCGGAGCTGCAGCGCCGCGGCCGCTTCCGCCGTGCCTATGCCGGCCGGACGCTGCGCGAGAACATGGCGATGTGACCGCGGCCGGCCATCGGCGTCATGGCTGCATCGACGACCCGGCCAAAGAAAAAGGGCGGGTCGCAGACCCGCCCTTGCGTGTCTGCGGCGTTGCGCCGCCGTCAGTCGGCCGGCGCCTCCGCGACGGCAACGGCGCCGGTCGCGGCGGGCGCCTGCGCCTCCGCGGGCGCGTCGGCCGGCGGCTTCGTTGCGGGCGGCGACGGCTCGGCGCTGACCACCATGCATTCGTAGCCGCGCGAGACGACCGTCTCGCACAGCGCCCTGGCGTCGGCGAGATCGACCGAGGCGGCGACGCGCAGCCGGTGGAACAAGCCGCGCGGCGCGCCGAAGTCGATCTGCTGCACGTCGAACGTCGCGCTGGCGAGGTCGGGCACGGCGCGCACGAAGCGGCTGGACGCCCGCACCGCCGCCTCATGGGTGCGGTAGGCGGCGAGCTGCACCTGCCAGACGCCGTTGCGGGCCGTGGCGGCCTCTACGGCCGGCGCCGCGGCCGGCTCGGCGGCGGTCGCGGGCGTGGCCTCGACGACGGTCACGGTCGGCGCGGCGGCAACGCGCGCCGGCGGCTCGGCAGTCGCCGCCGCCTCGATGCGCGGTTCGGTCTTGACGTAGAGCACGGCCGGCGTATGGGCCACAGGCATCGGCTCCGCCGTCGCCGGCTCCGCCTCGACTGCGACCATCTGGCCGTCGTCGCGCGCGGCGGGGGCGACTAGGCCGTCCACCACGCACGGCAGCGCGCGGCGCGCCAGGGCGTCGCAGAAGTCGGCCGCGACGTCGTAGGAACCGAAGGACGCGGTCTTCAGCCAGTAGACCGGGCCCTGCTCGGTCTCGATCGCGTCGATCGCCACCTGCATGCCGGCGAGCGCGTTGCCGGCGACGCGGCGGATCTCGGCGCGCGCCTGGGCGGCGGCGTCCGCGGTCCGGTACGCGCCGATGCGCGCGGCATAGGGGTCGGCATGGAAGCCGTCGCCGGCGTCGGTCTCCACGCTGGCCGAGGCGGGGATGCGCGTGCCGGGCGTCGGGGTCAGCCGCGCGGGCGGCGCGATGCCGTCGGGGAGCTGCGGCGCCGGGCCGCCCATTGCGGGCGGCGCGGCGACCGGGCGGCCGGCGAGCATCGCCTCGCTGCGGTTCAGCCCGTCGCGGGCCGTGGCATTCGCGGCGTCGAGCGCCAGCGCCTTGCGATAGGCGTCGGCGGCCTCGCCGAAGGATTCCATCGACTGCAGCGCTGCGGCCAGCCGAACCAACGGCTCCGGCTGCTGCGGCGCCGACTCGTGGGCGCGGCGGTAGAACTTCGCGGCGGTCTGGTAGTCGCCGGTCTGCGCGGCGGTGTCGCCGATGCGCACGAACGCGTTGGGCAGGCCGTGGCCCGGCTTTGCGCCGTCGCGCTTGGCTTCGGCGCCGGCGCCGGGGCCGCCGGCATCGTCCGACGCCGGCATCCGGATGCCGCAGCCCGCGGTCAGCAGGGCGGCCGTCATGACCGGAAGAATGATCCATCCGCGCCTTTGCGCGCACGCGCGTGGTTCTGCCACGTGACCCTCCATTCTACGCGGCGGCGCCGGGCCGCCTGTCTGAGCGTCGATCACGCTAGGCGGGATAGGCTAAGCAATCGCTAATGCGGCAACGGCGCGCAGGCGGCGTTTTCAGGCTTTCTTAGCAGTCGCGCCCGAGACTGCCGGGGCCTTTTGGCGTCCAGTCGAGTATCGGAGTTCGCGTCATGTTCGCCCGTCGCACCCCACGGTTCCGCAACGGCGACGACGATTCGGGCGCGCCGAACCTGCTGGAGGCGCGGCGCATGCGCCGCATCCGTCCGCCGTCGCCCGACCGCCCCGCCGAGCCCGAGCCCGAGCAGCCGCCCGTCACGGCGGCGAGCTTCGCGCCGCCCGCCGGCCACGACACCGTGCTGCCCGAGCTCGACCCGCCGGCCGCCGTCGCGCCGGACCCGGTCCGCACCCAGGTGCCGGCGACGCGCGAGCCGCCGGGCGGCCACTACCAGCGCATGGCGAAGATCGTCTCCGACGCAAAGACCAAGGTGCTGCCGATCCTGTTCGACCGCATCGACACGATGCGCGCGGCGGCGCTGCCGCGCGAGGAGCTGTCGATCGAGATCGAGAGCTATGTCGACGAGATCCTGCGCGAGCTGAAGCAGATCCTGACCGCGCCCGAGCGGCGCATGCTGATCACCGTCCTGTTGGACGAGATGGTCGGCTACGGCCCGTTGCAGCCCCTGCTGCACGACGATTCGATCACCGAGATCATGGTCAACGGCGCCCGTCAGGTCTACGTCGAGCGCGACGGCAAGGTCGAGCTGACGGACGTGCACTTCTACGACGACGCGCACGTGATGCACGTCGCCTACCGCATCGTGTCGCAGATCGGCCGGCGCATCGACGAATCGAGCCCGATGTGCGACGCGCGCCTGCCCGACGGCAGCCGCGTCAACATCATCATCCCGCCGCTGGCGATCAAGGGCCCCACGGTCTCGATCCGCAAATTCGCCAAGAAGAAGCTGACGCTCGACCGCCTGGTCGCGATCGGCAGCATGAGCCGGCAGATGGCGGGTGTCCTGAAGGTCGCGACGCGCGCCAAGCTGAATATCCTGATCTCCGGCGGCACCGGCTCGGGCAAGACCACGATGCTCAATGCCCTGTCGCAGATGATCGAGCAGCACGAGCGCGTCATCACGATCGAGGACGCCGCCGAGCTGCAGCTGCAGCAGCCGCACGTCATCAGCCTGGAGACGCGCGCGCCCAACATCGAAGGCCAGGGCGCGGTGTCGATCCGCGACCTGCTGCGCAACAGCCTGCGCATGCGGCCCGACCGCATCATCGTCGGCGAGGTGCGCGGCGACGAGGTCATCGACATGCTGCAGGCGATGAACACCGGCCACGAGGGCTCGCTCGGCACGGTGCATGCCAACACCCCGCGCGACGCGCTGATCCGGATGGAGAACATGATCGCGCTGTCCGGCTTCACCCTGCCGTCGAAGGCGATCCGCACGCAGATCGTCGCCGCGATCGACCTGATCGTGCAGGTCGCGCGCACGCGCGACGGCGGCCGCAAGGTCACCCAGATCACCGAGGTGGTCGGCATGGAGAGCGACGTCATCATCACCCAGGACCTGTTCAGCTACGACCCCAACGCGGCCACGCCCGACGGCCGCCATATCGGCGCGTTCGTCTACAACGGGCTGACGCCGCACTTCCTGCCCAAGGCGGCGGCGCACGGGCTGGAGAAGGTCGTGCTGGACCTCCTGCACCTGCAGCAGGTCGAGAAGGGGCACCAGCCGATCTGAGGCCCGCGGACGCCGGCTCCTACGTCATCGCCGCGTTGACAGCGGCGAGCAGCGCCACCGACGCGACGCCCCAGGCCAGCGCGAACCACAGGTTGGCGCCGTAGGTCAGCCGCGAGCGCGGCACGTCGAACAGCGGCGCGGTGACCGCCACCGAGACGGCGGAGATGCCGACCATCGATCCGAAGCACCAGCCGACCAGCACCGATTCCATCAGCACCACCGGCGCGAGGCCGAGGCCGGGGTCGCCGAACGCGACCAGGAACACGGTCGAGGTGACGATCTGGTGCACGCCGACCAGCGCCGTCGCCGTCATCCCCAGCACCACCAGCGCGATCAGCACCACCGGCGGCGGCGCCAGCCCGCCGATCAGCGCCTCCACCCCGTGTGCGGCGATCGCCGATTCGAACGTGCGCCCCAGCACCAGCGCGGCGGTGAGCAGCAGCACCTCGTCGCCGAATCCGTCGGCGTTGCGCCAGGCGCCGCCCAGCACGCGGCGCAGCGCCCCGCGGCTGTCGAGCGCCAGCGCCGCGACGCACAGCAGCGGCATCGCCAGCACCAGCGCCTGCAGCGCGGTCAGCGGCGTGAACGCGGCGAGCCCGGCCAGCACCGACGCGCACAGCACGACCGGCGGCACCAGCGGCGCCAGGCCGGCGACCGCCCGCCACAGGAGCCGCGGCCCGGTGCCACGCGCGTACAGCGCATAGCCGATCGCGAGGCCGACCGCACTGCACAGGAGCCCGAGCGCCAGGATCTGCCAAAGCGGCACCGCCGGCAGATGCTGGAACCCGACGCCCATCGCCACCCAGAACGGCGACCACTGCGCCGCCAGGCACATGCCGCAGAGGCAGATCTCGGCGGCGCGGCGGCGCTCCGCCTCGCTGGCGCCAGGCCCCAGGATCGGGGCCGTGACGGCCATCGCGCCGACGCTGATCACCGCCCCCAGGAGGTGCGAGCCGACGAGGAAGCCGCCGCTGCGCTGCCCCGCATCGAAGGCGGCGAAGGCGCGCCGCGCCGCCGCGACCTCCGGCCGCTCCATCGCCGTGGCCCGCAGCACCGCGACGGACAGGAAGAAGGCGCCGAACACCGCGGCGGACGCGAAGCCCTGCAGCAGGGCGGCGTACGAACCTTCCAGCGCCGCCAGCGCCACGCCGGCGGCCGCCAGGGCCCCGGCAAGCACGGCGGTATCGCGGCGGACGTGGCGGATCGTCGCCGCGAGGTAGACGGCCAGCAGCGCCGCGCCCGCGGCCTGCGGCACCGGGGACGGCCAGAACACGCCCAGGCAGACGGTTGCCCACAAGGCGAGCGCCGCAAGCCGGGGGCGCAGCAGGCCGGTCACGGTGGGGATTAAGCTTCCATTGACGTTGGCCCCACTCATTAACAGGCCGACCCTGTCGCGGCAACGTCACCCGCGGTTAACCCGGGGGCCCTACCGTTCCCATATAGAAACCTGGATGCGGCCCCCTGCCTGCCGGCAGCGCCGCGCCACGACCGGACGAGGGCTTCATGAACTACCGCGGCGAGACCCAGAAGACGGCTCTGATCGAGGAAGTGGCGGCGACTGCACGCAACGGTCGAGACGGCGCCGAGGCGGCATCGGTCGATGCGTTCATCCGCCAGTACTATGCGCACGTGTCGCCGGAGGACCTGGCCGACCGCTCGATCGAGGCGCTGCAGCGCGGCGCGGTGTCGCTGTGGGAGCACATGCAGTCGCGCAAGCCCGGCAAGGCGAAGGTGCGGGCCTACACGCCGACGCAGAAGAAGAACGGCTGGCAGGCCGACCGCACGATCATCGAGATCGTCAACGACGACATGCCGTTCCTGGTCGACTCGGTGACCGCCGAGCTCAACCAGCGCGGCATCGCGCTGCTGCTGCTGATCCACCCGGTGGTGCGGGTGCGCCGCGACAAGTCCGGCCGGCTGGCCGGCATCCTGGCCGAGGACGAGCGCGACGAGAACGCGGTCGGCGAATCGGTGATGCACATCGAGATCGCCGAGCAGCCGCTGCCCGAGACGGTGCAGGCGATCCGCGACGGGCTGGAGCGCGTGCTGGACGACGTGCGCGCGGCGGTGACGGACTGGCGGGCGATGCGGGTGCGCATCGCCGACGTCGTCGCCGAGCTCGACTCGCAGCCGCCGCCGCTGCCGACTGACGAGCTCGCCGAATCGAAGGCGTTCCTGCGCTGGGTCGAGGACAACCATTTCACCTTCCTGGGCTGCCGCGACTACGACTTTGCCGACCGCGACGGCCAGCCGCGGCTGTCCGCCGTCGCGAAGAGCGGGCTGGGCGTGCTGAGGCGCGACGACGTGCGGCTCTACGGCGACATGACGGACCGCGCGCTGCCGCAGAGCGTGCTGGATTTCGTGCAGAAGCCCAGGCTCCTGATCGTCAGCAAGGCGAACGCGGTGACGACCGTCCACCGCCGCGCCCCGCTCGACACCATCGCGATCAAGCGCTACGACGCGCAGGGCCGGGTCGTCGGCGGGCGGGTATTCGCCGGCCTGTTCACCTCCACCGTCATCAACCAGGATGTCCGCCAGATCCCGCTGCTGCGACGCAAGGCCGACGCGGTGATGCGGCGCGCCCGCTTCGCGCCCAACAGCCACGACGGCAAGGCGCTGCTGCACATCCTGGAATCGCTGCCGCGCGAGGAGCTGTTCCAGATCGAGGAAGAGGCGCTCTACGGCATCTGCATGGGCATCCTGCACCTGCAGGAGCGCCAGCGCACCGCGCTGTTCGTCCACCGCGACCCGTTCGGCCGCTTCGCGTCGTGCCTGGTCTACATCCCGCAGGACCGCTACAACACGCGGCTGCGCGAGCGCATGCAGGCGATCGTCGAGGACGGCTTCGGCGGCAGGGTGACCGGCCACTTCGCGCAGATCGGCGATTCGTCGCTGGCGCGGCTGCACTTTGTCGTCGCGCTCGACCCGGACGCGCCGGCGCCGTCCTCGGACGAGGCGATCGAGGCGCGGCTGATCGAGGCGAGCCGCGACTGGGCGGACGACCTGAACCACGAGCTGGTCGCGCGCCACGGCCACGGCAAGGGCGCCGAGCTGCTGCGCAAGTACGGCGGCGCCTTCCCCGCCGGCTACCGCGACCGCTACGGCGCGCGCAGCGCCGTGCACGACGTCGCGCGCATCGAGGACGCGCTGGCCGGCGCGCGGCTGTCGGTCGAGCTCTACTGCGACTCCGCGACCGCGGACAACGAGCTGCACGCCAAGATCTACAACCCCGGCGGGCCGGTGCCGCTGTCGGACGTGCTGCCGGTGTTCGAGAACATGGGCCTGAAGGTGATCCACGAGCAGCCCTATGCGGTGGCGCCCGGCGACGGCGCGCCGGTGTGGATCCACGACTTCGGCGTGGTGCGCCGGTCCGGCAAGCCGGTCGTGGTGGACGAGGTGAAGGACGAGTTCCACGACGCCTTCGCCCGCGTCTGGTCGGGCGAGATGGAGAACGACGGCTTCAACCGGCTGGTGATCGGCGCCGGACAGACCTGGCGGCGCGTGGTGGTGCTGCGCACCTACTGCAAGTGGCTGCTGCAGACCGGCATCCCGTTCAGCCAGGCCTACATGGAGCAGACCCTGGCGGCGAACGCCGGCATCGCCGCGCGCATCGCCGACCTGTTTGAGGCGATGTTCGATCCCGCCGCGCAGCGCGATGCCGAGGCGCGCATCGGGCGGATCCGCGCCGACATCGACGAACGGCTCAACGCCGTCACCAACCTGGACGAGGACCGCATCCTGCGCCGCTTCCTGAACGGAGTCGAGGCGACGCTGCGGACCAACTTCTTCCAGCCCGGCGAGGATGGGCGGCCGAAGCCGTATTTGTCGGTCAAGATCGACAGCCGGCGGATCGACGAGCTGCCGCTGCCGCGCCCGATGGTGGAGATCTTCGTCTATTCGCCGCGGATGGAAGGCGTCCACCTGCGCGGCGGCAAGGTGGCGCGCGGCGGCATCCGCTGGTCGGACCGGCGCGAGGACTTCCGTACCGAGATCCTGGGCCTGATGAAGGCGCAGATGACCAAGAACGCCGTCATCGTGCCGGTCGGCGCCAAGGGCGGCTTCGTCCTCAAGCGCCCGCCGGCGACGGGCGGGCGCGAGGCGATGCAGGCCGAGGGGATCGAATGCTACCGCACCCTGATCCGCGGCATGCTGGACCTGACCGACAACCGCACGCCGGACGCGCTGGTGCCGCCGCAGGGCGTGGTGCGGCGCGACGACGACGATCCCTATCTCGTGGTCGCCGCCGACAAGGGCACGGCGACGTTCTCCGACATCGCCAACGCGCTGGCGCAGGAATACGGCTTCTGGCTCGACGACGCCTTCGCGTCCGGCGGATCGGCGGGCTACGATCACAAGAAGATGGGCATCACGGCGCGCGGTGCGTGGGAGTCCGTCAAGCGCCACTTCCGCGAGATCGGCGTGGACGTGCAGTCGCAGGAATTCACCTGCGTCGGCGTCGGCGACATGGCCGGCGACGTGTTCGGCAACGGCATGCTGCAGTCGCCGCACACCCGCCTGGTGGCGGCGTTCAACCACATGCACGTCTTCCTCGACCCCGATCCCGACCCGGCGGCGACCTACGCCGAGCGGCAGCGCCTGTTCGACCTGCCGCGGTCCAGCTGGTCCGACTACGATCGTAAGCTGATCTCCGCCGGCGGCGGGGTGTTCGAGCGCAGCGCGAAGTCGATCCCGGTGACGCCGCAGATGCGGGCGCTGTTCGAGCTGCCGGACGGCGACACCATCACGCCGCCGGCGCTGATCCGCGCGCTGCTCGGCGCGCGGGTGGACCTGCTGTTCTTCGGCGGCATCGGCACCTTCGTGAAGGCGGCCGACGAAGCCAACGCGGAGGTCGGCGACCGCGCCAACGACCCGCTGCGCCTCGACGGCCGCGCGCTCCGCTGCAAGGTGGTCGGCGAAGGCGCGAACCTGGGCGTCACCCAGCGTGGGCGCATCGAGGCGGCGCTGGCCGGGACGCGGCTCAACACCGACTTCATCGACAACTCCGCGGGCGTCGACACCTCCGACCACGAGGTCAACATCAAGATCCTGCTCGGCGAGGCGATGGCGTCGGGCGCGCTGAGCCGCGCCGACCGCGACGCGCTGATGACGCGGATGACCGACGACGTCGCCGCGCTGGTCCTGATGGACAACTACCGCCAGACCATGGCGATCACCCAGGCCGAGTCGCAGGGCGTGGCGATGCTGGACGAGATGTCGCGCTACATGCGCACGCTCGAGCGCGCCGGCAAGCTGAACCGCGCGGTCGAGTTCCTGCCCGACGACGAGGCGATCGCCGAGCGGCGCAACCTGCGCAAGGGCCTGACCAGGCCCGAGCTGTCGGTGATCCTCGCCTACGGCAAGATGGACCTCTACGGCGACCTGCTGGAGACCGACCTGCCGGACGAGCCGTACCTCGCCCAGGACGTCGGGCTGTATTTCCCGGCGGCCCTGCGCGCGCGCTTCCCCGACGCGATCCCGCGCCATCGCCTGCGGCGGGAGATCGTCGCGACCTACGTGACCAACAGCCTGGTCAACCGCATGGGCGCGGCGTTCGTGCGCGAGGTCGGCGAGCTGACCGGCCGCGCCGCGCCGGACGTGGTGCGCGGCTACCTGATCGCCCGCCACGTGTTCCGCGCCCGCGCGCTGTGGGCGGCGATCGAGGGGCTGGACAACAAGGTCGCCGCCGAGGTGCAGACGCGCCTTAACGTCGAGGTGACCGCGCTGCTGCGCCACGGCACCCTGTGGTTCCTGCGCAACGGCGGACGCCCGCTCGACGTCGGCGCGACGATCGAAGCCTATGGCGGCGGCGTCGCCGCGCTGGACGAGTCGCTCGCCGACATCCTGCCGCCGGCGCGCGCGTCGCGCCTGGCCGCGAACGCGGCGCGGCTGCGCGAGGCCGGCGTGCCCGCCGATGTCGCCGTGCGCTTCGCCGGCCTCGACGACCTGGCGTCGGGGCCCGACGTGGTGCGCATCGCCGGGCAGAACGGCCATGACGTGGCCGCCGCCGGCCGCGCCTACTTCACCGTCGGCACCCGCTTCGGCCTGGGCTGGCTGCGCGACGCGGCTGAAGCGATCGTGCCGGAGACGGCATGGCAGGCGATGGCGCTGACCGCGCTGACCGACGACCTCTATGCCGCGCAGTCCGACCTGACCGCGCGAATCGTGCGCGAAGCCGGCGCGCCAGACGGGATCGAGGCCGTCATCGCCGGCTGGCTGGCCGGCGACGGCCACCCGATCCGGCGCGTCGATGTGCTGATCGAGGAGCTGCACGGCACGCCGGCGCTCGATTTGTCGATGATCATGGTCGCCGCCCGCGAGATCCGGGCGATGACGGGGGGTTAGGCGGGGCTTCACACCGCGATTTTTTTTCGTTCTCCGTCTTGGCCGGAGGACGACAGCTCCAAAGGAAGTGAGGGCGTGGTTGGCCGGAAGCCGGTTTGCGGCCGCCCCGCCCTTCCCATTGGACAACGCCGCGTCGCTGCGCCAATGTCGCGGCGGATGACATCGCCCGCCGCCCTGCATGACGCCGCCGCGACTGCGTGACCGCACGCGGCGCGCCCAAGCGGCGTGGTGCGTCTACGACTGGGCGAATTCGGCCTTTCCCACCGTCATCGTCACGTTCGTCTTTTCCGCCTATTTCGCCCGCGGCGTGGCGGAGTCGGTCAACGTCGGCACGGCGCAGTGGGGCAACGCGCTGGCGGTCTCGGGGCTGACGATCGCGCTGCTCAGCCCGGTGCTCGGCGCCATCGCCGACCGCGCCGGCCCGCGCAAGCCCTGGCTCGCGGCGCTCAGCGTGACCTGCGTGACGGCGACGGCGCTGCTGTGGTTCACGCAGCCCGACCCGTCGTGGGCGCTGTGGGGGCTGGCGTGCTTCGCCGTGGCCAACGCGGCGTTCGAGATCGGCACCGTGTTCTATAATTCCATGCTGCCCGACGTGGCGCCGCCGGAACGGATCGGCCGGCTGTCGGGGTGGGGCTGGGGCCTCGGCTACATGGGCGGGCTGACGTGCCTCACGATCGCGCTTTTCGTCTTCGTCCAGGGCGACCCGCCGCCGCTGGGCCTCGACAAGGAGGCGTCGGAGCACGTGCGCGTGGTGGGGCCGCTGGCGGCGACGTGGTTCGCGCTGTTCTGCCTGCCGCTGTTCCTGTTCGTGCCGGACCGCGCCCCCACGGGAATCCCGATCCGCCGCGCCGTCGGCGAAGGCCTGCGCGCGCTGGCGACGACGGTGCGTAACGTCCGCCGCCACCGCAACGTCGCCTGGTTCCTGCTGGCGCAGATCCTCTACGTCGACGGGATGAACACGATGTTCTCGTTCGGCGGCATCTACGCCGCCGGCACGTTCGGCATGGCGGTGGACGAGATCATCATGTTCGGCATCGCCCTGAACGTGTTCGCCGGCATCGGCGCGGCCGCGTTCGCATGGCTGGACGACATCATGGGGCCGAAGCGGGTGATCCTGATCGCACTGGCCGGGCTGATCGCGTTCGGCATCCCCCTGCTGCTGGTCGAGACCCAGACGTGGTTCTGGCTCGTCGGCCTGCCGCTGGCGATCTTCATGGGGCCGGCGCAGGCGGCGAGCCGCACGATGATGGCCCGCTTGGCCCCGCCGGAGCTGCGCACCGAGATGTTCGGCATGGTCGCGCTGTCCGGCCGGATCACCGCCTTCCTCGGCCCGGCGGTGCTGGCGTGGGCGACCTTGACGTTCGATTCCCAGCGCGCCGGGATGGCGACGATCCTGTTCTTCCTCGCCGGCGGCTTCCTGGTCCTGCTCAGGGTCCGCGCGCCGTCGCCGGCGGCGCCGTAAGTCGGCATCGCCGGCGAGTTTTCGCAATCTTCAGTTGCACAAGGCGCCATGCGCCGCGTCGCCGGCCGCGATGACGATCGCGATCGCCGCGCCGGCGAACATGCTGACCCCCGGAATCGTGCCGATGATGCCCTGCAGCGCCTGCAGCGCCGCCTTCGCGGTCGGCCATATGCTGCAGAACGAGCCGCCGCTCAATGCCTGCACGGTCGCCGTGGCGGCCGGACGCACCGCCGGCCGGTTCTGCCGGATCAGGGCCTCCAGTTCCTTGACCTGCGCATCGCTGATCGTCGTCGCCATCCCTCGTCTCCCCGTTTGCGGGCGCTGTCGCGCGCCCCGGCAAGGATGGCATCACAGGGGCGAGAACACAATCTATAGTTGTATTTCTCAATGCCGGAAGTGGCGCATCCCGGTCAGCACCATGGCGAGGCCGCGCGCGTCGGCGGCCTCGGTCACCTCCTTGTCGCGCACGCTGCCGCCGGGCTGGATGACGGCGGTGACGCCGGCATCCGCCGCGGCGATCAGCCCGTCGGCGAACGGGAAGAAGGCGTCGGATGCGACCACCGACCCCCGGGTCAGCGGCTGGCCGAGGCCGGCGGCGGCGGCCGCCTCCGCTGCCTTCTGCGCGGCGATGCGCGAAGAATCGACCCGGCTCATCTGGCCGGCGCCAATGCCGACGGTGGCCCCGTCCTTGGCGTAGACGATGGCGTTCGACTTCACGTGCTTGCACACGGTGAAAGCGAACAGGAGGTCGGCGCGCTCCGCATCCGTGGGCGCGCGCCTGGTCGCCACCGTCAGGTCGGCGGCGGTGATCCGCCCGGCATCGCGGTCCTGCAGCAGGAAGCCGCCGGCCAGCAGCTTCATCGTCATGCCGGCCGCCGCCGGATCGGGCAGGCCGCCGGCGACCAGGACGCGCAGGTTCTTCTTCGCCGCCAGCACGGCGCGGGCGTCCGCGTCGATGTCGGGGGCGATGATCACCTCCACGAACAGGCTGGCGATGGCGGCGGCGGCCGTCGCGTCGAGTGTGCGGTTGACGGCGACGATGCCGCCGAACGCCGACACCGGGTCGCAGCGCAGCGCCTTCGCGTAGGCATCCGCCAGGCTGGCGCCGATCGCGACGCCGCACGGGTTGGCGTGCTTGATGATGGCGACCGCGGGCGGCGCGAACTCCGCCACCAGCTCGTAGGCGGCGTCGGTGTCGTTCAGGTTGTTGTAGCTGAGCTCCTTGCCCTGGACCTGCGTCGCGGTCGCGACTCCGGGACGGTTGTCGCCGGTGCGGTAGAAGGCAGCGCGCTGGTGCGGGTTCTCGCCGTAGCGCATTGCCTGCGCCAGCCTGCCGCCGAGCGCGTAGTGGCGCGGGAACGGCTCGCCCACCTGGCCGGCGAACCAGCGGCCGATCTCGCTGTCGTAGGCGGCGGTGCGCGCGAACGCGGCGGCGGCCAGGCGGCGGCGCAGCGCGACGGTGGTGGCGCCGCCATTGGCGTCCATCTCCGCGACCACCGCGTCGTAGTCCTCGGGGTCGGTGACGACGGTGACGCTGTCGTGGTTCTTGGCGGCGGCGCGGATCAGCGCCGGACCGCCGATGTCGATGTTCTCGATGCAGTCGTCGAAGCCGGCGCCGCGCGCCACCGTGGCCTCGAACGGGTAGAGGTTGACGACGACCAAGTCGATCGGCGGGATGCCGTGGTCGGCCATCGCCTTCTGGTGCGCCGGCGCGTCGCGCCGGCCGAGGATGCCGCCATGCACCTTCGGGTGCAGCGTCTTCACCCGGCCGTCGAGCATCTCCGGGAAGCCGGTGTGGTCGGCGACGTCGGTGACGGCGAGCCCGGCCTCGCGCAGCGCCTTCGCCGAGCCGCCGGTGGACAGCAGCACGACGCCGCGGGCGGCGAGCGTGCGCCCGAGTTCGACCAGGCCGGTCTTGTCGAAGACCGAAATCAGCGCCCGCGCGATGCGCGGCCCGGTCGCGTCGGCCATCGGTGTCTCCGTCTTTCGTTGGATTTTCTACCGAGTCATACGCGGACTTGATCCGCGTATCCAGCCGCGCGGCGTCGCCGCGCAAAAGTGTGTCTTGCGCGCTGACCGCGCGCGCTGGATACGCGGATCAAGTCCGCGCATGACTCCAACGGGAAACAATGACGCAGGTCAGCCCGACGCGGTGGCGCGGGTGTCCTCGTCCCAGGCGGCGCGGTATTCGGGGACCAGGCGCTGTACGACCTTCAGCGTCTCGCCGCGGTTGCCGGCCTGCGCGGCGGCGACCAGTTCGTCGATCGAGCGGGCGATCAGGGCGTGGTCGGCGGTGCGCGGCTGCGCGAGCAGGATGCCGGTGTATTCGGTCGGCACCAGCGATTCGGCGTTGTGCAGGATCTCCTCGCTCAGCTTCTCGCCGGGACGCGGGCCGGTATAGACCACCTTGATGTCGACGTCGGGGCGCAGGCCGGCGAGCAGGATCATCTGCTTGGCGAGGTCGGCGATCTTCACCGGCTCGCCCATGTCGAGCACGTGGATGCTGCCGCCGTGGTCGGTGTCGCGGCTGCCCAGCACGGTCGCCTCCAGCACCAGCTCCACCGCCTCGCGCACGGTCATGAAGAAGCGTTTCATGTCGGGGTGGGTCACGGTCAGCGGCCCGCCGGCCGCGAGCTGGCGCTGGAACAGCGGCACGACCGAGCCGGTGGAGCCGAGCACGTTGCCGAACCGCACGGTGATGAAGCGGGTCGGCGCATCGTCGCGCTGGCGGCCCAGCACGTCGAGCGCCTGGCAGTAGCTCTCGGCGATGCGCTTGGTCGCGCCCATTACGCTGGTCGGGTTGACCGCCTTGTCGGTGGAGATCAGCACCATCGCCGCGACGCCCCCGGCGCGGCAGGCATCGGCCACCGCGCGGGTGCCGAGCACGTTGGTGAGGACGCCTTCCTCCGGCTGCAGCTCGACCATCGGGACGTGCTTCAGCGCCGCGGCGTGGAACACGAGCTCCGGCGCTTCCTCCGCCACGATGCGCTGGATGCGCGCGCGGTCGCGCACGTCGGCCAGGATGGCGCGGCGCGACAGGCCGGGGTTGGCCTCGTGCACCTCCAGGTCGATCAGATAGAGGTGGTATTCCGAGCTGTCGAGCAGGCCGAGATGCGCCGGCCCGAACGCCGCGATCTGGCGCACCAGCTCGCTGCCGATGGTGCCGCCGGCGCCGGTGACCAGCACCCGCTTGCCGCGGATCAGCCGCTCCATCCCGTCACGGTCGAGCACGGTCTGCGGCCGGCCGAGCAGGTCCTCGATCGCCACCGGGCGGATCTGCGCCGCGTCCTCCACCCCGTCGCGGAAGTCGGTCAGCACCGGCAGGCGCGACAGGGTCATGCCGAGCCGGTCCGCCACCTCCAGCAGCGAGCGGACCTCCACGCCTTCCACCGTCTCCTTGGTGATGACGATGCGCTGCGGCCGCCTGCCCAGGCGGGTCAACTTGTCCACCACCGCCGGGATGTCGGCGACGGTGCCCAGCACGCGCACGCCGTGGATGTCGCGTCCGACCCGCTTGCCCTTGTCGTCCACCAGCCCGACCGCCCGGTAGGCCGAGGTGGCGTTGCGGTTGGTGGCCCGGATGAAGAGTTCCGCCGCGTCGCCCGCCCCGACCAGCAGCAGCGGGATGCGCCGCGGCGACGACCGCTCCAGCACCGCGTCGATCCGCCGGTCGCGCAGCACGCGGTAGACGAACCGCGGCCCGGACAAGAGCGTGATCAGCACGAACCAGTTGATGACCAGCGTGGACCGCGGGTAGCCGTCCAGCCGGGTCAGCAGGAACATCAGCGGCAGGAACACCAGGATGGCGACGGTGGCCGCGCGGGCGATGCCGGCGATGTCCTCCAGCGACGCATAGCGCCACACGCCGGCGTAGAGCCGCAGCGACAGGAACACCACCCCGGCGACGGCGCTGAACAGCGCCGTGGACTGGATCAGGTACATCGGGTCGTAGTCGAACACCCGCTCGCCGACCCGCAGGAACATCGACAGCAGGAACGAGCACGCGGCCATGACGAGGTCATGGGCGAACACGATCGTCCCCCGATAATTGGTCGGCTTGGCTGTGGACACGCTGGCCCTGGGCCCCCTCGCTACGGCCGTCCCGTACATTAACATAGCCGGCCCGCCGCGCCACCGCCCGCGCGCCGTCGCCATGTCACAGAAAATCGGCGCGAATCAAGGGCGTTGCACGGAGGGCGGCGCGAATCCCCTGCACAACTGAGCCTGGTGTCACCCCCACCCAACCCTCCACCGTCGAGTGGGAGGGCCTGAAGTCCCCTCCCCTCGCGGGAGGGGGTTGGGGAGGGGGCGTTTCCGGGTCCGGTCCCAGGTTCCTCAATCGAACGGATACCGCCCCGGCTCCGGCACCGCGTTGTCGGTGATGCCGCGGATGCCGGCGCGGGCCATCGCCTCCCACGCCTCGCGCGCGCTGCCGCCGATATGCGGGGTGGCGATCATGGTCGGCATGGCGGCGAGCGACAGGTCGGTGAGCGGCTCGTCGGCGAACACGTCGAAGGCGGCGCCGGCGATGCGCCCGTCCGCCAAGCGTTCCTTGAGCGCCGCCTCGTCCACGATCCGCCCGCGCGAGGTGTTGATCAGGAAGATGCCCGGCCGCAGCTTGTCGAGCACCGCCGCGGTGTAGAGCCCGATGGTGGTGGAATTGCGCGGCAGGTGGATGGTCAGGATCTCGGACCGCGCCCACAGCTCCTCCGCCGACACCGGCGTGACGCCGTATTCGCGGTAGAAGTCCGGGAAGTCCTGGCGGTCATGGGCCAGCAGGGTGACCCCGAACGGCTGCAGGAGGCGGGTCAGCTCCTTGCCGATGTTGCCGCAGCCGTGCATGCCCACCGTGCGCCCGCGCAGATGCAAGCCCATCTTGTTGGGCGGCCAGCGATTGGCCAGCAGCTCCATGTTGTAGACGTGCACCTTGCGGATCAGGGCGATCATCAGGCTGATCGTCAGTTCCGCCACCGACACCTTGTTGATGCCGGCGATCCATCCGAGGCGGCGGCCGTGCCTCTTCATCGCCGCCGGGTCGACGTGGTCGGCGCCGACCGAGCAGCACGCCACCACCTTGAGCTGCGGCAGCGCCGCCAGCACGCGGTCGGTGATCGGCTCCAGCCCGATCAGGGCGACGTCGCAGCCGTCGAGGAAGGCGATCAGCTCGTCCTCGGTGAACTTGATCTTGTCGGCGTTGAACTTGCAGTCGGGCGAGACCGCCAGCAATTCGTCCCGGAGGTAGGGCAGCATGGTGAAGACGCGGCTGGTGACGCCGATGCGCATGGCGGGGCCCTCTCTGGCGGATGGGTCGCGATGATAGGGGCGCGGCGTCAGCCGCTCAACCGCGCCGCGGCGTCAGCCGCCCAGTCGCGCCAGCGCGGCGGGCAAATGCGCGAAGTCGGCGATCAGGGCGTCGGCGCCGAGCGCGGCCGGCGCGACCCGGGTGTAGCCCCAGTCCACCGCGACGACCGGGATGCCGGCGGCGCGGGCGGTCGCGACGTCGGTCGGGCTGTCGCCGACATAGACGGTGTCGGCCGCCGCGACGCCGAGGCGGTCGAGCACGGCAGTCAGGTGGCGCGGGTCCGGCTTGCGGTAGGGCAGCGCGTCGCCGCCGATCACCGCCCCGAACAGCGGCGCGAGGCCGAGCGCGGCCAGCACCGCGTCCGACAGCCCCTGCGGCTTGTTGGTGCAGACGCCCAGCGCCAGCCCGTCGGCGGCGAGGCGCTGCAGCACGGCCAGGGCGTTGGGATAAGGCCGCGAATCGGCCGCCGGGCGGGCGGCGTAGATCTCGATGTAGCGGCGCACCAGCGCGGCGCGCGCCGCGTCGTCCAGCGGATCGCCGGTGGCGGCGAGGCCCTGGGCGACCAGGCTGGCCGCGCCTTCGCCGACCATCAGCCGCACCGAATCGGCGGGCACCGCCGGCCGGCCGAGCTCGGTCAGCAGGTCGTTCAGCGCCGCCCACAGGTCGGGCAGGGTATCGACGAGGGTGCCGTCGAGGTCGAACACGGCGGCGGCGAAGCGGGCGGGCATGGGGCGCGGGCGGGACGGTTGCGGGCGCCGGACCATAGCACGGCGCCCGCCCGCGCCCTATCGGCGGAACGGCTTCAGGCGGCGGCGGGGTCGTCGTCGCCGTTGATGTCGACGGTGCCCGCGACCTCGGCCTCGTGCGGCTTCAGGCTGGTGCGCTGGTCGTCGGACCAGCCGGCCACCTTCACGAGATAGGCCGAATCCTCCCCCGACCCGTTGACGTCGGCGCGCTCCACGACGTGGAGGCCTTCGGTGCCGAGGAAGAAGGTGTGCGGGCCGAAGATCGTCTCGAGCTGCTGCATGGTCGGGTGGTCGTTCGGGATGACCTGGGCGTCGACCTGGGTCAGGACTTCCTGCACTTGCACTTCGGATAGCTTCATCGCGTTGTCCCCTTTTTCCGATTTCCGGTGAGAAAAGGGCTGAAAAAACAACGGCCCTGCCAGGCGCCGCGGCGCATCGCAGGGCCTCCCGCCAACACGGCGGTCGATTCAGCCAAGTCCAGTTTCGGATAAAGGAACCGCGCGGCGCGGAATCAAGGCGTAGGAACCCCGACGCGCCCGCCGCATCAGCCGCCGGGCGTGCGCCCCCACACCTGCGCGACGGCATAGGTGGTGAACACCGTGTCGGGGTCGGCGAGGTGCGCCCGGCATGCCGCGAGGTCGGCGTCGAGCGCCGCCGCGTCCATCAGGCCGCGCCCTGTCACCGTGCCGCGCAGCGATTCGACGGTGGCGGGCAGGTAGTCGCGCATCGCATCGCCGGGCCGCACCCCGATCAGGAACGGGCGGTACTGCACGTCGGCGAGGCCGGCGCGCCGCAACATCGCGTAGAGCCGACGCCCCAGGTTGATGTCGGCGCCGGTGGCGGCGAACGCCCCGACCAGGGCCGCCTTGAGCCGGTCCCACGCCGGATGGGCCGGGTGGACTTCCAGCGCCGTCATGTCGGGGTCCTGCAGCGCCACCGTGCCGCCGGGCCGCGCCAGACGCATCGCCTCGGCGATCAGCCGCTCCGGCTGGCCCGCCGTGCTGGCGACGAACCGCGCGTGGACCAGGTCGAACGACCCGGCCGGCAGGTCCGCGGCGTAGGCGTCACCTTGGACAAACTGCACCGGATGTCGGGCATGGGCGCGCGCATGGTCGAGGAACGCCGGATCGGCGTCGAGACCGACCACGCGGCCGCCCGGCCCCGCGCGCTCGGCCAGCAGCCCGGTGATGCCGCCGATGCCGCAGCCGATGTCGAGGCAGCGCCACCCCGGCCGGACGCCGATGCGGTCAAGCATGACCGCTGCGTCCGCCGCCATCGTCTCGCCCTGCAGCCGCAGCCGCTCGAACTCCGCGGCGCGCCGTTCGAGGGGGTAGTTGCCGGTGGGGCGGTCGGTCATGGCTGACTCATCCTCCCCGTGCCAGCGCCACCAGCCGGTAGATCAGGTCGAGTGCCTCCTTCGGCGTCAGCTCGTCCGGATTGACGGCGGCGAGCGCCGCTTCCGCGGGCGACGGGCCGGCGATCTCCGGCGCGGCGGCGCGGCGCGGCGCGGCGGCGGCGAACAAGGGCAAGTCGTCGGCGAGGCGGGCGACGGTGCCGGACGGCTCGCCCTGCTCCAGCGCCTTGAGCACCTCCGCCGCGCGGTCGAGGACCGCGGCGGGCAGGCCGGCGAGGCGGGCGACGTGGATGCCGTAGGAGCCTTCGGCGGCGCCGGTCACCACCTCGTGCAGGAAGACGATGTCGTCCTGCCACTCCTTCACCTTCATGGTGTGGCAGGTGAGCGCCGGCAGCCGGGCGGCGAGCGCGGTGAGCTCGTGGAAATGGGTGGCGAACAAGGCGCGGCAGCGGTTGGCCTCGTGCAAGTGCTCCAAGGTGGCCCAGGCGATGGATAGGCCGTCGAAGGTCGCCGTGCCGCGGCCGATCTCGTCCAGGATCACCAGGCTGCGCGGCCCGGCCTGGTTCAGGATCGCCGCGGTCTCCACCATCTCGACCATGAAGGTGGACCGGCCGCGGGCGAGGTCGTCGGCGGCGCCGACCCGGCTGAACAGGCGGTCGACGACCCCGATGCGCGCCGCATCCGCCGGCACGAACGAGCCGGCCTGGGCCAGGATCGCGATCAGCGCGTTCTGGCGCAGGAAGGTGGACTTGCCCGCCATGTTGGGGCCGGTCAGCAGCCAGATGCGATCGTCCGGGCCGAGCGCGCAATCGTTGGCGACGAACGGGCTGTCCCGGCCGGCGGCCAGCGCCGCCTCCACCCCCGGATGGCGGCCGCCGGCGATCGCGAAATCGGTGCCGTCGTCCACCGCGGGGCGGACGTAGCGGCCTTCGACGGCGAGCGCGGCCAGCGCCGCGGCGACGTCGAGCGCGGCGAGCGCCGCGGCGGCGGCGGCGATGGCATCCACCCGGGCCGCGACCTCCCCCACCAGGTCGTCGAACAGCGCGAGCTCCAGCGCCAGCGCGCGGTCGGCGGCGCGGCCGATCTTCTGCTCCAGCTCGCCGAGCTCGACCGTGGTGAAGCGCGCGGCGCCGGCCAGCGACTGGCGGTGGATGAACGCGCCGGACCCAACCGGCACCTTGTCGGCATTGGCCTGCGTCACCTCGACGAAATAGCCGAGCACGTTGTTGTGGCGGATCTTGAGCGAAGCGATGCCGGTGTCGGCCGCATAGCGCGCCTGCAGCCCGGCGATCAGCCGGCGGCTTTCGTCGCGCAGGGTGCGCTGCTCGTCGAGCGCGGGGTCGTAGCCGGCGGCGACGAAGCCGCCGTCGCGCGCCAGCACCGGCAGGTCGGGCGCCAGCGCGCGGCCCAGCCGGTCGATCAGCGGCTGGTGGAAGCCGAGCGCGCCGGCCGCCGCGCGGACGCCCGCCGGCGCGTCGTCGCCGATCATCGCGCGGATACGCCCGGCGGCGGCCAGCCCGTCGCGGATGGCGGCGAGGTCGCGCGGCCCGCCGCGCCCGACCGTCAGGCGGGCCAGCGCGCGCTCCACGTCGGGGCAGGCGCGCAGCGCCGCGCGCAGGTCGTCGCGCAATCGAGGCTCGTCGGCGAAATGCTGCACCTCGTCGAGGCGGCCGGCGATCGCCGCCGGGTCGGTCAGCGGCGCGGCCAGACGCGCCGCGAGCAGCCGGCCGCCCGCTCCGGTCACCGTGCGGTCGATGACGGCGAGCAGCGAGCCGTCGCGCTCGCCCGCGAGCGTGCGCGTCAGCTCCAGGTTGCGCCGGGTGGCCGCGTCGATCTCCATCGCGGCGCCGTCGGCGACCCGGCGCGGCGGCGGCAAATGCGGCAGCCGGCCGGTCTGGGTCAGCTCGACATAGGTGACCAGCGCGCCGCACGCCGCGACCTCCGCCCGGTCGAAGCTGCCGAAGCCGTCCAGCGCCTTGACCCCGAACACGGTCTCCAGCCGGCGGCGCGCCGATTCGCTGTCGAAGCGGCTGCCGGGCTGCGGCGTCAGCGCGTCCTTCACCGGCGCAAAGGTCTCGAACAGGTCGGGACGCTGCAGCAGTCGGTCGGGCAGCAGCAGCTCGGTCGGCTCCAGCCGGGCCAGCGCGGCGCCGACCGCGGACGGCGCGACCGGCTGGCAGGCGAATTCGCCGGTCGACATGTCGAGCCAGGCGAGCCCCAGCGCGCCGCCGGCATCCGCCAGCGCCGCCAGGTAGTTGTGCCGGCGCGAATCGAGCAGCGTGTCCTCGGTCAGGGTGCCGGGCGTGACGACGCGCACCACCGCGCGCTCCACCACGGACTTGGAGCCGCGCTTCTTCGCCGCCTCCGGATCCTCCACCTGCTCGCACACCGCGACCTTGAAACCCTTGCGGATCAGCCGCGACAGGTACGCATCGTGCGCATGCACCGGCACGCCGCACATCGGGATGTCGGCGCCGTCGTGGCGGCCGCGCCGGGTCAGGGTGATGTCGAGCGCCTTCGCCGCCGCCACCGCGTCGTCGAAGAACAGTTCATAGAAGTCGCCCATGCGGTAGAAGAGAAGGTGATCCGGATGCGCCTTCTTGATGGCGAGGTATTGCGCCATCATGGGCGACGCTTGGGACGACGCCGGGGGCGAAGCCGGGTCGGCCGCATCGGGCGGGACGGTCTGCGCGTCGGGGACGATCATCGCCCGACATTAGCGCGCCCGCGGGCGGGCCGTCAGCCGCATCGGCGCGCGGGGAAGGGGAAGAAAGAGGCACAGATGTCGTGGTCGGCCGCCGCATTCCGCCGCATGGTCTCGGTCGCCGCGGCCCTGTGCGCGCCGCCGGCGCTGGCGATCCTGGGCCTGGCGGCGTTCTTCGACGTCCCGGCGGGGGCGGTGATCGTCGCGCTGCTGGTCGGCATCGGCGGGCTGGTGGCGCTGCTGCTGAACCTGCTGGGCGACATCTTCACCGTCGCCGGCTATGCCGAGGACGTGGCGCGCGGCACGCCGACCACGCCGCCGCGGCTGCGCCACCCGCGGGTGGTGCCGGGGCTGGACGCCGCGATCCTGGGCCTCGCCCACAACTGGGAACGCCAGCGGCGCGAGATCGACCGGCTGGCCAGCACCACCGACGCGATCCTGGAGCGGCTGCCCGACCCGCTGGTGATGATCGACTCGCAGCGCCGCATCACCCGCACCAACCTGTCGGCGGAGGACCTGGTCGGCAAGAAGATCAAGGGCACCGACCTGGCCTACTTCATCCGCAGCCCGGCGCTGCTGGAGGCGGCGGACGCGATCATCGCCGGCGAGACCGAGGCGGGGGTGGAGTTCACCGCCCGCCTGCCGGTGGAACGCACCTTCGCGGCGCGGCTGGTGCGGCTGCCCGAGGCTACGCCGGACGGGACGATCGCGGCGGCGGCGCTCTACGAGGTGACGGAGCAGAAGCGCACCGAGCAGATGCGGGTGGATTTCATCGCCAACGCCAGCCACGAGCTGCGCACGCCGCTGTCGGTGCTGGTGGCGGCGCTGGAGACGGTGCGCGGCCCGGCGAGGGACGACGCGGAAGGCCGCGAACGCTTCCTGAGCATGATGTCGGCGCAGGCCGAACGCATGACGCGGCTGGTGCAGGACCTGCTGTCGCTGTCGCGCATCGAGCTCAACGAGAACCTGGTACCCTCGGCCAGCGCCGACATTCCCGGCGTGATCGGCCGGGCGCTCGATTCGCTGCGCATGCCGGCGCAGACCCGCGGCATCCGGATCGAGAACACGGTGCCGGCCGACTTCCCCAAGGTGCGCGGCGACGAGGAGGAGCTGACCCAGGTGTTCGTCAACCTGATCGACAACGCGATCAAGTACGGCCGGCCCAATTCGACCGTGCGCATCCGGACGCGCACGCTGGCGCGCGAGAACGCCCACGTGGTCCCGCACGCCGGCCCGGTCGCCGGCATCGCCATCGCGGACGAAGGCGACGGCATCGCCGAGGAACACCTGCCGCGGCTGACCGAGCGGTTCTACCGGGTCGACACCGCCCGGTCGCGCGAGGCCGGCGGCACCGGGCTGGGGCTCGCCATCGTCAAGCACATCGTCAACCGGCACCGCGGCGGGCTGCAGATCGAGAGCCGGATGGGCGAAGGCTCGACCTTCACCGTCTATCTGCCGGTCGCCGTCCCGCCGGCCAGCGCGGCGACGGCGACGGCGGTCCCGGCCAGTGGCGAACGGTCGCGGTGACGCCGGCGGGGCTTGTCATACCACTGCAACAATACTGACATATGGGTTGCACCCGCGGAAGGCAGGGTCCGATCGGGCAAGCGCGATTCGTCGGCTTGCCGTTCCCGCGCCATTCCCCCGAGGAGAGATACCTATGCTCAGGCATACCCTGATCGCGGCCGCGCTCATCGGCATCGCCCTGCCGGCATCCGCGCAGGTCGCGCTGGATCCGGCCCTGTCGGCCTACAAGCCGGTCAGCGGCGTCTCCGGCAACCTGAAGTCGATCGGCTCCGACACGCTGAACAACCTGATGACCCTGTGGGCCGAGGGGTTCAACGCCAAGTACCCGGCGGTGAAGATCGAGATCGAGGGCAAGGGCTCGTCCACCGCCCCGCCGGCGCTGGTGGCCGGCACCGCCCAGTTCGGCCCGATGTCGCGGCCGATGAAGGCCGCCGAGGTCGACCAGTTCGAGAAGAAGTACGGCTACAAGCCCGCGGTCGTCCGCTCCGCGGTCGATGCGCTGGCGGTGTTCGTCCACAAGGACAACCCGATCAAGTGCCTGTCCTTGCAGCAGATCGACGCCGTGTTCTCCAAGACCCGCAAGGGCGGCATGGACAAGGAAGTCGCGACCTGGGGCGCCCTGGGGCTGACCGGCGAGTGGGCCGACAAGCCGATCTCGCTGTACGGCCGCAACTCCGCCTCCGGCACCTACGGCTACTTCAAGGAAGTCGCGCTGTTCAACGGCGACTACAAGGACAGCGTGAAGGAGCAGCCCGGCTCGTCCACCGTCGTGCAAGGCGTGGCATCCGACAAGTTCGCGATGGGCTATTCGGGCATCGGCTACAAGACCGCCGACGTCCGGGCCGTGCCGCTCTCCGCCAAGACCGGCGACAAGTGCGCCGAGGCGACCGCCGATGAGGCCTATGCCGGCAACTACCCGCTGGCGCGGTTCCTCTACATCTACGTCAACATCAATCCGAACGAGAAGATCGACCCGCTGCGGGCCGAGTTCATCAAATTCATCTATTCCAAGGAAGGCCAGCAGGTCGTGATCAAGGACGGGTTCTTCCCGGTGACCGGCGCGATCGCGGGCGACGACCTGAAGTTGATGAAGCTGATGTAGCGCGCGACGCGACGGCCGGCCCGCCGCGGCGGGCCGGCCGGATGCTTCCCCCGTCCGATCAAAAGAGCCCGATGGCCACAGTCGTCGATCCGAACCGGCAAGCC
>JBFWQM010000019.1:0-36875 GCA_050249455.1 Rhodospirillaceae bacterium | reverse complement strand
GCGCCGCCGGCCTGGCGCCCGGCGACATCGTCGATGCCGTCATCCGCAAGGCCGACGAATACGACCTGCACGGTTCCCCGGCCGCCCGGGCGCGCGCCGCCCGCTGACGGCGTGGACTTCCCCGCCGGGCCGCGCCACAGTGCGGCAAACGGCGATAAATCAGGGGAGGACACGTTGCGCACGTTTTTTGGACTCTTCTTCGGGACGGCGTTATTGGCGACCGCGGTTCCGGCCGTCGCGGCCGACAAGATCACCGTCGCGGTGTCGCAGCGCGGCACCTGGGACCCCACGATCACCCAGCTGGCCGAGAAGCACGGCTTCTTCAAGGCCGAAGGCATCGAGGCGACGTTCAGCTTCACCGCCGGCGGCACCGAGACGGTGCAGGCGATCGCCACCGGCACCGTCGATATCGCGACGCCGACGTCGACCCATGCGGCGATCGCCGCATTCGCCAAGGGCGCGCCGATCCGCATCATCGGCTCGCGCATGCTGGGCTCGCCCGACCTCTTCTGGTACGTCCGCGCCGACAGCCCGCTGAAGTCGGTCAAGGACATCGCCGGCAAGTCGCTGGCCTATTCGCGCCCGGCGTCGGTGTCGCACATGATCGTGCTGGCCCTGCAGAAGCAGGAGGGCGTGCAGTCGAAGCTGGTGCAGACCGGCGCCGTGACGGCGACGCGCACGCTGGTGATGACCGGCCAGGTCGACGTCGGCTGGTCGTCGGTGCCGATCGGCCTGGAGCCGGTGATGAAGGGCGAGGTGCGCATGCTGTTCCGCGCCGACGACGCCAGGGAGATGGCCGGCGTCGCCAGCCGGGTCACCATCACCAGCGTCGATTTCCTCGCCAAGCGGCGCGACGTGGCGCGGCGCTTCATGGTCGCCCATGAGAAGGCGGTCGACTGGATGTACCAGGGCAACATGGACGCCGCCGCGCAGATTCTGGCGGAGGACAGCAAGATCGACATCGCCGCCGCGCGCGAGGCCGCGAAGTTCTTCAAGAAGGAGAACCATGCGATGGTGCCGATCCACGGCCTCGAAAAGGCGGTGGCCCAGACGGTCGAATCGGGCATGTTGAAGGATCCGCTCACGCCCGCGCAGATGGCCGAGATCGTCGATATCGTGCACCGGCCCAAGTCGAACTGAAGCGGCCGGCGAGGGCGGCCGGGAGGCCGCGCCGCCCGATCACGGGCGTGTCACACGCGGGATGGAAACTGGCGCGCCCGTAGACCGGACGCGCGACACCATGGCTGAATCGACACATCCCGCCGCACCACGCACCGTTGAACGGCTGCTGGACGACCTGCTTACCCTCCGCACCCGGATCGTCGCCGAGGCCGAAGCGTTGCGCGCCGACTGGCAGGCCGACATCGCGCGGACGGCGTTCGCCGCCGGCGCGGCCAACATGGCGGCCTACCTGGCGATGCGCCGGCACGACCTCGCGCCGTTGCAGGACGAATTGAGCTACTGGGGCCTGTCCTCGCTCGGCCGCAGCGAAAGCCGCGTCGTCGCCAGCCTCGACGCCGTGCTCGCCACCCTCGCCGTCATGGCCGGGCGCGCGCTGCCGGCGCCGATCGCGCGGCCGGACCCGTCGGCGTGGCACGGCGGCGACGCGGCACTGCGCGAGGCCAAGCGCGCGCTGTTCGGCACCGACCCCGGCGGCCCCAGGACCCGCATCATGGTCACGCTGCCCGCGGAGGCGGCGACCGACGCGGCGCTGATGCCGGCCTTGATCGCGGCCGGCGCCGATTGCGTGCGGATCAACTGCGCCCACGACGGCCCGGCCGCTTGGTCGGCGATGATCGCGAACGTGCGGGCCGCCGCAGCGGCCGCGGGGCGCGATTGCCCGGTCCTGATGGATCTCGGCGGCCCGAAGCTGCGGGTCGACGAGGTCTACGGCGACGGCGCGGCGCGGCTGCGCCTCGATGACTGCTTCGCGATCACCGGCGGCGACGCGCCGCCCGACGGGATCGGCATGCCGGCGATCGCCTGCCGGGCGGCGGGCGTGGTCGCCGCGCTCGCCCCCGGCGACCAGCTCTGGTACGACGACGGCAAGTTCGGCGCGGTGGTCGAAAGCCGCGTCGAATGGGGCGCGGTGCTGCGCATCACCGCGGCGCGCGACAAGGGCGCGCGGCTGCGGCGCGAGAAGGGCCTGGGCTTCCCCGACCTCGACGTCGAGCTGCCGGCGCTGACCGGCAAGGACCTGAGCGACCTCGACTTCGTCGCGCAGCATGCCGACGCCGTGGGCTTCTCGTTCGTGCAGACGGCGGCCGATGTCCGCTGGCTGCAGCGCGAGCTGGCCGCACGGCGCGGCGAATCGCCGCCGATGCCCCTGATCCTGAAGATCGAGACCCGGCGCGCGGTCGCGAACCTGCCGCATTTGATCGTCGCCGCGGCCGGGCGGCAGCCGCTGGCGGTGATGATCGCCCGCGGCGACCTCGCGCTCGATCTCGGCTTCAAGCGCCTGTCGGAGATCCAGGAGGAAATCCTGTGGCTGTGCGAGGCGGCGCACGTGCCGACGATCTGGGCGACCCAGGTGCTCGAGCGCCTGATCAAGGACGGCCTGCCGACCCGGGCCGAGACCACCGATGCGGCGATGGGCCAGCGCGCGGAGTGCGTCATGCTGAACAAGGGCCCGCATCTGGCCGACGGCGTCCGCTTCCTGGACGACGTGCTGCGCCGCATGGACCGGCACCAGCACAAGAAGTCGGCGCGGCTCGCACCGCTGCGCGCCTGGGGCCCGCCATCGGCCGCGGCCGGCTGAAGCGCCGCCGTAGACAACCCCGCGCGCCCGGTCCACAAACAGGTGACCCGGTTCAGGCTGTTGCGAGGGATCGCCGCGAAACCTTGCGCGCGCCCGGCGCCGGGGCCCGTGAAGCTTGATCGTGCCGTGCCGACCCCCACGTCAGGAGCCCCGATCTTGGTCGACATTACCCGCCGCGACATGATCGCCGCCGCGGCCGGCGCGGCGGCGTTGGGCGTTGCCCCTTCCCTGGCGCAGTCCCCGGGCGCCGCGCCGGAAACCCCGGCCGCCGTGGCTGCCGACGCGGCGCCGGAGGACCGCGTCTTCGTCTGCTGCGAGGATTCGGCGACGCTGGCGGTGATCGACCCGAACCGCAACGTCGTGGCGGCCACCGTCAACCTGACCAGCTTCGACGAGGACCCGCGTCCGCCGTTCCGCTTCGTCACCGGAGGCGTCCCGGCGCCGCACGCGGCGATGATCCACAAGCCGCTCTACCACGGCGCCATCGGCGTCCACGGCGCCGGGCCCAGCCCCGACGAGACGACGATCGCGGCCACCGGCCGCGGCTCGAGCAACGTCTACCTGGTCGACACCCGCTCGCTCGCGGTGATCGGCAGCCGGCCCAACCCGCAGGCCGGCGGCACCACCAACCCGATGCGCGTCAGCGACGGCATCCTGGTCGGCCGCGAGCCCCACGCGCCGACGTTCAGCCGCAACGACCGCGAGCTGTGGGTGGCGGTGCGCGGCAGCGACCGGATCGCGATCCTGGACGCCGAGCTGGCGCGCCGCGCCGCGGCGGGCGAGGCGGTCGATGCCGTGCGCATGATGCTGCCCACGCTCAACGGGCCGGCGCAGGCCTGGTTCTCCCCCGACGGCGCGGTCGCCTTCGTCGCCTCGCAGAAGACCGCGCAGCTCGACGTGTTCGAGACCGACCCCGACCCGGCCGGGTTCTCGCGGCCGCGGCGGCGAACCACGCTCGACATGGCGCTGGTCGACCGCTACGGCTTCACGCCCTTCATCAAGACCTCGCCCGACGGCCGCGAGCTGTGGCTGTCGCACAAGCTGGCCGACCGGCTGTCGTCGATCTCGGTGGCCGCGCCGCACGACAAGCTGGACGAGATATCGCTCGGCGAGGGCGCGCGGCCCAACCACGTCGAGTTCGTGTGGAACGCGCGCGGCAAGGCGGTCTACGCCACGCTGGCGCGGGTGGACGACGGCGGGCCCGGCGGCGTCGCGTCCAGCCGGATCGCGGTGATCGACCAGTCGCCGCCGCACGGCCAGCGGCCGATCGTCGGCGCGTTCTATTCGCAGGGGCGCGAGGCGCACGGCCTGTGGGTCAACCCCGCCGGCACCCGCCTCTACGTCGCGCACGAGCAGGACGAGCTGCCCGGCACTCCCGACGAAGGCCAGACCGTCGTCACCTGCTTCGACGTCAGCGACCCGTTCGCGCCGCGCTTCGTCGCCAAGATCCCGCTGGGTGAGCTCGCGCTGCCGTCGGGCCGGCTGCGCAACAAGAAGGGCATCAGCGTGGTCTACGTCCGGCCCGGCCGGCGCGGGCCGGCCGGCTGACGGGGCTGTGGCCGCGGCCCGGCCGCGCGGCTATCCTGACAAGGCGGTTCATAGGGAGGACGACGATGAAAGCGGCCTGGTACGAGCGGCGCGGTCCGGCGCGCGAGGTGCTGACGGTCGGCGAGCGGCCGAAGCCGAAGCCGGCCGCCGGCGAGGTGCTGGTGCGCGTCGCCGCGTCCGGCATCAACCCGTCCGACGTCAAGACCCGCGCCGGCAACATGGGCCCGATGCCGGCGCCGCTGGTGATCCCGCACTGCGACGGCGCCGGCACCATCGAGGCGGTGGGCGACGGCGTGCCGGCCGACCGGGTCGGCGAGCGGGTGTGGATGTACAACGTCAACCGCACGCCCGACGGCTTCGCGCAGGGGACGATCGGCACCGCCGCCGAATATGTCGCGGTGCCCGCCGCGCTCGCCGTGCCGCTGCCCGACAAGGCGAGCTTCGCCGAAGGCGCGTGCCTGGGGGTGCCGGCGATGACCGCGCACCGCGCCTGCTTCGCCGGCGGTCCGCTGCGCGGCAAGACGGTGCTGGTCACCGGCGGCGCCGGCGGCGTCGGCTTCTACGGCGTGCAGATGGCCAAGCTCGACGGCGCGGCCAAGGTGATCGCCACCGTTTCCAGCGCGGACAAGGCGGCGCTGGCGCGCGAGGGCGGCGCCGACGTCACCATCGACTACAAGCGCGAGGACGTCGTCGCGAAGATCCGCGAGGCGACCGGCGGCGCCGGCGTCGACCACGTCGTGGAGGTCGACTTCGGCGCCAACCTGCCGGTGACGCTGGAGGTGCTGAAGCCGCACGGCGTCATCGCGCCCTACGCCTCGGCGGCGGTGACGCAGCCGGCCTTCGACTACCCGCGCTTCATGCGCAAGGCGGCGATCCTGTACGGCGTCTACGTCTACGTCATGTCGGACGCCTCGAAGAACGCCGCGGCGCACGACATCAACAGGTGGATCGCCGCCGGCAAGCTGCGCCACGCCGTCGCCGCCCGCTTCCCGCTGGCCCACATCGCCGAGGCGCACGAGGCGGTCGAATCCGGCCGCCTGCTCGGCAACGCGGTGGTCGAGATCGGATAAGGCGGCTCAGTCCGCGACTGGCGGGTTGTTGAGGTAGTACTCGTCGCGCGGGAACAGGTCCGTGTTCAGCGGGCTCGCCGGGCGCGGGCTCTGCGGGCCCCAGGTCGCGGCGATCGACGTTGCATGGCTGGCGACGGCATCGGGACTCAGTTGCGCGGCCGCCAGCCGGTCGCGGATCGCCGGCTCCTCCAGCCGCGCGCGCAGCGCTTCCGGCGTGATCGCGATCGGGCCGTCGCTGCCGAGCAGCACGTCGAGCGGCTTCAGGTGGACGACGTGCGGGAACACCGACGTGAACGTCGCGACGGTTCGCCGCGTCGGCGCCCACTGCACCGCGATGCCGCCCGGGGCGAGGTTCGCGCGCACCAGCGCGAAGAACTCCGTCGAATAGAGCAGGCCGCTGTTGGCGGTGGTCGGCAGGATGGCGTCGGCCTCGATCACGTCGTAGCGCGCGCCGCCGATCGCAAGGTCGCGGCGGCCGTCGCCGAAAACGTGGGTGTAGCGCGGGTCGGCGCGCAGCGCGGCAAGCCCGGCGTCGCGGCCGGCATCAAGCACCCGGTCCTGCACGGCGTAGACCGGCTCGACCAGCTCCACGACCCGCACGCGCTCGACCGCCGGGTCGATGCCGGCGGCGTAGGGCGTCGCGCCGAGGCCGGCGCCGATCACCAGCACCGACTTCGGCGCCGGGTGCGCCAGCGTGCCGACCGCGCCGAGCAGGACGTGATAGGACTGGAACGGCAAATGCGACTGCGAATGGCCGAACACGAACAGCCGCGCCTGGCGGTCCAGCCGCGCCAGCGCGATGCCCGTGCGGTCCTCCGCATGCACGCTGCCGACCGACGGCGGGACCAGGTGGATCCGCTTCCAGAACGCGGCGCCGCCGGGAAACGCGGCGATCGCCGCGACCAGCGCCGCGCCGGCGGCCAGCACCTGCCGCCGCAGCCGCCGGGTGCCGGCTTCGGCGAGCAGTAGCCCGGTCACCGCCAGCGCGATCAGGCCGACGGCGCGCAGGGTGCCCGACGCGCCGAGGACGTGCAGCAGCACCAGCCCGGTGACCAGGCTGCCCGCGGCGTTGCCCAGGATGTTGCAGAGCTGGATCACGCCGACCCGCTGGCCCACCACCGCGGGATCTTCCTGCACCGCGCGCTGGACGATGGGGAACGACATGCCGAGCAGCACCGCCGGCGGCGCGACCAGGAAGACCGTCAGCGCGAGCACGGTCGCCGCCTTCGGCGCCGAGATGCTGAGCGCGCCGGCGCTGCCCAGCGTCTCGGTGAACGGCCACGACCCGATGACGCCGAGCATCGCCAGCAGCGAAGCCAGCGCATAGAGCCCGACCGCCGTCTGCAGCGCGAGGAACAGCCGGCGCGGCGAGATCGCCCGTCGCACCACGCGCACCCCGAGCACGATGCCCGCCGCGTCGGCGACCAGGAACACGCCAAGCACGATCGGGAAGGTGTAGACGTTGCCCTCCGCCATGACGCCGATGACGCGGAACCAGACGATCTCGAGCGCGATGATCAGGAAGCCGGAGACGAACACGAGCCCGCCCCACTGCCAGATGCGCCACGGGACGGCGGCGAGCGAGGCCGGCGCGCCGGCCGCCGTGCCGGGGTGCGCCGGCCCGCGCGGCGCCAGCGCGCCGGCGACAGCGGCGACCGCGCCGACCGCGAGGTTGATCGCAGCGGCGCCGTAGATGGCGCCCTCGAAGCCGTAGGTGCCGATCGCCCACAGCCCGGCGGCGAAGGCGCCCAGCCCGGCGCCCAGCGTGTTGACCGCATAGAGCGCGCCGATGCGCTGCGCCGATGTCGCGATCTCCTCCACCACCCCGCGCGACAGCAGCGGCAGCGACAGGCCCATCAGCAGGGTCGGCGCCAGCATGCCCAGGAACGCCGCGCCGAACACCGCCGCCCTGCCGCCGGCCAGCGGCGACAGCACGCTCAGCAGCACGTCGTGGAAGTAGGCCGGGCTGGCCGCGCCGCACAGGCCGATGCCGGCCTCGCAGGCGGCGAACAGCAGGATCGCGCGGCGCGCCGAGCAGCGGTCGACGAAGACGCTCGCCCACAGGCTGCCGAGCCCGAGGCCGAGCAGGAACGCGCCGACCACCAGCGCGGCGGTGATGCTGTCGGAACCGCCGAAGATGCCGAGCATGCGCTGCCAGGCGGTCTGGTAGACCAGCGCGCTGGCGCCCGAGAGGAAGAACGCGAGGAACAGCGGGACGAAGCGGGCGACCGCCGCCGCGCCGCGGGGTGAGGTCTGCGGCCGCGTGGCCATGCCCTGCCCTTCTTCTCGTTATGGCGCCGTGCGGCGCCCGTGCCTGAGCGACGGTTCACCCTGATCGTCGCCGGAACGCAGGATGGACGGCCCGCCGCAGGGCGGTCAAGCCGAGGCCGACCGCGATGGACCCGGCCGCCCGGCTATGTCCGGCCGTTCGTTACTTGGCCGCGAGGTCGGTGACGCCGCACCAGTCGGCCGGCGGCGCGGCGGCCAGCGCGGCGGCGCGGGCGGCGAGCCCGGTGGCGGGCGCATCGCCTGCCGCCGGCGCCAGCGCGGCCGCCACGTCGGCGAAGCGGCCGGCGCGATAGGCGGCGAGCCCGGCGGCATAGGCCGCCGCCGCGGGATCGGGCGCCCTGCCGGGGACCGGCATGAACACCCGCACCGCCTCGCCCCGGCCGACCACGCGGATGGTGTCGATCTCGCGGAACGCGATGGCGGGGCCGGGCGCGGCGTCGATCCGCGCGACGGTCTCCGCCGCGCACAGCACGGTGGTGCCGAGCGGCGTGTTCGCCCCCTCCAGCCGCGAGGCGAGGTTCACCGTGTCGCCCATGACCGTGTAGTTGAACCGCCGTCCTGAGCCGATGTTGCCGACCAGCACCTCGCCCGAATTGACGCCGATGCGCATGCGCAGCATGTGGCCGCCGAACGGCGAGCCGGGGTCGTCGTTGAGGTGCGCCAGCCGCGCCACGCAGGCGAGCGCCGCATTGACCGCGCTGCGCGCATGGTCGGCGTTGTCGATCGGCGCGCCGAACACCGCGACGATGGCGTCGCCGATATACTTGTCGACGAAGCCGCCGTGCGCCTCGATCTCGTCGGTCATCGCGGCGAGGTAGGTGTTCATCAGGCCAACGAGCGCCTGCGGCGACAGGCCCTCGGCGATGCGGCTGAAGCCGACGACGTCGGAGAACAGCACGGTGACCTCGCGCACCTCGCCGCCGAGCTGCGGCGGCCGCTCGGCGCGCACCAGGCGCTCCACCAGCGCCGGCGCGAGGTAGAGGCCGAAGCTGCGGCGCAGGAAGCGCTGCTCGCGCTCGGCGACGCCGAAGCGATAGCCCGACAGGAGCGCGATGACCACCGCCGCGCCGAGCAGCGGCACCAGCAGCGGCAGCACCAGGCCCTGCACGAATGCCGCGGTCGCCGCCGCGGTCCACGCCAGCGCGATGACGACGAAGGCGACCGCCGCCGCCCAGGCGCGCAGGCCCAGCGCGGCCGCGGCCGCCAGCGCCAGGATGGCGACCGTGACGCCCGCCTCCGCGGCGCGGCCCGGCGCGCGCAGCACGTCGCGGCGCAGCAGGTTGTTGACCACGGTGGCGTGGACGTAGACGCCGGGGATGCTGCCGCGGATCACGTCCTCGCGCACCAGCCCGGGGCGCGGCGGCAGGGCGCAGCGCGCGCCGTAGCCCGCGCCTTCGGCGCCGCTTACGAAGCGGCGCGAGGTGAGCTTGCGATCCTCCACGTCCAGCACCGCGCCGAACAGAACCGCCTTGCCGGCGAAATGCCGGCGGAAGAAGTCGGCGTTGCCGGCTTCGGCGCAGGCGGCGATGTCGGCCAGCGAGTAGGTCGGGATGTCGGCGCCGCCGCCCTCGAAATTGACCAGCATCGCGTTGTCGCGCGAACCCGGCACGGTCCAGTCGCCCAGCCGCAGCGTGCCGTCGCCGCCGTCGCGCAGCGGCGCGCCCGCGGTGCGGTGCGCGATCTCCAGGCCGAACGCGGTCTCGCGGCGCAGCGACCCTTCGGCGTCGCCTTCCGCCTCGAAGATCAGCGGTGCGCGGCGGATCACCTCGTCGGGGTCGCGGAACAAGTTGACCGCGCGGATGTTGGCGGCATGGCCGATCGCGAAGCTCTGCGCGGGGAACGGGCGGATCGGCAGCATCTGGTGCTGCACCTTCGCCAGCACGATGCGGTCGTCGCGCGAGGCGGCGCGCAGCGCGCGCAGGAAGGCGCGCTCATAGCCCGGCGCGAACCGCTCGATCGACGTCGAGAAGATGACGTCGAGGCCGACCACCTTCACCTCGGCCTCAAGCAGCGCGCCGATCACCGCGGCGATCTGCGGCGTCCACAGCGCATGCGGCAGGTCGGCGAACGGCGGCGTGCGGTAGGTCTCCTCGTCGAAGGCGATCACCGCCGTCGGCGAGTCTGCCGCCGTCCAGCGCGGACCTACCGCCTGGTGGCGCAGCCAGAACAGGATGTCGAGCGACAGCCCGCGCAGCGGCTCCACCGCGGTGCCGGCCGAGACGAGCCCGACCGCGACCACGGTCAGCGCGGCGAACAGCAGGCTGCGCAGGCGGAGCGTGCGCATCGATCAGGATCGGGCGGGGAGCGATGTGGCGGTGACGCCCCCATCCCCCAACCCCCTGCCGCGAGGTGAGGGGGCTTCGTTCTCCCCCTCCCCTCGCGGCAGGGGGTTGGGGGATGGGGCGCCCGCTACCAGGAGATGCGTCCCCGGCTCACAGCGCCAGCATCCGGCTGATCAGCGCGATGCGGCCTGGCTTCGCGGTGGGATCGATGCGGAACACCACGCTGCGTTCGCCGCGGCTGGCGCGGTAGAGCCCGCCGGCCGCCAGCGCGCGCTTGTGCGCGGCGAAGTCGTAGAGGCGCCCGCGCGACAGGTCCTCCTCCGACACGTCGATCCGGACGTCGTCGGCCTTGGCGTCGAGCCGCTCCACCACCAGCGGGCCGGCCGGCATGTCGAACGCCGGCGCGGTGCCGTAAAGGGTCACCTGCGGCGCCGGCAGCGGGCCGGTCGGCACGCGGAATGCGACCACACCGCTGGCGCCGGCCTGCTCGCGCGTCAGCCGCATCCGGCCACCGTCGCATTCGACCTTGCTGCGCACCACCTTGCCGCCGCTGACGGCGGACTGGCTGTCGCCGACGGTCACCTCGCCGCCGGTGATCGTCTCGCGCAGGCAGCTCTTGAAGTAGCCGAGCACCAGCACGCTGCCGGCGCCGAGCCGGACGATGTGGCCGGCGGACAGGTAGTCCATCGGCTCGATGCCCGGCGCCGTGCCGGTCACGTCCTCGACCAGCGCGACCGGCTGGTCCGCCTGCGCCGCCGATGCCGCGCCGGCCGCCAGCGCAAGGATAAACGCGGCCAATGAGATCAGTCTGGGGTTCCGTTGCATGGCCCTAGGAGCCTGTCTGAGGGACGCGGTTGCCGCCCGGATGCCGCAACGCCTTAGCGCGCCGCGGCGGCGCCGGTCAACGTTCCTGCCGCGCCCGGTTGATTATACGTCCGCCGCGCGCCGCGCGGCAGCGGCGGCGCCGAGGTTGTCGCCGGCCGCCTTCATCGCCCTGCTCATCACCCGCCAGTTGAACGCGCTGGACGGCTTCAGGTCGCAGCGTTCCGCCGCCAGCGACCGGGCGAGGCCGAGCCGGCCGGCGCGCAGCGCCGCCTCGGTCAGGGTCAGGTGGATCACGTCGCGCTGGGCGTGGCTGCCGCCGAACCGGCCGGCGATCGGCGGCAGCGGCAGCAGGAGGTCCGCTGCCGCCGCGTGGTCGCCGCGGCCGAAGGCGTCGAGCGCCCGGCACAGCGGCAGGCCGACCTCGCGCGTCATCATCGCGTTGGTGCCGGCGCCGTCCGCCCGGCGGGCGAGCGTCGCCAACAGACGGTCGGCGGCCGCGCGCCGCCCGTCGGCGGCGAACGCCATCATCGCGTGGCCATCGTTGAAGGCGTAGTAGCCGTCCTCCGCCATCGGTTCCCAGGAATCGGCCAGCTCCTTCCACCGGTCGCCGACGCCGGCGCCGCGCAGGTGCAGCCGCCACAGCAGCGCGCTGGCGTCGACCATCTCGATCGCCGCCGTGGACGGCCGCGGCCGGATCTGCCGGTCGTAGATCTCCAGCGCCTGGTCGTGCTGGTCGCGGTCGAGGTGGTAGAGCGCGCGGTGCCACCAGTTGTGATAGGCGAACATGTTGTCCGGCGACCAGTCGGTCTCGCGCCCGGCGAGCCAGGCGATGCCTTCCGCGACGCGGCCCTGCATCTCCATCACGTGGGCTACGGCGTGCACCGCCCACGGGTCGCGCGGATTGGCGTCGAGCGCGCGGCGGCCGGCCTCCTCCGCGCGGTCGTAGAGCTGCATCTCCTCCAGCCCGAAGGCGTGCATGCCGAGAACGAAGCCGCGGCCGGGCACGTCGCCGTCCCATTCCGGCAGCACCCGCGCGACGCGGTCGCGCAGCATCGTCGACCGGCCGAGATAGAAGTCGGCCAGGTGCGCCGCCTGCAGCGCCAGGATGTCGCGCGGGTGATCCTCCAGCACGCGGCCGTAGCGGTCGGCGGCGGCGGCGAAATCGCCGTCCAGCCACGCGTGCGCCGCGGCGATGTGGCCGCGCTCGCGCGCATTGGCCTTGCGACCAATTGCCTCGGCCGCCGCCACCGCCTCGCGCAGCATCGGCTCGGCCGCCTTCTCCGCCATCGAGACGGCGACTGCGGCCTTGAAGCAGTGGCCCATGACGAAGTGCGGATCCTCGGCCAGCGCCGCGTCGATGGCCGCCATCGGATCGAGGAAATAGCCGTTCAGAAGCTCGACTGCCTGCTCGTAGCGGTCGAGCGCGGCGCGGCTGTTCGTGGACACCGGCACGCCGCGCTTGTCAGCGAGAGCCATCCGCTCCTCCATCGCTTCTTGCGCCGGATCATGTGCCGCCGACCGCGGCGCGACAGTGACAAACCACACAGCCAGCCTTGTTGCCGCCTCCTGCCGGTCATGCCATTCTATTTCGACAAGGGCAATGCGGGCGGACCCTCACCGGGGACGACCCGACAACAAGTCCGAAAGGGAAGGGAGAATCTCACCATGACCGCAAGGACACTGGCGCTCGCAGGGGCGGCGCTGGCGGCTGCATTCGCGCTGCCGTCCGCCGCTTCGGCGCAGGCCGCCAACGGCGCGATACTGGCGCTGTCTTGCGCCGCCTGCCACGGCACCGGCGGCGCCAGCCCCGGCGCGATCCCCAGCCTGCGCGGCCGCACCGCCGACTACATCGGCGCCGCGCTGACCGAGTTCAAGACCGAGCGGCGCCCGGCGACCGTGATGGGCCGGCTGGCCAAGGGCTACTCAGACGCCGAGATCAAGGCGCTCGCCGACTATTTCGCCAGCCAGAAGTGAGGGCGGTGCGATGACCAGTATTTCCAGACGCCGGTTCAACATCCTGGCGGGCGGCGCCGCGGCGGCCGGGCTCGCCGGCTGCGCCACCGCGCAGCAGGCGCAGCCCAAGGTCGTGGTGATCGGCGGCGGCTTCGGCGGCGCCAGCGCGGCCCGCTACCTGACGCTGATGGACCCCAACATCGCGGTCACGCTCGTCGAGCCGAACCGCGAGTTCTACACCTGCCCGTTCAGCAACCTGGTGCTCGGCGGGCTGAAGCAGATGTCCGACATCCGCCACACCTACGACGGCCTGCGCAAGCGCGGCGTCACCGTGGTGCACGAGGCGGCGGCGGCGATCGACCCGGCGCAGAAGACGGTGCGGCTGGCCGGCGGCGGCACGCTGCCCTACGACCGGCTGATCGTCTCCCCCGGCGTCGACCTGCGCTGGAACGCGATCCAGCGCTACGACGAACCGGCGGCGGAGAAGATGCCGCATGCGTGGAAGGCCGGGGCGCAGACCACCTTGCTGCGCCGCCAGCTTGAGGCGATGCCAAACGGCGGCACCTTCATCATGGTCGCACCCGCCGATCCGTTCCGCTGCCCGCCCGGCCCGTACGAGCGGGCCAGCATGATCGCGCACTACTTCAAGACGGCGAAGCCGCGCTCGAAGATCCTGATCCTCGACGCCAAGGACGCGTTCTCCAAGCAAGGGCTGTTCATGGAGGGCTGGCGCGCCCGCTATCCCGGCATGATCGAGTGGGTGAAGGCGTCCGACGACGGCAAGGTCAGCGCCGTCGATCCCGACTCGATGACGGTCGAGACCGACTTCGGCGTGGTGCATAAGGGCGACGTGATCAACGTCATCCCGCCGCAGCGCGCCGGCCAGATCGCGCAGCAGGCCGGGCTCGCTGACCGCTCCGGCTGGTGCCCGGTCGACCCGGCGACGTTCGAGTCGAAGCTGCACCCCGGCATCTACGTGGTCGGCGACGCGACCATCGCGGCGCCGATGCCGAAATCCGGCTTCTCGGCCAACAGCCAGGGCAAGATCGCGGCGGCCGCCATCGTGGCCGGGCTGAAGGGCCAGACGCCGTCGTCGCCGTCCTATGCCAACACCTGCTACAGCATGGTCGGCCCGGACTACGCCATCTCGATCGCCGCGGTCTACCGCGCGGTGAACGGCCAGATGACGGCGGTACCGAACTCCGGCGGCGTCAGCCCGATGGGCGCCGACGCCAACTTCCGGATGCAGGAGGCGCATTACGCCGAGGGCTGGTACGCCTCGATCACGCAGGACATGTTCGGCTGACCGCCTGAACGGCTGCAATACGTGCACGGGGGTGGGCCAATGGCCCGCCCCCGCTGCGTTTCAGCGTGTGACGGTGCGGTCGGCTACCGCGTTGCCTCGCGCAGATAGGCCATTAGGTCGTCGAGCTCCGAGTCCTTGGTGATGCCGGCGAAGATCATCTTGGTCTTCGGCACCGTCTTCGCGGGCGCACGCAGGTAGCGGCGCAGCGTGTCTTCGCTCCACGCCAGGCCGGACTGCTTCATCGCGTCGGAGAAGGCGAAGCCGGCGAGGGTGCCCGCCTTGCGGTCGAGCACGCCGTGCAGGTTGGGGCCGACCAGGTTGCGGCCGCCCTTCTCCACCGTGTGGCAGGCGCGGCACTTGGCGAACGCGGCCTTGCCCTTGGCCGCGTCGCCCGCCGGCGTCGCGGCGGCGACCGCCGGCGGCTGCGCGGCTGGTGCGGGCGCGGGCGTCGCCGCGGCGGGCGCCGGCGCCGCTTCCGCGCGCGGCGCGGCCAGGCCGGGCGTCACGTCGAGCCGACGCGCCAGGTCGCTGGTGATGCGCGGCGGCTCGGTGCGGCAGTCGGTCATGCACGCGCTGCCGACCACGTCGGGCTTCTGGTCGTCGGCGCGCACGAAGCCGCCGGCGTTGGGCATCTTCACGGCCGCCAGCGAAGCCTTGTCCAGCACCGCGTCGTCCGGCACCAGGTCGTTGAGGTAGAGAACGTAGGCGGTGACCGCGTAGGTCTCGTCCGCGGTCATCGACATGCCGGCGCCGAACGGCATGGCGCGGCGGATGTAGTCGTAGAGGATCGGCGCCGCCGGCCAGTAGCTACCCGGCGTCTTCTGCGGGTCGTCCTCGCGCAGCGTGCCGGCGCCGCCGGCCACCGCCGGCCAGCGGTCGCGACCTTCGCCGAAGTCGCCGTGGCACGACACGCAGCGCTCCTGGTACAGCGTCTCGCCGTCGCGCACGCTGCCGCGGCCATCGGGCAGGTAGCCGCCGTCGCCGCGCGCATCGATGTCCCAGCCGGCGATGTCGGCCGGTGTCGCGGGCCGGCCGAAGCCGTAGGTCTGCGCCGCCGCCGCGCCGGCCATGAGCAGCAGGCCGCCGGCCAGGACCAGCGCCTCAAGCGATCTGGACATTGTGCACGTCTCCGGACGGGAACACCCGCCAGGTCTGGATCGAGTTGTTGTGGTAGATCGAGTTGACGCCGCGCGCCGCGCGCAGTTCCGCCATCGAGGGCTGGACGTAGCCGGTCTCGTCGGTCGCCCGGCTCATCACCAGCGATTCGCTGCCATCCCAGCGCCAGTCGATGCGGAAGCGGGTGACGGCGCGCGACAGCACCGGTTCGGTCAGCCGCGCCGTCTGCCAGTTGCGCCCGCCGTCGAACGAGACGTCGACCTTGGCGATCCGGCCGCGGCCCGACCAGGCGATGCCGGTCACCTCGTAGTAGCCCGCCCCCGACAGCCGCCGCTCCGGGCACGGGAAGGTGATGACCGACTTCGCGTCCTGCACCCAGGTGAACATCCGCGCCTGCCCGCTCGGCAGCAGGTCGGTGTATTTCGAGGTCTCCTCGCGCGTCAGCCACGGCTGGTCGCCGAGCTTCAGCCGGCGCAGCCACTTGACGCTCATGTTGCCTTCCCAGCCGGGCAGGATCAGGCGCAGCGGATAGCCCTGCTCCGGCCGCAGCCGCTCGCCGTTCTGGGCGTAGGCGAGCAGCGCGTCGTCGAGCGCCTTCTCGATCGGCACCGAGCGGGTCATCGCCGCGTTGTCGGCACCTTCGGCGAGCACCCACTTGGCGTCCGCCTTGACCCCCGCCTCGCGCAGCACGGTGGCGAGCGGCACGCCGGTCCATTCGCAGTTCATCAGCATGCCGTGGCTGAACTGCACCCCGTCCATCTGCGCGCCGCGCCATTCCATGCCGCCGTTTGCCGCGCACTCGATGAAGTGCACCCGCGTGACGGCGGGAAACCGCATCAGCTCGTCCATCGCGAACACGAGCGGGCGGTCGACCAGGCCATGCACCATCAGCCGGTGGTCGGCGGGATCGACCGTCGGCACCCCGGCGTGGTGGCGCTCGAACGCCAGGCCGTTGGGCGTGACGGTGCCGTGCAGCGCGTGCAGCGGCGTGAAGTTGACCGACGACTCGGGCGAGGCGGTGAGCCACGGCACGTGCCGGCGTACCACGTCCTTCTCGAACTCGGACGGCACGCCGTAGGGACGCGCATCGACGCCGGGGCCCAGCGTGCGCGACCATTCCGGCAGGTTGGGCGGCTGGTTCTCCGGCCCCGCCGCCGCCTGCCGCAGCGCGCCGGCCGCCAGCGCGCCGCCGGCGGCCAGGGCACCGGTCTTCAGGAACCGGCGCCGGCCCGGCGCCGCGCCGCCCTCGAAGTCGCTCGTCATGTCGTCAGCCTCCCGTCAGCCCGCCGGCCGCTTCGCCAGCCGGTCGAGGATCGGATGCAGGAGCCCCCAGAACTGGTCCTGGTCGCGGTAGCCGAGGATGCGGCCGATCTCGCGGCCGTCCTCGACCACGACGAAGGTGGGTGAGACGCGGACCGGCGCCACCGCCGCAAGGTCGGCCGGGCGCGGCGCGTCCATGTCGACCCGGCGCAGGCCGACCAGCCGCGCCTCGTCGGTCCGGTCGAAGATGCGGCCGACGTCGCGCTCCCAGGCGGCGCAATAGACGCACCCCTTCTGGCTGAACACCACCAGCTCGGCCGCCGCCGCAGCGCCGGCGCATGCGACCGCAACGACCGCGGCGGCCAGCACCGTCGCCCACGCACGCATCCCATCCTCCCCGTCGCGCCAGCGGTTCTATCGCAGGAGACCTTGCCGGGCACGCGCGTTGATATAGCGCGAAACACCATGCGACAACTTGCTCCAGGTTTATTGTCGCACCCCCGGCGGGGCGCATAATGTAAAAAGGAAGCCTCAGACCGGGAGATAGCTAATGGTCCTCGCCACGCCGCCCGAGGCGACCCGACGCCGTGTGATCACGATCGCCGCCGCCGCGGCCGTCGCCGCCGCCTTGCCGCCGCTGCTGCGGCCGTCCGGCGCGGCGGCGACCCCGGCCGAAGCGGCCGCGGCGCTGGCCAAGCTGACCGGCGGCCGGCCGACGCGCGAAGGCCGGATCGAGCTGCGGCTGCCACAGATCGCGGAGAACGGCAACGCCGTGCCGATGACGGTCGCGGTGGACAGCCCGATGACCGCCGCCGAGCACGTCAAGGCGATCCACGTGGTGGCCGACGGCAACCCGCTGCCCGGCGTGTCGAGCTTCCGCTTCACCCCGCTGGCCGGCAAGGCGGAGGTGACGACGCGGCTGCGCCTGGCGCAGACCCAGACCGTGACCGCGATCGCCGAGATGAGCGACGGCACGCTCTACAAGGTGGCGCACGAGGTCAAGGTCACCATCGGCGGCTGCGGCGGCTGAGCGGGCGGAGGAACGGGCATCATGGACCCCAAGGTCACGGTACGCATCCGCGCGCCCAAGACGGCGAAGGCGGGCGAGGTCGTCGAGATCAAGACGCTGGTCAACCACCCGATGGAGAGCGGGCAGCGCAAGGACGCCGACGGCCGCACCATCGCGCGCCGCATCCTGAACAAGGTCGATGCGACCTATAACGGCAAGCCGGTGATGTCGGCCGACTGGCATCCGGCGATCAGCGCCAATCCCTATCTGTCATTCTTCCTGCGCGTCGAGGAAGCCGGCAAGCTCGAGGTCAAGTGGACCGACGACGACGGCTCGGTGTACGCGGCGGACGCGCAGATCGGGCTGGGCTGACCGCCCGGCATGCTGAGCCGTCGCGACTTCATCCAGGCGACCGCCGCGGCCGCGGCGCTGCTGGGCGGCGGCGGCGGCCGCAGCCTCGCCCAGGTCGCCGCCGCGCAGGCGATCACCCAGGAAGACCTGCTGCGCTTCGAGCCGCTGGGGCAGGTCACGCTGATCCACCTGACCGACCTGCACGCGCAGCTCATCCCGCTCTATTTCCGCGAGCCAAGCGTGAACGTCGGCGTCGGCGAGGCGCGCGGCAAGCCGCCCCACATCGTCGGCCGCGCCTTCCTGGACCACTACGGCCTCAAGGCGGGATCGCCGGAGGCCTATGCCTACACGGCGGAGGACTTCGCCGCGCTGGCCGCCGCCTACGGCCGCATGGGCGGGCTCGACCGCATCGCCACCATCGTCAAGGCGATCCGCGCCGAGCGGCCGGGACGCACCTTGCTGCTCGACGGCGGCGACACCTGGCAGGGCTCGTTCACCGCGCTCGCCACGCGCGGCGAGGACATGGTGAAGACGATGTCCGCGCTCGGCGTCGAGGCGATGACCGGCCACTGGGAGTTCACCCTGGGCGAGGAGCGCGTGCTGCGCCTGGCCGAGGACCTGGGCGTGCCGTTCCTGGCCGGCAACGTGCGCGACAGCGACTGGGACGAGCCGGTGTTCCCGCAGGGCGCGACCTTCGAGCGCGGCGGCGTCAAGATCGCGGTGATCGGGCAGGCCTTTCCCTACACCCCGGTCGCCAACCCGCGCTGGATGATCCCGCGCTGGACCTTCGGCATCCGCGAGGACGACCTGCGCAAGCGCGTGGCGGCGGCGCGCGACGACGGCGCCGGCCTGGTGGTGCTGCTGAGCCACGACGGCTTCGACGTCGACCGCAAGCTCGCCGCGCGGGTGGACGGCATCGACGTGATCCTGAGCGGGCACACCCACGACGCGCTGCCCGCGCCGGTGCGGGTCAACGACACGCTGATCCTGGCGTCGGGCTGCCACGGCAAGTTCGTGGCGCGGCTCGACCTCGACATCGACGGCGGCAAGGTGCGCGCGTTCCGCCACCGCCTGATCCCGGTGTTCGCCGATGCCATCGCGCCCGATTCCGACATGACCGCGCTGATCGACGAGATCCGCGCGCCGCACCAGGCGCAGCTCGAACAGGTGCTCGGCCAGGCCGAGTCGGTGCTGTACCGGCGCGGCAACCTGAACGGAACGTTCGACGACGTGATCCTGGACGCGCTGGCCGAGGAGCTCGACGCCGAGATCGCGCTGTCGCCCGGCTTCCGCTGGGGGCCGAGCCTGATCCCCGGCCAGGACATCACGGTGGAGGACGTCTACGGCCAGACCGCGATCACCTATCCCGCCGCCTACCGCGTGACGATGAGCGGCGGCGTGCTCAAGAACGTGCTGGAGGACGTCGCCGACAACCTGTTCAACCCCGACCCGTACTACCAGCAGGGCGGCGACATGGTGCGGGTCGGCGGCGTCACCTTCGCGATCGACGTCGCCAGGCCGATCGGCAGCCGCATCACCGACCTGCGGCTGGAGCGCGGCGGCGCGCCGATCGAGGACGGCCGGAACTACATGGTCGCCGGCTGGGCGTCGGTGAACGAGGGCGTCAGCGGCCCGCCGGTGTTCGACGTCGTCAGCCGCTACGTCGCGCGCAAGAAGACCATCGCCGCGCCGCGCCGCGAGCGGGTGCGCCTGATCGAGGGCTGATCACCCCGCGCGCCGGTAGCGCCACACCGCGAGCAGGTGGATGCACAGCACCGCCGCCTTGAGCGCGCCCGAGGCGAGCGCGGCGGTCAGCCGCGGGACGGGCGGCGGCTCGACGCTGCCCGCCCAGGTCATCAGCTGGATGTCGAATCCGACCAGCACCAGCCAGCCGGTGAACGCGGCCGCCGTCGGCACCACGACGCGCCGCCACGCCGCGCCGGTCCGCCGCTTCGACCATAGGATCGCCGACACCGCCGCGGCGACGCTGTAGCCGAGGAACCACCACAGCCACAGCACGAAAACCGCCTCGCCGCCCTGCGGCCCGGCGCCCGGCTCGAGCACCGCGACGAAGTACCAGGCGACGTAGGCCGCCGGGAGCGCGAACAGCCACAGCCATAGATGCCAGAACACCCAGCCGCCGCGGCCGAACAGGAAGCCGAGGACGGTCAGCATCGGCCCGCGCCGGCCGGCGGCGCCTTTCCCATGGAGGCGCCCCCTCCCCCAACCCCCTCCCACGAGGGGAGGGGGCTCGTGACTCCCCCTCCGCTCGTGGGAGGGGGTTGGGGGGAGGAGGTGTCTCCGCGCGCGGGGCGGTGCCGCAACCTGCTCACTGCGTCGGCTCGCCGCGCACGATCAGCACGTCGAGCTCGCCCTTCGGCACGTAGTTGCGCCGCTCCAGCGTCCACGTCGTCGGGCCGGTCTTGCGGATGCCGGGGAGGCAGGTGGCGAGCAGGTTGTCGGGGTGGCCGGAATCGAGCGTGACCCGGAAGCGGCCGATCGGGCCGTGCCAGTTGCGCGCCGTGGTCAGGACGTAGGCGATGGTGTCGGCCAGCAGGTAGGCCGGCTCGCCCGCCTGGGCGCCGGCGTCCATCCGGCTGCGCAGGTCGGCGCGCATCGCGTTGTCGACGCAGTAGCGCGCCAGCCACTTGCGCTCGTCCTCCGACGGGTCGTCCAGGGTCCAGGCGCCGACGAACTGGGTGCCGTAGACCGGCGCGTAGGTGTGCTCCACCACCGTGGCGCGGCCGGGCGGGAACGCCATCTCCCAGAAATACGTGATCCGGGCGGTCCACAGCGGCCGCACCGAGTTGTATTCGTGCTGGTATTCGACGAGGCCGGCGTCGGACAGCGCGCGCTGCTGCGCCTTGGGCAGCGCCCACAGCGCATCGATCAGCGCCGGCGCGAAGGCACTGACCGGCACCTTGCTGTCCTTCAGCATCTGGGTCACGTCGCGGCCGTCGCGCTCGGCCTTCACCTCCACCCGCGGCACGACCGGCCGGCCGTCCACCTTGACTGCGAACCCGACGAAGTTCACCGGGTCGTCGGACGGCACGTTGATGTCGATGTCGGCGTAGTCGCCGAGGTCGACGGCCGGCAGCGGGAAGGCGACCAGGGTGCGGACCTCGCGCGCCGACTTGTTGAAGAATTCGTAGCGGATCGCGACCTGCTCGCGGCTGACCGCGAGGTCCTCGCTGCGCAGCTCGATCGCGTCGGTGCGGGTCAGCTCCAGCCCGCCGGCGCCCAGCGTGGCGGTCGAATCGTTCGCGGCCGCGGGCACGGAGACCGCGGCGAGCAGCAGCGCTGCAGCGCAGGCAATGAAGCGGAGGCGGGTCACGGCCGAACACTAGCGCGAATCGCGCCGGCTCGACCACGACGGGCCCGGCGACGCCGGCTGCATGCCAGGTTCCCCCGAATGTCACGCGTGCGCCATTCGATTGTGGTGCTAGAATTGAGGCAACCAAGAATGGGGGTGGGCGATGGACATGCAACGCAGGCTGATCGCCGAGGCGATCGGAACCTTCTGGCTGGTGCTGGGCGGCTGCGGCAGCGCCGTGCTGGCCGCGGCATTCCCGCAGGTCGGCATCGGCCTGGTCGGGGTGTCGCTGGCGTTCGGCCTGACCGTGCTGACGATGGCGTACGCGATCGGCCACATCTCGGGCTGCCACCTCAACCCGGCGGTGACGCTCGGCCTGTGGGCCGGCGGGCGGTGCCCGACCGGCGACGTGGTGCCCTACATCGTCGCGCAGGTGATCGGCGGCATCGCCGGCGCCGGCGTGCTCTACCTGATCGCCAGCGGCAAGGCCGGGTTCGAGCTGGCCGGCGGGCTGGCGTCCAACGGCTACGACGACTACTCGCCCGGCAAGTACAGCCTGACCGCCGGCCTGGTGTGCGAGGTGGTCATGACGTTCGCCTTTCTATTCGTCATCATGGGCGCGACCGACAAGCGCGCGCCGGCGGGCTTCGCGCCGATCGCCATCGGCCTGTGCCTGACCCTGATCCACCTCATCAGCATCCCGGTCACCAACACCTCGGTGAACCCCGCCCGCTCCACCGGGCCGGCGGTGTTCGTCGGCGGCTGGGCGATCGCGCAGCTTTGGCTGTTCTGGGTGGCGCCGATCGCCGGCGGCATCCTGGGCGGCGCCGTGTATCGCTGGCTGGCCGGTCCGGGGCAGAAATAGCCCGATGGCGATCCTGCGCAGCATTCCGCTGATCGCCTTCGTCGTGGCCGTCTACAACCTGATGGTCTACGTCACCGGCCCGGCGGTCGATGCGGCGGTGGTCTCGTTCGGGCTGCCGTCGCTGGCGACGTGGACGCTGGCGGCCGGCGACCTGCTGGTCGCGGCGGCGCTGGTGTTCCTGTTCGTCGAGATCCTGAAGGCGACCCGCACGTCGGCGGCGGCGGTGGTCGACCACATCCTGTCGATGTCGGTGTTCGTGGTCTGCCTGTTGGAGTTCGTGCTGCTGCCGCGCATGGCAACCTCGACCTTCTTCCTGCTGACCCTGATGTCGTTTATTGACGTCATCGCCGGGTTCACGGTGTCGCTGCAGACCGCGCGCCGCGACGTCACCCTGGAGCGCTTCGAGGGCTGACCCCCGGCTTGTGCCGGGCCGGCGGCTGCTCTACAGGAAGCGGGATCGGACCGACGGAGCGCCCCCGGCAGATGAACGACCGCGTGCCGCCGCGCCGGCCGCCGGCAGCGGCGGCCGGCTTCCGCCGCGCTTTCGAGCTGCACCGCGCCGGCCGTCTCGACGAGGCGGCGGTGCACTACCGCGCCGTGCTGGCGCGCACGTCGGACGCGCCGCGGGCGCTGCGCTTCGACGCGACCCGGCTGCTCGGCGTGCTGACGGCGCAGCAGGGCGACCATGAGGCCGCCGCCGCCCTGTTCCGCGACGCCATCCGCCTGGATGCGACGAGCGCGCCGGCGCACCACGGCCTGGGCGACGCGCTGAAGGACCTCGGCCGGCTCGCCGAGGCGGTCGCGAGCTACGACCGCGCCGTCGCGCTGCGCCCCGCCGACGCCGCGGCGCACAACGATCGCGCCGTCGCGCTGAAGCGGCTGGGCCGCATCGCCGAGGCGCTGGCCGGCTACGACCGCGCCATCGCGCTGCAGCCCGACATGGCCGAGGCGCACTACAACCGCGGCATCGCGCTGCTCGACCTCGCGCGCGACGGCGAGGCGCTGGCCGCCTTCGACCGCGCGCTGGCGCTGCGCGACGGCAACCCCGACGCCCACCGCGGCCGCGGCAACGCGCTGCTGCGCCTGGGCCGGCCGGACGACGCGCTCGATGCCTTCGACCGCGCGCTGGCGCTGCAGCCGCTGCATCCCGACGGCCTGACCGGGCGCGGCAACGCGCTGGCCGCGCTCGGCCGGCCGGACGCGGCGCTCGCCAGCTACGATGCCGCTTTGGCCGCGCGGCCGGGTCTGGCCGAGGCGCTGGCCAACCGCGGCAACGTCCTGATCGACCTCGGGCGCCTCGACGAGGCGGCGGCGAGCTACCGGCAGGCGCAGGCGGCGCGCCCCGGCCACGCCGACGCCTACTGGAACGAGGGCGTCTGCCGGTTGATGGCGGGCGACTTCGCCGGCGGCTGGCCGCTCCACGAGTGGCGCTGGAAGACGGCGCTGCTGGCCGGCGACTTCCGCGCCTTCGCGCAGCCGCTGTGGCGCGGCGACGCCGATCTCGCCGGCCGCACCATCCTGCTGCACGCCGAGCAGGGGCTGGGCGACACCCTGCAGTTCTGCCGCTACGTGCCGCTGGTGGCGCGCGCCGGCGCGCGGGTCGTGCTGGAAGTCCAGGCGGCGCTGGCGCCGCTGCTGGCCGGGCTCGACGGCGTGGCGGCGATCGTCCGCCGCGGCGACGCGCTGCCGGACTTCGACCTGCACTGCCCGCTGCTCAGCCTGCCGCTGGCGTTCGGCACCGATGCCGCGACGGTCCCGGCCGCCGTGCCCTACCTGGCGCCGCCGGTCGAGCGCGCCGCCGCCTGGGCGGGCCGGCTGGACGGCGCGCCGCGGCCGCGGATCGGCATCGCGTGGTCCGGCGACCCGCGGCACAAGAACGATCGCTTCCGGTCGACCCGCGCGGCGCGCTTCGCGCCGCTGCTGGATGCCGCCGGCACCGTGGTCAGCCTGCAGAAGTCGGTCCCGCCGATCGACGAGCCGTTCCTCGCCGCGCATCCCGCGATGCGCCGCTTCGAGGCCGGCCTGGGCGATTTCGCCGACACCGCGGCTCTGGTCGCCCAGCTCGACGCGGTGGTGGCGGTCGACACCTCCGTCGTCCACCTGGCCGGCGCGATGGGCAAGCCTGTCGCCGTCATCCTGCCCGCCATCGGCCTCGACTGGCGCTGGCTGCGCGACCGCGACGACAGCACGTGGTACCCGACCGCGCGCCTGATCCGCCTCGACGGCCCCGACGGCTGGGACGATGCGATGCGGCGGGCGGCGGCGTGGGCCGGCGGGATCTTTACGGCGTAGGCACCCCGGAATCGAAAGGCCCGGCCGTCGCCGGCCGGGCCTTCCGAACTGGTGGAGCCAAGGGGAGTCGAACCCCTGACCTCTTGAATGCCATTCAAGCGCTCTCCCAACTGAGCTATGGCCCCTGGGAATACCGTGCCGCCACCCGGACGTCGGGACGGCGGATGCGGGCGTCAAGCTACTGAAACGCCTAAGCGCGCCGCAAGGGAAAAATCGCGGCGGGCGCGGATCAGCGCTCGTCCTCGTCGTCGCCCTCGATCACCTCCACGTCCTCGTCGCCGAGCTCGGAGGCGTCCTCGATGATGTCCTCGTCCTCCCCCTCGGCTTCTTCCACGAGCTCCTCCTCCGCCTCCGCGGCGGGGGCCACCTCCTCCGGCACGGCGGCCTCGCGCTCGCGGCGCTCCTTGGCCTCCGCGGCGCCGCGGCCGCGGCGCGGGCGCAGGTTGGCCAGCGGGTCGAACTCGGCCCCGCACTTGGGACAGATGATCGGGCTGCGCAGCAGGTCGTAGAACCGCGACCCGCAGCTTTGGCACGTGCGCTTCATACCCCATTCGGGCTTCGACACGATGTCCTCCAAGTCGGGCAGGGTGGCCGCGTCGTTTGCCACGAACCCCCGCGGCTGTCAAAATTAATTCCGTCCTGGCGCCGCCGCGGCGGCGCGGCTGTTCGCCGCCGGCGCGGCCGTGCTACACAGGCGCCCTGCAAGCCACGGAGACGCCGGTGAACGCGCTGACCTCCGGCCCGGTCGCCGCCCTGCGCGGCGCGGCGCGGGTGCCGGGCGACAAGTCCATCTCGCACCGGGCGCTGATGATCGGCGCCATCGCGGTCGGCGAGACCGTGATCGACGGCCTGCTCGAGTCCGAGGACGTCCACTGCACCGCCGCCGCGGTCCGCGCCATGGGCGTCGCCGCCGGACCGGACGCCGGCGGCCGCTGGCGGGTGCGCGGCGTCGGGGTCGGCGGCCTGGCGGAGCCGGACGGCGTCCTCGACCTCGGCAACTCCGGCACCTCGGCGCGGCTCCTCCTCGGCCTGATCGCCACCCACCCGATGACCGCCCACATGACCGGCGACGCCTCGCTGCGCAGCCGGCCTATGGGCCGCGTCGCGACGCCGCTGGAGCGCATGGGCGCCAGCTTCCTGATGCGCGACGGCGGGCGCATGCCGCTGGCCGTCACCGGCGCCGCCGAGCCGGTGCCGATCGTCTACGAGACCCCGGTTCCGTCGGCCCAGATCAAGTCCGCCGTGCTGCTGGCCGGCCTCAACGCGCCGGGCGAGACCACGGTGATCGAGCGCCAGGCCAGCCGCGACCACACCGAGCTGATGCTGCGCCACTTCGGCGCCGACGTGGCGGTGACGGCCGGCGCCAACGGCGCCCGCACCATCACCGTCAAGGGCTGGCCGGAGCTGGCGGCGCGGCCGGTGACCGTGCCGGGCGACCCGTCGTCGGCCGCCTTCCCCGCCGTCGCCGCGCTGCTGGTGCCGGGGTCGGAGGTGGTGGTCCACAACGTCGGGCTGAACCCGCTGCGCGCCGGGCTGTTCCAGACCCTGACCGAGATGGGGGCGGACATCGCCTTCGACAACCGGCGCGAGGAAGCGGGCGAGCCGGTCGCCGACCTGCGGGTGCGGGCGGGCATGCTGAACGGCATCGACGTGCCGCCCGAGCGGGCGCCGGCGATGATCGACGAATACCCCGTCCTGGCCGTCGCCGCGGCGTTCGCGAAGGGCCGCACCCGGATGCGCGGGCTGGCCGAGCTCAGGGTCAAGGAAAGCGACCGGCTGGCCGGCATCGCCCAGGGCCTCGCCGCGTGCGGCGCGACAGTGTCGATCGAAGGCGACGACCTGGTCGTGGACGGCGCCGGCGGCCCGCCGCCCGGCGGCGCCCGGATCGAGACCCGGCTGGACCACCGCATCGCCATGGCCTTCCTGGTCTTGGGCATGGCCGCCCGGCGGCCGGTCGTCGTCGACGACGGACGGCCGATCGCCACCAGCTTCCCCGATTTCGTCAACCTGATGAACGGGCTGGGCGCGGCAATCGGGCCGGCGGACTAGGTCTTCGTGCCGGATCGTCCCGTCATCGCCATCGACGGCCCGGCGGCCAGCGGCAAGGGCACCCTGGCCCGCCGGCTGGCGGCGCATTTCGGCTTCGCCTACCTGGACACCGGCCTGCTCTACCGCGCGGTCGGGCTGGCGGTGCTGCGCGCCGGCGGCGACCCGGCCGACCCGGCGGCCGGCACCCGGGCGGCAACCGGGCTCGACCTGTCGCGGCTGGCGGACCCGGCGCTGCGCGACGAGGCGACCGCCACCGCCGCCGCCCTGGTGGCCGCGATTCCGGCGGTGCGGGCCGCCCTGATCGACCTGCAGCGGCGGTTCGCCGCCGCTCCGCCGGGCGGCGCCCCGGGGGCGGTGCTGGACGGCCGCGACATCGGGACCGTCATCTGTCCCGGCGCCCCGTGCAAGATCTTCGTCGAGGCGGCCGTCGAGGTGCGCGCCGGCCGCCGGGTTAAGGAGTTGCAGGAAAAGGGCCTTCCGGCTATACCTGCGCGCGTTCTGCAGGACATGAAGCAGCGGGATGCGCACGACCGCGGTCGCGCCATCGCACCGCTGGTTCCGGCGGGCGACGCCTTCGTGCTCGACACCACCGCGCTCGATGCGGACGGCGCGTTCGAAGCTGCCCTCGCCTTCGTCCTGTCGAAAGGAATTGCACCGGCGCCGCGACGGGCCTGACCCGCCGCGGCCGGTGCGTTTGTTCACCCGGGCGCAAGCCCCTTGGCCCCTCTTGAGGTCGCAACGAGACAGGATCGACGCATGGCGAATGAACCCGCAACCTACCGTGAAGCGGCAGACGAGAGTTTTGCCGCCCTCCTTGACGAAACCTTTGCGATTGGCGGTCCCGTGGAGGGATCCGTCGTCAAGGGGACGGTAGTTGCCGTCGAGGACGACACCGTGCTCATCGACGTCGGCCTGAAGGCCGAGGGAAGGGTCGCCCTGAAGGAATTCGCCACCCCGGGCCAGGATGCCAAGGTGCAGCCCGGCGACAAGGTGGACGTCTACGTCGAGCGGATGGAAGACCGCAACGGCGAGGCGGTTCTAAGCCGCGAGCGCGCCCGCCGCGAGGAGGCGTGGACGCTGCTCGAGAAGGCGTTCAAGGACACCCAGCGGGTCAGCGGCACGATCTTCGGCCGGGTCAAGGGCGGCTTCACGGTCGACCTGTCCGGCGCGGTCGCGTTCCTGCCCGGCAGCCAGGTCGACATCCGCCCGGTGCGCGACATCGGCCCGCTGATGGGCTCGCCGCAACCGTTCCAGATCCTCAAGATGGACCGCCGCCGCGGCAACATCGTGGTGTCGCGCCGCGCCGTGCTGGAGGAATCGCGCGCCGAGCAGCGCTCGGAGCTGCTGGCCAACCTGAAGGAAGGCCAGGTCCTGGAAGGCGTGGTCAAGAACATCACCGACTACGGCGCGTTCGTGGACCTGGGCGGCGTCGATGGCCTGCTGCACGTCACCGATATCGCGTGGCGGCGCATCAACCACCCGTCGGAGGCGCTCAACATCGGCCAGACCGTCAAGGTCCAGGTCATCCGCTACAACCCCGAGACGCAGCGCATCTCGCTGGGCATGAAGCAGCTCGAGGCCGACCCGTGGGAAGGCGTCGAGATCAAGTACCCGGTCAGCACCAAGTTCAAGGGCCGCGTCTCGAACATCACCGACTACGGCGCCTTCGTCGAGCTTGAGCCCGGCGTCGAGGGCCTGGTCCACGTCTCCGAGATGAGCTGGACCAAGAAGAACGTGCACCCCGGCAAGATCGTCTCGACCAGCCAGGAGGTCGAGGTGATGGTGCTGGAGGTCGACCCGCAGAAGCGCCGCATCTCCCTGGGCCTGAAGCAGGTCAACGACAACCCGTGGGACTCGTTCGTTTCCAAGCACCCGGTCGGCTCCGAGATCGAGGGCGAGATCAAGAACATCACCGAGTTCGGGCTGTTCATCGGCCTCACCGAGGAGCTGGACGGCATGGTCCACCTCTCCGACCTCGACTGGTCGAAGACCGGCGACGAGGCGATCAAGGCCTTCAAGAAGGGCGACCGCGTCAAGGCCAAGGTGCTCGACGTCGATCCGGAGAAGGAGCGCATCTCGCTCGGCATCAAGCAGCTCTCGTCCGACCCGCTCGAGAGCGTGATGAAGGGCATCAAGAAGGGCGAGACCGTGACGTGCCAGGTCACCGCCATCCAGGAGAACGGCATCGAGGTGCTGGTGTCGGGCAGCCTGCCCGGCTTCATCCGCCGCGCCGAGCTGTCGCGCGAGCGGTCGGAGCAGCGCCCCGACCGGTTCGCCCCGGGCGACCGCCTGGACGCCAAGATCATCAACATCGACGGCAAGGAGCGCAAGCTCACCCTCTCGATCAAGGCCTACGAGGTCGAGGAGGAGAAGCAGGCGATGGCCGAGTACGGCTCGTCGGACTCCGGCGCCAGCCTGGGCGACATCCTGGGCGCCGCGCTCAACCGCGCCACCCGCGAGCGCGACACCGAGGAAGGCAAGAGCTGAGGTCCGTCGCCGCACGGGCACGGCGTTTCCGGAGGGGCGGGTCATTGACCCGCCCTTTTCGCATCGCGCCGTAGGGTCGGGGCGAGGTGGGCGCCCCTGCCGTACGACGTTGGGAGGGTTCAATGACCCGATCGCACCGCCATGGCCTTTGAAGCCGACGCCGTCGTCGATCGCCGCCGGCTGAAGCGGCGGCTTTTCGTCTGGCGCACGCTCGCCATCGTGGGCGTGCTCGCCTTCGCGCTGTACCTGATCGACGACCTGTACGGGATCGAGCGCGGCGACCATGTGGCGCGGCTGAGCGTCGAAGGGCTGATCACCGACGACCGCCCGCGCGACGAGCTCTTGGCCGACATCGCCGACGACCCGCGGGCGAAGGCGCTGATCGTCAGCATTGACAGCCCCGGCGGCACCGTGGTCGGCGGCGAGACGCTCTACAAGTCGCTGCGCCAGGTGGCGGAGAAGAAGCCGGTCGTCGCGGTGGCCGGCCAGCTCGCGACCTCCGCCGGCTACATGATCGCGCTCGGCGCCGACCGCATCTACGCGCACGACGGGACCATCACCGGCTCGATCGGCGTCATCCTGCAGACCACCGAGTTCTCCGAGCTCCTGAGCAAGATCGGCGTGTCGGCCGAGGCCATCAAGAGCGGCCCGCTCAAGGCCGAGCCGAACCCGTTCACGCCGATGACGCCGGCGGTGCGCGAGGCGCTGCAGGGCATGGTGCGCGAGATGTACGACATGTTCGTCGGCATGGTGGTGGAGCGGCGCCAGCTGGGCGACGAGGCGGTGCGCACCTTGGCCGACGGCCGCGTCTTCACCGGGCGCCGCGCCGCCGAGATCGGGCTGATCGATGCGATCGGCGGCGAGCGCGAGGCGCGCGCGTGGCTGGCGGCCGAGCGCGGCATCGCCAAGGCGGTGCCGATCCGCGAGGTAAAGCCGCGTCGGCCGGACCAGGACCTGTTCGGGCGGATCGATTCCCTGGCGCGAAAAATCACGCTTTCTGAAAGACTTACACTTGACGGGCTAGTATCGCTTTGGCACCCTGACCTGCGGTGAGCGGTCCGGCCGGGCGGGTGACGGCGGTCGCGGCGCCGGTCGGTCGTTGGGGAAGACCATGACGAAATCGGAATTGATCCTGCACCTCGCCGAGCGCAACCCGCATCTCTACCAGCGCGACGTCGAGCGGATCGTCACCACGGTGTTCGACGAGATCACCGCCGCGCTGGCCCGCGGCGACCGGGTGGAGCTGCGCGGCTTCGGCGCGTTCTCGGTCAAGGGGCGCGAGGCGCGCACCGGCCGCAACCCCCGCACCGGCCAGGCGGTGCAGGTGGAGCGCAAGTACGTCCCCTTCTTCAAGGCCGGCAAGGACCTGCGCGACCGGCTGAACGATTCGACGGAGGGCTGAGGCCGTGACCGTCGCTGCCGCCGCGGCGTGAGGTTGTTCAACCGGTTCGTCATCTGGCCGATCCTGGCGGTCGCCATCGTGTTCGCGATCGTCAACCGGGCGCCGGTCACGTTGAGCCTGTGGCCGTTCCCGTTCACCCTCAACATCCCGCTGTTCGTGCTGATCCTGGTCACCCTGGCGCTGGGCGTGCTGATCGGCGGCGTTGCCGCGTGGTCGCGCGGCGGCCGCTGGCGCAAGCGCGCGCGCGCCGACGAGCGGCGCATCGCCGAGCTGGAGCGCGAGCTGGCGGTCGCCGAATCGTCGCCGCCGCAGATGCCGCGCGCGCTGCAGGCGCCGTCTCGCGTGCCGGTGACCGCCGGCGGTTCGCGCCGCGTGTCCGACGTCGACGACGAATGATGCGCACGATCGACGCCGCCGGCGTCGTGCGCGCGCTCGATTACCCGAGCCTGATCGCGCGTCTGCGCAAGCTGTTCGCCGAAGGCTGCCAGGCGCCGCTGCGCCACCATCACGCGATCGAGACCCCCGACGGCGTCGGCGGCATCATGCTCTTGAAGCCGGCGTGGCAGGCCGGCGGGCGGATCGCGGTGAAGGTGGTCAACATCTTCGCCGGCAACGGCGCGCGCGGGCTGCCCGCGGTGACGGGAACCGTGATGGTGTTCGACGCGACGACCGGCCAGCCGCTCGCCGCGATCGACGGCCAGTCGCTGACGGTGCTGCGCACCGCCGCGGCGTCGGCGCTCGCCGCCGACTGCCTGGCGCGCGCCGACGCGTCGTCGCTGCTGATGGTCGGCACCGGCCAGCTCGCGCCGGCGCTGGTCGCCGCGCATGCGACGGTGCGCCCGATCGCGCGCATCGAGGTGTGGGGACGCAACCCGGCGAAGGCCGAGGCGCTGGCCGCCGCGCTGCGCCGCGGCGGGCGCGACGCCGCCGCCGCGCCGGACCTTGAATCCGCCGTGCGCCGCGCCGACGTGATCAGCTGCGCCACCCTGGCGCACGAGCCGCTGGTGCGGGGCGCGTGGCTGCAGCCCGGCGCGCACCTCGACCTGGTCGGCGCGTTCACGCCGGCGATGCGCGAAGCGGATTTCGAGGCGATGCGCCGCGCCCGCGTCTTCGTCGACACGCGCGAAGGCGCCTTGGCGGAGGCCGGCGAGATCGTCCAGGCGATCGCCGCCGGCGCGATGACGGCCGACGACATCGCCGGCGGGCTGGCGGAACTGTGCCGCGGCACCGTGCCCGGCCGCCGCAACGACGAGGAGATCACCGTGTTCAAGTCCGTCGGCACCGCGCTGGAGGACCTCGCCGCCGCCGAGCTGGTCGCGGAGCGCGCGCCGTGACCGACCCGACGGAAATGGCGCAGCGCATCCTGTGCGCGATCGACACGCGCGACGCCGACGAGGCAGTGCTGCTGGCCGACCTGCTGAAGGGCGAGATCGGCGGCGTCAAGCTGGGCAAGGAGTTCTTCACCGCCCAGGGGCCGCAGGGCGTGCGCCAGGTCGCCGCGCGCGGGATGAAGGTGTTCCTCGACCTCAAGTACCACGACATCCCCAACACGGTGGCCGGCGCGGTGCGCGCCGCCGCCGACCTCGGCGTCGCGATGCTGACCGTCCATGCGTCGGGCGGCGCGGCGATGCTGCGCGCCGCCGCCGACGCCGCCACCCAGGCCGGCCCGCAGCGGCCGATCGTGCTGGCGGTGACGGTGCTGACCAGCCTCGACGACGGCGACCTCGCCGCGGTCGGGCAGGCCGGCCCCGTCGCGGCGCAGGTGGAACGGCTGGCCCGCCTCGCGCGCGACAACGGCGCGGACGGCGTGATCTGCTCGCCGCACGAGGTGGCACGGCTGCGCGCCGCCCTGGGCCCCGGCTTCAGGCTGGTCGTTCCCGGCGTCCGCCCCGCGACTTCCGGCGCGGGTGACCAGAAGCGGGTGATGACCCCCGGCCAGGCGATCGCCGCCGGCGCCGACGCCCTCGTCATCGGCCGCCCCATCACCACCGCCGGCGACCCGGTCGCCGCTGCGCGGGCGATCGCGGCGGACATGGCGGGGGTGGCTTGATGGTCTTTTTCGGCATCGCGAGGCGGAAGCGCCCCCTCCCCCCAGCCCCCTCCCACGAGGGGAGGGGGCTGGGGGGAGGGGGCGTCTCCGCGCCCGGAACCCCAACACGATGACCGCCGTCGCCGCCAAGATCTGCGGCGTGAACACCCGCGCCGCGCTCGACGCCGCGGTGGCCGGCGGCGCGCGCTGGGTCGGCTTCGTGTTCTTTCCCCGCTCGCCCCGCCACGTCAGCTTCGCCCAGGCGGCGGAACTCTCTGCGCTGCTGCCGCCCGCCGTCACCGCCGTCGGCCTTGTGGTCGACCCCGACGACGCGATGCTGCGGGAGCTGATCGCCGCCGTCCCCCTCGGCCTGCTGCAGCTCCACGGCGGCGAGACGCCGGACCGGATCGCCGCGATCCGCGCCCTGGCCGGCCTGCCCGTCATGAAGGCGATCAAGGTCGCCACCGCCGCTGACCTCGCCCCGGTGCCGGCCTATGCCGCCGTCGCCGACCGCATCCTGTTCGACGCCAAGGCGCCGCCCGGCCTGCTGCCCGGCGGCAACGCGCTGTCGTTCGACTGGACCATCCTCGCCGGCCGCACGTGGCCGGGCCCGTGGATGCTGTCGGGCGGCCTGACGCCGGAGAACGTGGCGGAGGCGGTCCGCATCACCGGCGCGCATGCCGTCGACGTCTCCTCCGGCGTCGAAGCGGCGCCGGGAACCAAGGACCCCGCCCGCATCGCCGCCTTCCTGCGCGCCGTCGCCGCGCTCTAGCCCCGCGCGCGCCGGGTTGGAAACGGCGCGCCGCGTTTGCTACAACCCTGGCCGGATGAACGCCCCCCGATCCAACAGCCTGCGCGGCGGCCCGGACGAGCGCGGCCACTTCGGCGACTATGGCGGCCGCTACGTCGCCGAGACGCTGATGCCCGCCGTGCGCGCGGTCGAGCAGGCGTGGGAGGCCGCGCGCGCCGACCCGGCGTTCGCCGCCGAGCTGGAGCGCCACCTCGCCACCTATGTCGGCCGGCCGAGCCCGCTCTACTTTGCCGAGCGGCTGACCCGCCACCTCGGCGGCGCCAAAGTCTATTTCAAGCGCGAGGAGCTGAACCACACCGGCTCGCACAAGATCAACAACACCATCGGCCAGATCCTGCTCGCCCGCCGCATGGGCAAGACGCGGGTGATCGCCGAGACCGGCGCCGGCCAGCACGGCGTCGCCACCGCCACCGTCTGCGCGCTGTTCGGCATCCCGTGCACCGTCTACATGGGCAAGACCGACATCGAGCGGCAGAGCCCCAACGTGTTCCGCATGAAGCTGCTCGGCGCGGAAGTGAAATCGGTCGAGTCGGGCTCCGCGACCCTGAAGGACGCGATGAACGAGGCGCTGCGCGACTGGGTCGCCAACGTCGACGACACCTACTACCTGATAGGCACCGTCGCGGGGCCGCACCCCTACCCCGTCATGGTGCGCGAGTTGCAGTCTGTGATCGGGCGCGAGACGCGCGAGCAGATCCTGGCCGCGGAGGGCCGGCTGCCCGACCTGCTGGTCGCGTGCATCGGCGGCGGCTCCAACGCGATGGGGCTGTTCCACCCGTTCCTCGACGACGCAAGCGTGCGCATCGTCGGTGTCGAGGCGGCCGGCCACGGCATCGAAAGCGGCAAGCACGCGGCGTCGATCGGCGCCGGCCGGCCCGGCGTGCTGCACGGGAACAAGACGTATCTCCTGCAGGACGCCGAAGGCCAGATCACCGAGGCGCACTCGATCTCCGCCGGTCTCGACTATCCCGGCGTCGGGCCGGAGCACGCCTGGCTCGCCGACCTCGGCCGGGCCGAGTACGCGTCGGCCACCGACGACGAGGCGCTGGCGGCGTTCAAGCTGTGCGCGCAGATGGAAGGCATCATCCCGGCGCTGGAGCCGGCGCACGCGCTGGCCTGCGTGATGCGCGAGGCGCCGAAGCTCGCCGCCGACCGCATCGTCGTGATGAATCTTTCGGGGCGCGGCGACAAGGACGTGTTCACCGTCGCCGGCGCGCTGGGGACCGCGCTCTGATGGGCGTGGAGCGGATCGAGCGGCGCTTCGCGGCGCTCCGCACCCAAGGCCGCGCCGGCCTGGTCACCTTCATCACCGCGGGCGATCCCGACCGCGCGACGACCGACGCGCTGCTGGCCGGCCTGCCCGCCGCCGGCGCCGACGTGATTGAGCTCGGCATGCCGTTCTCCGACCCGATGGCCGACGGGCCGGCGATCCAGGCCGCGAGCTTGCGCGCGCTGGCGCACGGCCACCGCATGGCCGACACGCTGGCCGCGGTGCGCGCGTTCCGCACCCGCGATACCGACACGCCCGTCGTGCTGATGGGCTACTACAACCCGATCATGGCGTTCGGCGTGGAACGTTTCGTCGCGGCGGCGGCGGACGCCGGCGTCGACGGGCTGATCGTGGTCGACCTGCCGCCGGAGGAGGACGCGGAGCTGCGGGTTCCCGCCGCGACGCAGGGCATCGCGCAGATCCGCCTGGTCGCGCCGACCACCGGCGACGACCGCCTGCCCGGAACGGTCGCCGACGCGCGCGGATTCCTATATTACGTCTCTGTGGTGGGGATCACCGGGACCAAGGCGGCCGCGGCCGACGACATCGCGCCGGCCATCGCCCGCATCCGCGGCGCGAGCGCGCTGCCGGTGGCGGTCGGCTTCGGCGTGCGCACGCCGGACCAGGCGCGCGCCATCGCGCGCACCGGCGATGCCGTGGTGGTCGGCACCGCGATCGTGGAGCGGATCGCCGCCGGGATCGGCGCCGACGGCCGCGCCGCGCCGGGGCTCGTGCGGGGCGTGCTCGACTTCGTCGCCCGGCTCGCCGACGGCGTGCGCGGCAGGGGGGAGAGCCCATGAACTGGCTGACCAACTACGTCCGCCCGAAGCTGCGCGCGCTGGTGCGCAGCGACAAGCCCGAGGTGCCGGACAACCTGTGGGTCCAGTGCCCGTCGTGCGAGCAGATGGTGTTCCACCGCGAGGTCGAGGCGGCGCTGCACGTGTGCCCCAATTGCGGCCACCACATGCGGCTGGCGGCGCATCTGCGGCTTGCGATGATCTTCGACGACGGCGCCTACGACACCGTGAGCCTGCCGAAGATCGAGCCTGACCCGCTCAAGTTCCGCGACCGCAAGCGCTACGGCGACCGGCTGAAGGAGACCCGCGCCGCCACCGGCGCGGAGGACGCGATCAAGGTCGCGCACGGCCGCATGGGCGGGCTCGACACCGTCGCCGCGGTGTTCGACTTCGCCTTCATGGGCGGCTCGATGGGCATCGCGGTCGGCGAAGGCCTGGTGCGCGCGGCGCGGCTGGCGCTGGAGCGCAAGGCGCCGCTGATCGTGTTCCCCGCCTCCGGCGGCGCGCGCATGCAGGAGGGCATCCTGTCGCTGATGCAGATGCCGCGCTCCGTGATCGCGGTGCAGATGCTGCGCGAGGCGCGGCTGCCCTACATCGTGGTGCTGACCGACCCCACTACCGGCGGCGTCTCCGCCTCGTTCGCCATGCTGGGCGACATCGCGATCGCCGAGCCCGGCGCGGTGATCGGCTTCGCCGGCGCGCGGGTGATCGGCGACACCATCCGCGAGCAGCTTCCGCCCGGCTTCCAGCGCGCCGAGTACCTCTACGAACATGGCATGCTCGACATGGTCGTGCATCGGCATGAATTGCGCGCGACCCTGATCCGCGTCGTCGACCTGTTGACCAGCCGTGAAGGCAAGCGGGCCGACGACAGCGCGACGGCGAAGCCGTCCGGCGCCAACGGCGCCGGGCACGGCAACGGCGAGGACAAGGGCGACGACGCGCCGGCCGCGCCCACGCAGGAGAACCCCGACGAGCGACGACCGCCCGCCGAGTGACGCGGTCCTCGACCGGCTGAAGCAGCTTCATCCGAAGCTGATCGACCTGTCGCTGGACCGGGTCGAGCGCCTGCTCGCCGATCTCGGCCACCCCGAACGCAGCCTGCCGCCGGTCGTCCACGTCGCCGGCACCAACGGCAAGGGATCGGTCGTCGCGTTCCTCAAGGCGATGGCGGAAGCCGCCGGCCTTGCCGTCCACGTCTACACCTCGCCGCACCTCGTCCGCTTCGCCGAGCGCATCGCGTTGCGCGGCCGCCGGATCGGCGAGCCGGCGCTGGCCGCGATCCTCGCCGAGTGCGAGGCGGCCAATGCCGGCCGGCCGATCACCTTCTTCGAGATCACCACCGCCGCCGCCTTCGTCGCCTTCGCGCGCGATCCCGCCGACCTCGTGCTGCTGGAGACCGGCCTCGGCGGCCGGTTCGACGCCACCAACGTCATCGCCCGCCCGGCGTTGTGCGCGATCACGCCCGTCTCGCTCGACCACCTCGACTTCCTCGGCGACACGGTGGCCAAGATCGCCTTCGAGAAGGCCGGCATCCTGAAGCCCGGCGTTCCCGCCGTGATCGGCGACCAGCCGCCGGAGGCGCTCGCGGTGATCGAGGCCCGCGCCGCCGAACTGGCGGCGCCGCTGTACCGGTCGGGGATCGAGTGGACGGCGGCGGCGGGGACGGCGGGCATGAACTATCGCGAGGTGACGCCCCCTCCCCCCACCCCCCTCCCACGAGGGGAGGGGGAGTTGGAAGCCCGCTCCCCTCGAGGGAGGGGGTTGGGGGAGGGGGTGCCGTTGCCGCCCCC
>JBFWQM010000018.1:0-37727 GCA_050249455.1 Rhodospirillaceae bacterium | reverse complement strand
ACCGCAGCACCTACGAGCTGGAAGGCCCCTACGCCGAGTTCACCGGCTACTACGCGGTCGAGCGCACGCGCAAGCCGACCGCGCGCATCACCTGCGTCACCTACCGCAACAAGCCGATCTTCCGCGGGACCATCGAGGGCGCGCTGCCCGGCTCCTACGCCGAGAACGCGATCATGAGCTCGATCCAGCGCGCCGCGACGGCGTGGAACGCGCTCGAGTCCTCGGGCGTGCCCGGGATCACCGACGTGTGGTGCCCGCCGGTCCATGCCGGCATCAACCTGTTCATCCGCATGCAGCAGAACTACCGCGGCCAGGCCAAGCAGGCGGCGATGGCGGTGTGGGGCAACTCCGCCGCGCACGTGCGCTACAAGCACGTCTGGGTGGTGGACGACGACATCGACGTCCACGACTACGCCGCGGTCGACTGGGCGTTCGCGTGGCGCACCAACGCCGGCGAGGACGACGTGCTGATCTACCCGGCGAACTTCGGCGCCGGCCTGGACCCGTCGACCCGCCGGCGCGACCGCGATCCGATCCGCTTCGGCACCGGCAAGTGGGCGCGCATCCTGATCGACGCCACCTGCAACCTCGACTACGACCCCGATCCCGACCTCGACGGCGAGCGCTTCCCGCCCCTGGTCACCCCGCCGGCCGAGGACGCCGCCAACGTGCGCCGGCGTTGGGCGGAGCTGGGGTTCAAGGGGAAGATGCCGTAAGGCACGCATCGCGACCCGGAGAGGCCCCCTCCCCCAACCCCCTCCCACGAGGGGAGGGGGAGCAACAAGCCCCCTCCCCTCGTGGGAGGGGGTTGGGGGAGGGGGCGCCCGCCACGGAGGCATTGCTGGAGAGCCATGCGCCCGTGCATAGGGCTCATGCCGCACTGCATGTTGACAGTGCATGGCTCGATCCGACACAAGAGCGCGCCCGGCGCCAGCCGTAGACCGCAACCCCTGGGAGACTGACGCGTGGACAAACCCGGCGACGTATCCAACCTGATCAAGCCCACCGCGTTCGGCGACCTGCGCGGCTGGATCGAGGCGCTCCGCGAGGCGGGCGAGCTGCACGAGATCGACGCCGAGGTCGATTGGGAGTGCGAGCTGGGCACCATCGCACGGCGGGCCTTCGGCCAGGGCGACGGCCCGGCGCTGCTGTTCAACAACATCAAGGGCTACAACAAGTCCGACTCGCCGTCGAAGCAGGTGTTCACCGGCGGGCTGTCCAACTACAGCCGCGTCGCGATGATGCTGGGCCTGCCGCGCGACGCGACGATCACCGACATGGTCACGGCGACGCGCCACTACTTCAACCAGCGCGTCCAGCCCAAGGAGGTGAAGACCGGCGCGGTGAAGGAGAACATCCTCACCGGCAAGGACATCAACCTCTACAACTTCCCGATCCCGAAGTGGCACCGCCAGGACGGCGGGCGCTACATCAACACCTACCAGGCGACGATCACCATGGACCCCGACACCGGCGTCCACAACCTCGGCATCTACCGCGGCATGATCGGCGCCAAGGGCGACACCCTGCCGGTGCTGCTGTGGCGCGCCCAGCATTGGGGCCTGCACTTCCAGAAATGGGCGGCGATGGGCAAGAAGATGCCGGTCGCCCACGTCATCGGGTGGGAGCCGTCGCTGCCGTTCGCCGCCTCCGCCCCGATCCCGACCGGCGTGTCGGAGTACGAGGTGATGGGCGCGGTGATGGGCAAGCCGGTCGAGCTGGTGAAGTGCGAGACCAGCGACCTGATGGTCCCCGCCTCGGCCGAGATGGTGATCGAGGGCTACATCGACCCCGACCCCGACACGTTCGAGGAAGAGGGCCCGTTCGGCGAGTACACCGGCTATTTCGGCGGCGACCAGGGCAAGAAGCACACCACCCGCATCACCGCGATCACCTATCGCAACGGCTGCATCCACCGCGGCACGCTCGAAGGCACGATGCCGAAGCTCTACAACGAGAACTCGATCGTCTCGTCGGTGCAGCGTGCGGCGGTGGCGTGGAACGTGCTGGAGCGGGCGGGCGTGCCCGGCGTCACCGACGTCCACTGCCCGGCGGCCAACAACGGCACCACCCTGATGATCCAGCTCAACCAGACCTACCGCGGCCAGGCCAAGCAGGCGGCGGCGGCGATCTGGGGCTCCAACTCCTCGCATTTGCGCTACAAGCACATCTGGGTGGTGGACCAGGACATCGACATCCACGACTACGCCTCGATCGACTGGGCCTTCGCCTACCGGGTCAACGCGGCCGAGGACGACATCGTCTTCTTCCCCGGCACGTTCGGCTCGGCGCTCGACCCGTCCACCCGGCTGCGCCACCGCGACACGCTCAAGTTCGGCACCGGCAAGTGGTGCCGCGTCCTGATCGACGCCACCATCAACCTCGACTTCGACGAGGAGGAGCAGTACGGCGGCAAGCGCTATCCCGAGACCGTGATGCCGCACGCCGAGGACTGGGCGACGGTCGACAAGCGCTGGGAGGAATACGGCTTCAAGCGCGACAAGAAGGGGCGCTAGGCGGTTTTCACCGCCGCGCTTCCGCGCAAGCGAAACGGGCGGCCCTGGGGCCGCCCGTTCTGCATTCAGGCCCTGACGACCGGCGTCAGGCGGCGCGGACCTTCTCGAGGAAGCGGTTCACCGCCTGGGCGAGCGACGCCGATTCGGTGCTGACGCTGCGCGCGGCGCCGAGCACCTGGCCGGCGGCCGTGCCGGTCTGCTCGGCCGCCGACATGACGCCGGCGATGTTCGACGAGACGTCGCCGGTGCCCTGCGCGGCCTGCTGCACGTTGGAGGCGATGTCGCGCGTGGCGGCGCCCTGCTGCTCGACCGCCGCGGCGATCGACGACGCGATGTCGTTGATCTCGACGATCGTCTTGCCGATCCCTTCGATCGCGGTCACCGCCTCGTTGGTCGCCGACTGGATGTTGGCGATCTGGGCGGCGATCTCGTCGGTCGCCTTGGCGGTCTGGTTGGCCAGCGTCTTGACCTCGCTGGCAACCACCGCGAAGCCCTTGCCGGCCTCGCCGGCGCGCGCCGCCTCGATCGTGGCGTTGAGCGCCAGCAGGTTGGTCTGGCTCGCGATGTCGGTGATCAGCGCGACGACGTCGCCGATCTTCTGCGCCGCATGGCTGAGGCCGCGGACGCGCTCGTTGGTGGTCTGCGCCTCGGCGACGGCATTGCTCGCGATGCGCGCGCTCTGCGCCACCTGGCGCGCGATCTCGTTGATCGAGGCGCTGAGCTCCTCCGACGCGGTCGCCACCGTCTGCACGTTCGCCGTCGCCTGCTCGGCGGCGGCCGCGACGCTGGTGGACTGGCGCGAGGTCTCCTCGGCCGTCGCCGACAGCGACTGGGCGGACGCCTCCATCTGCTCGGCGCTCTGCGACACCGCGCGGAGGACGCCGCCGACCGACTCCTCGAAGGCGCTGGCGAGGTCCAGCATCGCCTGGCGCCGGTCCGCCGCGGCGCGCGCTTCCGCTGCGCGCTTCTCCTCCTCGCGCTGCCAGTCGGCGTCGGACGCGCGCTTGCGTTCGGCCTCGGCTTCGGCGGCAAGGCGGCGGGATTCGATCCCGTTGGCCTTGAACGTCTCGACCGTGCGGGCCATACGGCCGATCTCGTCGCCGCGGTCGGCCGCCGGCACGTCGATGTCGTAGTTGCCATCGGCCAAGGTCGTCATGCAGCCGCCGAGGGCGGCGAGCGGCCGGGTGACGCTGCGGGTGACGAAGGCCGCGATCGCCACGGCGAGGGCCAGCGCCGCCGCGAGAATGATCCACGTGTTCTCCACGACGTCGTCGCGGGAGGCCATGCTCTTGTCGCGGAACTCCGCAGCCTTTTTGGCGGCGAAGTCCAGCACGCGATCGGCATTCTCCGTGGCCTTGGTCGCCAGCGGCACGGACTTGTCGCGCCGGAGCTGCGCGGCCTCCTCGCCCTTGCCCTGAAGGGCGCGCTCCACGACCGCATCGCGGACCGGCTTCCAGGCGGCGGCGTCGCTCCGGATGCCCTCGATCTGCGCCTTGTCGCCGAGGAAAGCCTCGATCGCGGCCGCCATGTGCGTCGCGAACTCGGCATCGAGCGACGCCATCCGTTCCTTCACGGTCCCGGCCGGGCCTGCCGTGCCGTCGACCACGGCCGCTTCGAGGTCGCGCATTTCGAAGAGATGGATTTCCGCTTCGAGGAGATTCTTGGTGACCGTGAACGGATGCTTGAACAGCTTGTCGGTCGCTTCGGCCGTCTGCTGCACATTCCGAACCGCCAGGAATTGCAGGGCGGCGATCATCGCGACTAGAAACGCGAACCCGGCACCGATCCTGATGCCGACGTTCAGGCTGTTGATCTTCATGGGGCGGAATCCACTCAAGCACGCGGGAGCCGCCTTTTAATAAGTCAATTATGTAAATTCGTTTAATCGCAGGCGGGCGTCGCCCAGGCCGCGCTGGCGCGGCGAGCCGTCCGCATCGTCATGTACGCCGCCGCGCCCAATTGCAGCGACTCCACCGCTCCGGATGCGCCGGAGCGATTTGGACATATTCCAACTCGCCGACTAACAGGGAGTTAATGCCGCGGCGGCGGATTTGATCGATCCGCCTTCGTCCCGGTGTGCTCTAGCGTCGCTCGCGCGCCAAACGCAAAACGCCCCGCCTTGCGGCGGAGCGTTTCGTTTGCGGTCGCGATGAGGCTTACGCCGCCTTGATGCTGGCGAAGAACTCCTGCGTCTCGCGGCTCAGGGCCTCGGCCTCCTCGCTGAGCGATCCGGCGGCGCTCAGCACCTGGCTGGCCGCCGTCCCGGTCTCGCTGGCGGCCTGGGTGACGCCGGAGATGTTGGACGACACCTCCTGCGTGCCGGCGGCGGCCTGCTGGACGTTGCTGGCGATGTCCTGGGTCGCCGCGCCCTGCTGCTCGACCGCCGAGGCGATCGCCGAGGCGATCTCGTTGATCTCGGCGATGGTCACGCCGATCGCCTTGATCGCCTCGACCGCATCGGTGGTGGCGCCCTGGATCGCGGTGATCTGGCCGCCGATCTCCTCGGTCGCCTTGGCGGTCTGGTTGGCCAGCGTCTTGACCTCCGACGCGACGACCGCGAAGCCCTTGCCCGCCTCGCCGGCGCGCGCCGCCTCGATCGTGGCGTTGAGCGCCAGCAGGTTGGTCTGGCTCGCGATGTCGTTGATCAGGCTGACCACGTTGCCGATCTTGTTGGCCGCGTCGGCGAGGCCCTGCACCCGCTCGTTGGTGCGCGCCGCGTCGGCGACCGCCTTCTGCGCGATCTTCGACGACTGGCTGACCTGGCGGCCGATCTCCTGCACCGAGGTCGCCAGCTCCTCGGTCGCCGCCGCCACCGTCTGGACGTTGGTCGAGGCCTGCTCGGAGGCTGCGGCCACCGAGGTCGCCTGGCGCGCGGTTTCCTCCGCGGTCGCCGACATCGACTGCGCCGTCGCCTGCAGCTCGGTCGCGGCGCTGGCCACCACCTTGAGCGCCTTGCTGGCCGCCGCGTCGAAGTTGGCGATCAGCGCCTCGATCTTGCGCTGGCGCGCGTCCTCGGCCGCGCGCTGGCGGTCCTTTTCGGCCTGCGCCTGACGCTCGCGCTCCGCCTCGGCGACGCGCTGGCGCTCCTTCTCGGCCTCCATCTCGATGTTCTTGATGGCGTTCTCCTTGAACACCTGCACGGCGTTCGCCATCGAGCCGATTTCGTCCTTCTGCCCCTGCGCCGGGATCTCGACGGTGGTGTCGCCGCCGGCGAGGACGCCCATCGCCCGGGTCATCGCCGCGATCGGCGCCGTGATGCTGCGTGCGACGACGTAGCCGACCAGCACGCCCGCGGCCAGCGCCAGGCCCGCGACGACCAGCGCGATGGTAAGGCTGCGCTGCATCTCGGCCGAGGCGCGCGGACCGAGTTCGTCCTGCTCCGCCTTGTTCTTCGCCACCAGTTCGTCGAGCTTGGCGGACGCCGCCGGGCCGATCTTGTCGAGCTGGTTGGCGATGATGTCGTTGCGGCCGACGATCGCCTTCTCCACGCCGTCGAACGCGGTGGCGTAACGCTTGGCGAGCTGCAGGGCGTCGTCGGCCAGCCGGCGACGCTCCGGGTTCTGCAGTTCCGATAGCACCTTTGTCATCGCCGCATCGAACGCGGCCAGCTCCTTCCGGACGCGTTCGACGTGCGACCGCTCGTTGACCTCCAGGAACTTGGCAACATAGAGGCGCGCCAGCAGCGCGGTGCGCAGCGCGAGGCCGGTCTCATAGGCCGCGGCCTGATCGCCGTCCTTGTGGGCGCTCTCCATGATGTCGGTCAGGTCCTTTTCGATCCTCGGGCCGACCTCGTCCAGCTGGCCGATCAGCGCGAGCGTTTGCTTGCGCAGCTCTTGCACCTTGGCGAACGCCGCCACGTAATCCGACGCCAGTTGCGTCACCTCGCGCAGCGCCGGCTCGTGCCCCGAACCCTTGAACAGTTCCGTCGAATCCTTGACGCCGTCGCGCAGGGCGCCGATCGAATCGTTCACCTTCGCGGCCGCACCGTCGCTGCCGTGGAGCAGGAATTCCTTCACCCCCACGCGCGCCGCCTCGAATCCGCCGTCGAACACGCCGGCCGCCACCGACTGGCGCGCCGAGATTCGGTATTGCGAGAAATAGGCGTTGCCGTCGCTCAGGCCGAGATAGGCCGCGCCCGCCACGACGACGAGCATGACCAGGACGAGACCGATCCCCGTCGCCAGACGTGCGCCGATCTTCAGGTTTCTCCAGAACGACATGCGAATTCTCCGTGTCCCGGTAATGTCTTCGCGGCACGACCCGCCGGCCGCATCCGACGACAGCTGAGCGATCTGCGCGGGGAGGAATCGCCCGACCGCGGTTGCGATAGGGCGCCTGCGGCAGCGACGCAGATCCGGCGGCCAAAAACTAGACCGGGCGCACATTCATGCGGAAACGGCCAATCAAGTCGTGACGATGCATTGGCTCAAGTCCGGATGTCCGATCAGTTAATCGCGACGAAGAATACAGCACAAAAGCTGCGACAAAATCGCCAATACAAAGATATTTTATCTTTACGGCCGGGCGCCAATTCAGTCTCTGCGGGACGCAAAGAATCCCCGCAGCATCGCCCCCGCCGCCGTGGCGCCGATGCCGCCGTAGACCTCCGGCCGGTGGTGACAGGTCGCGGCGGAGAAGATGCGCGGGCCATGATCCACGCCGCCGCCCTTTGGGTCCGGCGCGCCGAAATAGAGCCGGCGGATGCGGAACAGCGAGATCGCCTGGGCGCACATCGGGCACGGCTCCAGGGTGACGTAGAGGTCGCAATCCGGCAGCCGCGGTTCGCCGCGCGCCGCCGCCGCCGCGCGCAGCGCGAGCAGCTCCGCGTGCGCGGTCGGGTCGCGGCGTTCCTCCGTCCGGTTGCCGTCGCGCGCGAGCACCGCGCCGGTGACCGCGTCGACAACGACGGCGCCGACCGGCACCTCGCCGCGCGCCGCCGCCGCCGCGGCTTCCGCGAGGGCAAGCTGCATGTACCGGCTGTCGAGGCCGCTGTTCGTCATGGCGGGACGATCCGCCGCCCCGCCGCGCCGGTCAAGCCGCGCGCTGTTGCGTCCGGTCGCTGCGGTGCTAGTCTCGCCGGCAACCAGCGCACAAATGGCGGGAGGGGACATGGCGTCCGAACCGGTGGGACCGCAGGGCTCGGCCATCCTGGCGGCGGTGAAGGCGGCCGGCGTCCGGTTCGTCGCCGCGCTGCCCGACATCACGACCAGCGCCGGCCTGCTGTGGCCGCTGTCGAAGGACCCCGACCTCAAGTTGATCCGGCTGTGCAAGGAGGACGAGGGCGTGTCGATCTGCGCCGGGCTGTCGTTCTGCGGCCAGCGCGCGGTGCTGTCGATGCAGATGACCGGCCTCCTCGACTCGATCAACGCGATCCGCGCCGTCGCCTGCGAGTACCAGCTGCCGATCTGCATGCTGGTCGGCCTGCTGCAGAAGGAGCCGGAGAAGATGCCGCGCGAGTCGGCCAAGTTCGGCGTGCGCATTGTCGAGCCGATCCTCGATGCCATGGGCATCGAGTACGTCAACGTCGAGGGGCCGGAGGACGTCGCGCGCATCACGCCGGCGATCGACAAGGCTTATGTGACCTCGCGCCCGATGGTGGCGCTGATCGGACGGACGGTGCGGCCATGATGCAGCGCGACGAGTGCTTCCGTAAGATCGCGGAGCTGCGCGGCGACGCGGTGGTCGTGTCCACCTACACCTCGGCGTTCGAGTGGATGCAGGCCTCGCCCAGCCCGCTAAACTATCTCAGCGTCGGCGCGATGGGCCAGGCGTCGTCGCACGCGCTGGGCCTCGCGCTCGGCATGCCGCACCACAAGATCATCGTGCTCGACGGCGACGGTAGCCTGCTGATGAACCTGCCGACCCTGGTGACCATCGCCAACGCCGCGCCGAGGAACCTGGTCCACTTCGTCAGCGAGAACGGCACCTACGAGGCCAACGGCAGCCACCCGATCCCCGGCCAGGGCAAGGTCAGCTTCGCCGGCCTCGCTCGCGCCGCCGGCTACGCCCACGTGTTCGAGTTCGACGGCCTCAACCACTTCGCCGCCGAGCTGCCCAACGTGCTGTCGCTCGAAGGCCCGGTGTTCGTCACCCTGAAGGTCGTCCCCGGCCCGCCGCCGCGCCAGGACTACGAGTATATCCACGGCCCCGAGGTGCGCCGGCAGTTCCGCGAGGCGATCCAGCCAATCCTGCGGAAACGGTGACGGGCGGCAGCGTCCGCCGCGGCAAACGGTCCGCCATCAGTTCTCGGGCGGAGCGCGCGTCACCTGGCAGGCGATCCAGCATCCGCACCGCCTGCATCGCCTCCGGCGTCTGATGGTCCGGCGACCGCAGACGGCCATAAAGGCCGCGCAGCCACCATACGACTCCGGCGTAAAGCAGGATCGGCAGAATGTAGTTGTCGGTGAGCCGCCCTTCGACAAGCAGCCAGGAAAGAACGGCGGCGAAGATGCAGTGAAGCAGCACCATCCGCCGACTATGCAGCATATCGGGCCATCAGGCGAGCAAGGTGCGAAGCCGCTTGTTGTTGGCTTGCGCCGCCTCCCTTACGATGCGCCGCCATGGCTATCCCCGGATCCCCCAGCGCGGCCGCGCGCGAGATCGGCGCGCTCCTGAACCGCGGCGTCGCGGCGCACCGGCAGGGCCGGCTGGGCGAGGCGGAGCAGTGCTATCGCCGCGTCCTGGCGGCCGACGGCAACCAGCCGGATGCGCTGCACCTGCTCGGCGTCGTCGCACAGCAGGCGGGCAAGCCCGCCGATGCGGCGGCGCTGATCCGCCGCGCCATCGCGATCCGCGGCAACGTCGCGCTCTACCACAACAACCTGGGCGTGGCGCTGCGCGCGCAGGGCCAACACGCCGACGCGGTGCCGTGCTACCGCCGCGCGGTCGCGCTCGAACCCAAATACGCGGAGGCCTGGAACAACCTCGGCAACGCGCTCGACGCGACCGGCAAAACCGAAGAGTCGCTGGCCGCCTATCGCCGCGCCGTGGCGCTCGACCGCCGCGATGCGGTGGCGCACACCGGCGCCGGCACGGTGCTGGTGCGGCTCGGCCGGCCGGCGGAGGCGGTCGGGCATTTCCGCGCCGCGGCGGAGGCGGACGCGAAGAACGCGCGGGCGCACGTCCACCTCGCCAACGCGCTGATCGCCGCGGGCGACATGGATGCGGCGCTGCCGCCGCTGGAGCGCGCGGTCGCGCTCGACCCGCGCCATGCGGAGGCGCGCCGCCACCTCGGCGTGATCCTGCGCGAGCGCGACCGGCCGGCGGAGGCCGAGCCCCATCTGCGCGCGGCGATGGAGGGCGAGCCCGCCAACCTGCAGGCGCGCCACATCCTGGGCCTCGCGCTGCGCGACCAGGGCAAGCTCGACGAAGCGGCGGCGGTGCTGCGCGACGCGGTGGACCTCGCCCCCGACCAGGCCGACGTCCACGGCGATCTCGCCAACGTGCTGAAGGAGCTGGGCCAGGACGACGCGGCGCTGGCGGCGTTCGACCGTGCGCTGGCGCTCGACCCCGAATCCGACACCGCGGCGTCCAACCGCGCGCTGCTGCGCCTCGCGCGCGGCGACTTCGCCGGCGGCTGGCGCGACTACCTTCGCCGCGGCTCGGTGCGCGAGAAGCGCGCCAACCTCCACCGCGACCCGCTGGCGGCCGACTTGTCGGGGCGGCGCGTCTTCGTGCTACGCGACCAGGGGCTGGGCGACGAGATATTCTTCCTGCGCTTCGTCGCCGCGCTGAAGGCGCGCGGCGCGTGGATCGCCTATCGCGCCGACCCCAAGGTCGCCGGCCCGATCGCGCGGCTGCCGTTCATCGACCGCATGGTGGCCACGGACGAGGAGCCGGACGGGATCGACCTGCGGCTGTCGGCCGGCGACCTGCCGGCGCTGCTCAGCCACGTCGACGCCGCCGGGATCCCGCCGAGCGTGCGCCTCGCCCCGCTGCCCGGCGCGCGCGACGCCGCGGCGGCGCGGCTCGCCGCGTTCGGGCCGCCGCCCTATGCCGGCGTCACGTGGCGCGCCGGGACCCAGCGCCGCAACCGGCTGTCCAAGATCGCGCCGCGCGAGGGCCTGGCGGACGCATTGGCGCCGGCCGCGGCCGGAGTCGTCGTGCTGCAGCGCGCGCCGGAGCCCGCCGAGGTCGAGGCCTTCGCGGCGCGGCTCGGCCGGCCGGTGTTCGATCTTTCCGCGCTCAACGACGACCTGGAGGCGATGCTCGCCGTGCTCGACCTGCTCGACGAGCACGTCTGCGTCAGCAACACCAACGTCCACCTGCGCGCCGGGCTGGGCCGCCCGTCGCGGGTGCTGGTGCCTTTTCCGCCGGAGTTCCGCTGGATGAGCGCGGGCGCGCAGTCGCCCTGGTTCCCCGGCTCGTCGGTCTACCGCGAGGCGGCGGACGGCGACTGGGCGCCGGCGCTGGCGGCGCTGGCGCACGACCTCGCCGGCGCCGGGGCGGGCGGCTGAGGCCATGAGCGCGCTGCTCGACGCCGCCTACGCGCACCACCGCGCCGGCCGTCTCGCCGAGGCGGAGGCCGGCTATCGCCGGGCGCTCGCCATCGACGCGGAGAACCCTGACGCGCTCTACCTGCTCGGCACGGTGAAGCTGCAGCTTGGGCAGGCCGTCGAGGCGCTGCCGCTGCTGGAGCGGTCGGTGCGCCGCCGCGGCAAGAACCCGCACGCGCGCGCCGCGCTCGGCACTGCGCTGCTCGAATGCGGCCGCGTCGAGGAGGCGATCCGCGCGTTCCGCCGCGCGCTCGACATCGAGCCGCGCCATGCCGACGCGCTTCACAACATGGGCAACGCGCTGGCCGGCCTCGGCCGCCACGGCGAGGCGCGGCGCGCGTTCGAGCGCCTGGTCGCCTTGCATCCCGACCACCCCGGCGCGCTTAACAACCTCGCGCTGTGCCTGATCGCCGAACGGCAGTATGCGCCGGCGATCGAGCACCTGCGCAGGGCCGTCGCGATCGCGCCGAACTACCCCAACGGCTACTGCAATCTCGGCCTCGCGCTGCTGGAGTCCGGCCAGGTCGACGAGGCGGCCGCGGCGCTGCGGCGCAGCCTCGCCATCCAGCCGGACGACGCGATGAGCCACGCCTTCCTGGGCACTGCGCTGGAGCAGCGCGGCGAGATCGAGGCGGCGGAGCGCCACTGCCGGCGCGCGCTCGCGCTGCAGCCGGGGCTGCCGGAAGGGCTGGTCGGCCTCGGTCTTGTCGAGCGGCGTCGCCAGCGGTTCGCCGAAGCCGCCGCGCTGTTCGCCGAAGCCGCCGAGCGGCGGCCGGGCTTCGTCGCCGCGATCGACAACCTGGGCAATGCGCTGAACTGCCTCGGCCGCACCGATGAGGCCGTCGCCGTCTACGAGGGCGCGCTGTTGCTGGCGCCCCGCCATGCCGGGGTCCTGGGCAACCTGGGCCACGCGCTGAAGAACGGAGGCCGGCTCGACGCGGCGATCGCGCGCTTCGACGCGGCGCTCGCGGTCGACCCCTCCCATGCCGACGCACGCATGGGCCGCGCGCTGGCATGCCTCCTGCAGGGCCGCTGGGGCGACGGATTCCGCGACTACCGGGCGCGCGAGGCGATGGCGGCGACCGGCCACCTCTATCACCGCGAGCCGCTGCCCGCCGACCTGGCGGACTGCCATGTCTGGGTGGTGCGCGACCAGGGGCTCGGCGACGAGCTGTTCTTCCTGCGCTTCGCCGCCGGCCTGCGGGCGCGCGGCGCGCGCCTCACCTACGCCGGCGACCCTCGGCTCGCCGCGATGATCGCGCGCGCCGGGATCGTGGACGCGGTGGCGCCGCCCGACGCCGCGCCCGACGCCGATTTCGTCGTGGCGGTCGGCGACCTGCCCTGTCTCCTCGGCATGGACGACGGCGATGCCCCGCCGTCGTCATTGCGGATCGACCCGCTGCCCGGCGCGCTGCAAGACGCGGCCGCGCGGCTTGCGGCGCTCGGTCCGCCGCCCTATCTGGCGCTGACCTGGCGCGCGGGCACGCCGGGGACCGACCGCGCGCTCTTCAAGGAGCTGCCGCTGGAAAGCCTGGCCGCCGCCCTGCCGCCGTCCGCCACGCTGGTCGCCGTGCAGCGTCTGCCGGCGGACGGCGAGATCGACCGGCTGTCGGCTTTGGCCGGCCGGCCGGTGCACGACCTCGCCGCGCTCAACGGCGACCTCGAGGCGATGCTGGCGCTGATGGCGGTGGCCGACCGCTACGTCGCGGTCAGCAACACCAACGTTCACCTGCGCACCGCGGCGGGGCGCGCGACGCACGTGCTGGTGCCGAACCCGCCCGAGTTCCGCTGGATGGCCGCGGGCGAGGTCAGCCCGTGGTTCCCCGGCTGCCGCCTGTATCGCCAGGGGCCGGAGGGGTCGTGGATCGCGGCCGGCGCCGCGCTGGCCGGCGATCTCGCTGGTTAACGAACTGGAAAACTTTGCTTTTTAACCTAAGGGTCCCTCTACAGGTTAGGAATGGACCCGTGCCCCCGCCGCAGGCCCACCGCGCCCCCGAGCCGGCCGCCGCGGCGCCGGACCCCACGCCCCCGCTGCTCCGCGCCGTGCAGGCGCTGTCGCGCGGCGACGCCGCATCGGCGGCCCAGCACGCCGACGACGTGCTGGCGCTGGCGCCCGGGCACGCCGCCGGGCTGCACGTGCGCGGCGTCGCGGCGCTCGGCCTCGGCGACGCGAAGACGGCCGTCACCTGGCTCGCCGCCGCCGCCGACGCCGACCCCGGCAACGCGGAGGTGCTGTCGAACCTCGGCGTCGCCCATCGCTCCGCCGGCAGCCTCCCCGAGGCGGAGGCGAGCCTGCGGCGCGCCATCGCGACGGCGCCGAACTACGCGCAGGCGCACTTCAACCTGGGCAACGTCCTGGCCGGGCTGAACCGCGAGGCCGAGGCCGCCGCCTGCTTCCGCATCGCGCTCGATCTGCGGCCGGGCTACGCGGCCGCCGCCAACAACCTCGGCCTGATGGAGGAGAGCCTCGGCAACTCGAACGCCGCCGAAGCGGCCTATCGCGCGGTGCTGGCGCAGCATCCCGACCATGTGGACGCGCTGATCAACCTGGCCATGCTGCTGCAGCGGACCGGCGGCGTGCGCGAGAGCGTGAGCCTGTTCGAGCGGGCGCGGCGGCTGCGCCTCCTGACCGCCGACGCGGAGAATGCCTACGGCGCGGCGCTGTTCGAGCTCGGCCGCGTGCAGGAGGCGATCGTGCCGTTCCGCGTCGCCATCGCCAAGGACCCGTCCCGGCCCGACGCGTGGGTCAACCTGGGCAACGCCCTGTGCGGCCTGCACCGTCCGGCCGACGCGACGATGTGCTATGAGCACGCGCTCGCGACGGCAGGCGACGACCCCGGCATCCGGCTCAACCACGGCCACGCGCTGAGGCAGTCCGGCGACATCGCCGGCGCCCGGCGGGAGTACGCCGCCGCGCTCGCGCTCGCCCCGGACCACGAGGAGGCGCGGTTCGCCGACGGCGTCGCCGCGCTGCTGACGGGCGACTTCGCAGCCGGCTGGCGCGGCTATGCCGCGCGCGAGGCGCTGCGCCGCACCCGCCAGGGTTTCTGGCGCGAGGCGCTGCCGGCCGACCTCGCGGCTCGCACGGTCATCGTCGTCAACGACCAGGGGCTGGGCGAGGAGCTCGTGTTCCTGCGCTTCGCCGCCGTTTTGCGCGGGCGCGGCGCGCGGGTGGTCTACCGCGGCGATCCGCGGCTGTCCGCCATGCTGGAGCGGGCCGGCGTCGTCGATGCGCTGGCCGGCGACGAGGAGGACGCGGCCGACTACCGCCTGTCGGTCGGCGACCTGCCGCTGGTGCTCGGCATGGCGGCCGGAGACCCCGTGCCGCCGCCGTTCGACATCCCGGCGCTCGCCGAGCGCATCGCCGCCCAGCGGGCCCTGCTGGCGGCGGCCGGACCGCCGCCTTTTGTCGGCGTGACCTGGCGCGCCGGCGCGCGCGGCAAGGCGAGCCGCCTGTCCAAGGAAGCGCCGATGGAGGCCGTCGCCGCCGTCCTCGCCCCGCTCGCCGCGACCGTCGTCGTCGTGCAGCGCCACCCCGCGATGGAGGAGATCGAGGCGCTCTGCGCCGTGCTCGGCCGCCCGGCGGCCGACCTGTCCGCCTGCCACGACGACCTGGAGGACGCGCTGGCGCTGTCCGCCCTGCTCGATGAGTACGTCTGCGTCAGCAACACGCTGGTCCACCTGCGCGCCGCGCAGGGGCGGGCCAGCCGCGTGCTGGTGCCCAACCCGCCGGAGTTCCGCTGGATGGCCGACGGCGCGGAGTCGCCGTGGTTCCCCGGCACCCGCGTCTACCGCCAGGGCCGCGACGGCACGTGGGGCGCGGCGCTTGCGGCGGTTGGCCGCGACCTCGCGACTGGAGCCTAGGTCCGCGATTCTGGACAAGGCCGGCACGCTTCGGGCACAAACGGCCCCGGAGAGCTGCCGATGAACGCCGACCCCCTTCCCGTCTACGTCGGCTGGGACAGCCGCGAAGAGATCGCCTACGAGGTGTGCCGCTTCTCGCTGCTGCGTCACGCGCGGGTGCCCGTCGACGTGCGCCCGCTGAAGCAGCCGGAGCTGCGCGCGCGCGGCCAGTATTACCGCCCGGTCGACCCGCTGGCCTCGACCGAGTTCACCTATACACGCTTCCTTGTGCCGGCGCTGGCGGACTACCGCGGCTGGGCACTGTTCTGCGATTGCGACTTCCTGTGGCGCGCCGACGTGGGCGAGCTGTTCGCGCTGGCCGACGACCGCTTCGCGGCGATGTGCGTCCACCACGACCACCGGCCGCCCGAGGCGCTGAAGATGGACGGCCGCCAGCAGACGCTCTACCCGCGCAAGAACTGGTCGAGCCTGATCCTCTACAACTGCGGCCACCCGGCCAACCGCGCGCTCACGGTGGAGGTGGCCAACCGCGAGACCGGCTCGTTCCTGCACCGCTTCCAGTGGCTGGACGACGCGCTGATCGGCGCGGTGCCGGAGACGTGGAACTGGCTCGAAGGCTGGTGCGCGAAGCCGGCGGACGGCCCGCCCAAGGCGGTCCACTACACCCGCGGCGGCCCGTGGTTCGACGAATGGCAGGACGTCGACTACGGCGACCTGTGGATCGCCGAGCGCGACCGGCTGCAGGCCGCGCAGGCGGCGCAGTGACATGAGCCGCCCGATCGTCGGCATCACGCTCGACTGGGAGCCGCCCGGCGGCTACTCCAAGCTGCCGTGGTACGCACTGCGCGAGAACTACGCGGCGCGCGTCGCCGCCGCCGGCGGGCTGCCGATGATGCTGCCGCACGAGCCCGAGCAGGCGGTCGCCTACGCCGACACCATCGATGCGCTGATCGTCACCGGCGGCGCGTTCGACATCGACCCGGCGATGTTCGGCGCCGCCTCGCGCCATCCGACCGTCACCACCAAGGACCGCCGCACCGCGTTCGAGGTCGCCGTCACGCGCGCCGCGATCGAGCGCGACCTGCCGGTGCTCGGCATCTGCGGCGGCGAGCAGCTCCTCAACGTCGTGCTCGGCGGCACCCTGATCCAGCACATCCCCGACGAGGTCGCGGGCGCGCTGGCGCACGAACAGCCCAACCCGCGCACCGAGCCCGGCCACAGCGTCGCGGTGGCCGCCGGAACGCTCCTGCACCGCACGACGGGCCGCACGGAGATGCAGGTCAACAGCGCCCACCACCAGGCCGTGCGCGCGGTCGGCGCCGGCGTCGTCGTCAGCGCCGTCGCGCCCGACGGCGTGATCGAAGGCATCGAGCTGCCCGGCCGCCGCTTCGTGGTCGGCGTGCAGTGGCACCCCGAGTACGCGATCGACCCAGGCGACGAGAAGCTGTTCGCCGCGCTTATCGCCGCCGCCGCGTGATGGCGGGAACCGCCGCCGACAGCGCGGGCGCAGGCGAGCGCATCGCCAAGTACCTCGCCCGCGCCGGCCTGTGCTCACGCCGCGAGGCGGAGCGCTGGATCGCCGAGGGCCGGGTCAGCATCGACGGCAAGGCGATCGACACGCCGGCGATCAAGGTCGACGCGAAGAGCAAGGTCGCAGTCGACGGCAAGCCGGTCGCCGAGGCGCCGCAGTCGCAGCTCTGGCGCTACCACAAGCCGCGCGGGCTGATCTGCACCCACAAGGATCCGCAAGGCCGCCCGACCGTGTTCGAGTCGCTGCCGGCCGAAATGCCGCGCGTCGTCTCGGTCGGCCGCCTCGACCTCAACTCCGAAGGCCTGCTGCTGCTGACCAACGACGGCGCGCTGGCGCGGCGGCTGGAGCATCCGTCGAACGGCTGGGTGCGGCGCTACCGCGTGCGCGTGTTCGGCACGCCCGACCCCGCCGCGCTGGCGGCGCTGGAGGATGGCGTCACCGTAGACGGCGTCGCCTACGGCTCGATCCGCGCCGCGGTCGATCACGTGCAGGGCCGCAACGCCTGGCTCACCGTCGCTCTGGCCGAAGGCAAGAACCGCGAGGTGCGCCGCGTGCTGGAGCACCTCGGCCTGGCGGTCGGCCGCCTGATCCGGGTCAGCTACGGCCCGTTCCAGCTCGGCCACCTCGCGCGCGGCGAGGTCGCCGAGGTCGCGCCCAAGGTGCTCGCCGACCAGCTCGGCGCCGGGGCGCCGAAGCCGGCGCGGCGGGGCAGGAAATGAGCATCCGGACCCGGAGGCGCCCCCTCCCCCCAACCCCCTCCCACAAGGGGAGGGGGAGAAAGAAGCTCCCTCCCCTCGTGGTAGGGGGTTGGGGGAGGGGGTGCGTCCGCCACTCCGACACCACCCGACATGCGCATCGTCGGCGGTAGGCTGCGCGGCCGCGCCATCGCGGCGCCGCCGGGGGACGCGATCCGCCCGACCGCCGACCGGGTGCGCGAATCCGTGTTCAACATCCTGTCGCACGGCCCGCTGGCGCGGCCGTTCGGCGATCTCGCCGTGCTCGACGGCTTCGCCGGCACCGGCGCGATGGGGCTGGAGGCGTTTTCGCGCGGCGCCGACGCGGTCGCGATGATGGACGACAGCCGCGACGCGCTGGCGGTGTGCCGCGCCAACGCGAAGAAGCTCGGGGCGGACTCGGCGCGCATCGTCCAGGGCGACTGCACCCGCCCGCCCAGGGCGGCCGCACCGTGCGACCTCGTCTTCCTCGACCCGCCCTATCGCAGCGGCCTCGCGGCCGCGGCGCTGACCGCGCTGGCGGGCGCCGGCTGGATCGCCGCCGACGCGGTCTGCGTCGTCGAGCTGTCCGCCGCGGAGCCGTTCAGGCCGCCTCCAGGCTTCGCTGCCGTCGACGAGCGCCGCTACGGCGCCGCGCGCGTCGTGTTCCTGAGGCGCGACGCCCGGACATAGCAAACCGCCGGCGGGAGGCCCGCCGGCGGTCGCTTCAAGTCGAACCGCGCTCAGCGCTGCGGCTGCCGCTTCGGATCGCTCTCCGGCTCGCGCACCGGATGGCCGCGGTCCTGCACGTCACCCTGGCCGGGGTTCTTCGGGTCGGGCTGGTTGCCCTGGCTCGGATTGCGCGGCTCGCGCACGTCGCCCTGGCTGGGATTGCGCGGGTCGGGCTGCTGGCCCTGGCTCGGGTTCTTCGGGTCCTGGCCGGGATTGCGCTGCGGAGTCGGATTGTCCATCTGCATTCTCCTTCGCCGCTGGATCGCGGCATGGAGAATGAACGTCGGTATTATTCCGATGTTGCGCAGCCAATTAAATTAATCGCTCTTTATAGCAAAAGACATGTTCCCGAAGCGGAGTAATTGACTTGCGGCGTTTTCCTTGCGGGAACTTTGAAGATCGGCGCGCGGTACGGCTCAACGCCGCCCGAACAGGCGCTCGATATCGGCAAGCTTGAGCTCGACATAGGTGGGCCGGCCATGGATGCACTGGCCGGAATGCGGCGTCGCCTCCATCTCGCGCAGCAGCGCGTCCATCTCCGGCGGCGACAGGCGGCGGCCGGCGCGGACGCTGCCGTGGCAGGCCATGGTGCCGCACACCGCATCCAGCCGGTCGCGCAGCGCAAGGCCGTCGCCGAACTCGCGCAGCTCGTCGGCGAGGTCGCGCACGAGGCCGACCGCGTCGGTGACGCCGAGCAGCGCCGGCACCTCGCGCACCAGGACGGCGCCGGCGCCGAACCCCTCCACCACCAGGCCGAGCTCCGCGAGCTCGCCGGCGCGGGCGAGCAGGCGATCCACGGTTTCGGGCTCCAGCTCCACCACCTCGGGCACCAGGAGGCCCTGGCGCGCGACGCCGCCGGCGGCGAGCGCCGCCTTGATGCGCTCGTAGACCAGCCGCTCGTGCGCAGCGTGCTGGTCGACCACGACGATGCCGTCTGAGGTCTGGGCGACGATGTAGGTCTCGTGCACCTGCGCGCGCGCGGCGCCGAGCGGCCGAGCGGCGGCGTCCGCGACCGGCGCGGCGGGCGGCGCGGACGGCGTATCGAGTCCGGGAAGCGCCTCGCGCTGCGGGGCCTGGAACGCGGCGACCGCCTCGGCGAGGCCGGCGGAGACGCGACCGCCGGTCGGGAACGGAAACGACGGCATCGGCGACGGCGGGCGCATCGCCCCGAGCGCGCCGGCCGCGACGGTGGTGGCGGCGCGGTGGCCGGCGGCGGCGAGCGCGTGGCGCAAGCCGCCGACGATCAGCCCGCGCACGACGCCGGCGTCGCGAAACCGCACCTCCGCCTTCGCCGGGTGGACGTTGACGTCGACGAGGTCGGCCGGCGCCTCGACGAACAGCGCAACCATCGGGTGGCGATCGCGGGCAAGGAAGTCCATGTAGGCGCCGCGCACCGCACCGGCCAGCATGCGGTCCTGCACCGGCCGGCGGTTGACGAAGAGGTACTGGTGCTGCGCCGTGGCGCGGTTGAGTGTCGGCAGCCCGGCGAAGCCGGTCAGGCGGAAGCCGTCGCGCTCGGCGTCGATGGCAATGGCGTTGTCGGCGAACTCGCGCCCCAGCACGGCGGCGAGGCGGCCGCGGCCGGATTCGAGCAGGTCGCCCGCCTCCGCCTCCACGCGCAGCAAGGTGCGCGCCTCGTCGGCGAGGGTGAAGGCGACGTCGGGCCGCGCGAGCGCGAGGCGGCGCACCGTCTCCAGCGCGTGGCCCAGCTCGGTGCGCGCGATCTTGAGGAACTTGAGCCGCGCCGGCGTGGCGTAGAAGAGGTCGCGCACCTCGACCCGCGTGCCGCGGGCGAGCGCGGCCGGGCGCGGCGCCTCCTTGCGCCCGCCTTCCACCGCGATGGCGAACGCGGCATCGGCGCCGGCGGCGCGGCTCACGATCGACAGCCGGCTGACCGAGCCGATCGCCGGCAGCGCCTCGCCGCGGAAGCCGAGCCAGCGGATGGAATCGAGGTCGTCGTCGGGCAGCTTCGATGTGGCGTGGCGCTCCAACGCCAGCGCGAGCTCGCCCTCGACCATGCCGCGGCCGTCGTCGGTGACCGCGATCAGCGTGCGGCCGCCGTCGGCGAGGACCACGTCGATGCGGCGCGCGCCGGCGTCGATCGCGTTCTCCACCAGTTCCTTCACGACCGACGCCGGACGCTCCACCACCTCGCCGGCAGCGATGCGGTTGACCAGGGTCGGCGGCAGGAGGCGGATCGGCATGCACTACCGTAGCGGGGCGCGGCGAGTCGCAAAAGAAGCCCGCCGTTGCGAAAGAACCAGCTTGCCGCGCATCCGGGTAGACACAGAAAGATCACACCCGGAAAGCACCGCCATGCGGTCAAATTTTGACGTCGGATGCAAGCGCATCCGCAGGCTTTACCGGCGGCGGCGGCCGTCGGCGCAACGGACATCGAGTTGCGGCCAGCGGGGCGACAGATCGGGCGTTCGGGCTCGGGCTGCCGTCGTGGGGGGCTGGCTGCAATGGCGCGGGGGGACAGGCGACCGCCTTCCTCCCGCGTGCTTTTTGGGGCCCCGAATCGACCTTATGGCGTCGATTCCACGCCGGCCGGGTCGCCGACGATGACGACGGTCAGCTGATCGGGCTTGAGCAGTCGCGCGGCGACTCGCTGCACGTCGGCACGGGTTACGGCGTTGATATAGTCCGCCCGCTTGTCGAGATAATCGATGCCGAGGTCGTCGAGCTGGATGTCGACCAGGAGGTCGGCGACCGCGCCGGTGGAATCGAGCCGCAGCGGGAACGAGCCGTTGATGTAGGTCTTGGCGTCCTTGAGCTCTTCCTCGGTGGCGCCGCCCTCGGCCATGCGGCCCCATTCGGCGCGGATGAGGTCGAGCGATTCCTTCACGCGCAGGTTCTGGGTGGCGACGCTGCCCATGACCAGCGCGGCGCGATCGAGCGCGCTGAGATAGCTGTAGACGGCGTAGGCGAGGCCGCGCCGTTCGCGCACCTCCTCCGACAGGCGCGAGGAGAAGCCGCCGCCGCCCAGCACGTAGTTCATCACGAACGCGGCGTAGAAGTCGGGGTCGTTGCGCTTGATGCCCTGGCCGCCGAGCAGGACGACGCTCTGCGGAATCTTCTTGCGCACGACGACCACCTTGCCGGCGCCCTGGACCTGCGCTTCCGGCACAGCCTCGGCCGGGCCGCGCGCCGGCAGCGCGCCGAACGCGCGGTCGAGCAGCGGCCCCAGCGCCTCGGGCGCGATGTCGCCGACGACGCCGACGAACAGCCGGTCGCGCACGAGCTGGCGCGCCAGGAAGGCGCGCATGTCGGCGGGCGTGATCGCGGTGACGGATTCGATCGTGCCCTGCGACGGCCGGCCATAGACGTGGTCGGGAAAGACGGTCTTGAAGAACTCGATGCCGGCGATGCGCTGCGGATCCTCCGACTGGCGGCGGAGCGAGGCGATGGTGCCGGCGCGAATGCGCGCCACCGGCTCGTCCTCGAACCGCGGCTGCGACAGCGCGAGCGCCAGGAGGTCGATCCCCCGGTCGCGGAACTCGTTCAGCACCCGCAGCGAGCCGCGGAAGTTGTCGCGGCTGGCGCCGAACGACATCTGCATCGAGATGTCCTCCACCGCACGCTGGAACGCCTGCGAGTCGTAGGGGCCCGCCCCCTCGTCGAGCAGGCCGGAGACCAAGTTGCCCAGTCCTTCCCGTCCCGCCGGCTCGAGCCGCGACCCGCCGCGGAAGGCGAAGCGCATCGAGATCAGCGGCACCGTCGCGTCGCGTACCAGCCATGCCTCGATCCCGCCGGGCGAGTGCACCCGCTCGATGGTGACGGCCTGCGCCGGCGCGATCGCGACCAGGAACAGGAACGCGACGGCGGCGAGGCGGCGGAGGAACACTTGCATCATCGATCCGATCGACTCACGTCACATCACGAGGGGGGCCTATCCGCGCCACGATCTAAACAGGCTTCCCATGGTCAGCCCGCGCCCTTCGGCCGCAGCACGCTGGTCACCGAGTGTTCCGGGAGCAAAACCGCGCGGGCGGCGGCATTGACCTGCTCGGTGGTCACCGCCTCGATCCGCTCGGGCCACTTCTCGACGTCGTCGATGGTCCCGCCCGAGGCGAGCGCGCGCCCGAGCGCGTTGGGCGCCGTGCCGAGCGAATCGCGGGCGAAGACGGCGTTGCGCACCATCAGCTTCTTGGCGCGCGCAACCTCCTCGTCGGTCACGCCGTCCTTGAGGACGCGGGCGAGCGCTTCCTCGACCGCCTTCTCCACCGCCTCCGGCGTCACGCCGGGGCGCGGCGTCGCCGAGACGGTGAAGTTGGACAGGTCCACCGCGGTCGCGCCGTACCAGACCCCGACCGAAGCGGCGAGCGCCTGCTCGACCACCAGGCTGCGGTAGAGCCGGCTGGTGGCGCCGGTGCCGAGCACCTCCGCCAGCACCTGCAGCGGCATCGCATGCTCGGTCGCGCCGGCGCGGTAGCTCGGGGCGATCCACACGCGGCCCCACGACGGCTGGCGGATGCGGTCGCTGTCGAGCTCGACGCGGCGGGCGGCGACCTGCGGCGGCTCGTCGGCACGCACGCGCTCGGGCACCGGCCCGGACGGGATCGGGCCGTAGTGCTTCTCGGCGAGCGCGCGCACCTCCGCGGCCGTCACGTCGCCGGCGACGATCAGGATCGCGTTGTTGGGCCGGTACCAGCGCTTGTAGAACTCGATCGCGTCGGCCGTGCCGAGCTTCTCGATCTCGCTTTTCCAGCCGATCGTCGGGATGCGGTAGGGGTGGTTGAGGAACAGCGCGGCGCGGACCTGCTCGTACAGCAGCGATTCCGGGTTGTTGTCGGTGCGCGACCGGCGCTCCTCCAGCACCACGTCGCGCTCCGGCAGCACGAGTTCGTCGCTGAGCCGCAGGTTCGCCATCCGGTCGGCCTCGATCTTCATGACCGTGTCGAGCCGGTCCTTGGCGACCTTCTGGAAATAGGCGGTGTAGTCCTGGGTGGTGAAGGCGTTGTCCTGGCCGCCGTTGCGCGCGACGATCCGCGAGAACTGGCCGGGCGGGATGTCGGGCGTGCCCTTGAACATCAGGTGCTCGAGGAAGTGCGCGATGCCGGACTTGCCGGCCGCCTCGTCGGCGGCGCCGACCTTGTACCAGACCATGTGCATGACGATCGGCGCGCGGTGGTTGGCGACCACCACCACCTGGAGGCCGTTGGCCAGCGTGAACGTCTCCGGGTTGAAGACCGCGGCGCGCGCCGAGGCGCCCGCGAACACAATCGCGGCGGCGGCGAGCGCGCCGCACAGGCGTCCGATCAATCGGTTCGACATGGACGCAGCGACTCCTCGGCGCCGCGGCCTGCCGCCGCGCCGGATCAGTTGAAGATGCCTTCGAACAGGGCCTTCTTGCGCCGCTCGATCACCGGCGTCTCGCCCTGGTTGACGGGCGCGCCGACGGCGGCGTTCTCGCGCAGCCGGCGCATCTCAGCCTCGGGATCGACGGCGCTGCCGGGCGGCGGCTGCTTCTGCCAGAACATCAGCCGGTCCATGAAGTCGCGGTCGGCGTCGACCATCGCGGTGGTCTCGCGGTCGACCTCCCGGCGGACCAGGGGATCGGCGTTGAGCGCGCCGGCCTGGCGCAGCAGCGCCGATTCGCCGGTCGTCAGCCCCGCCGGGCCGCCGCTGCCGACGCCGCGGCCGGCATCGCCCGCATTGCGCACCAGGATGTTGCGCGCCGCCTGGGCGGCGGGCGCGTCCTGGGGCCGCGCGGCGCCCGGCTCCGGCGGCCGCAGGCCGAACTCCGGCGGGATCACCAGCGGCGCGCGGGTGACGACCGCGAACTCATCGGGCGAGCTCTTGTTGAGGCCGAAGACCTCCTTCGCCGAATCGCAGCCGGCGAGCGCCACGGTGGCGGCGAGCAGCACGGCGACGCGGCCGGGACGGCGCAAAAGCCCGTGAGCAGCAAGAATCATGCGTTTTCCCCTGCAGCGCTTCGAGGCGCGGGACGCGCGGGCATATTAATGTTTTTCAAGGCTTTTTCAAGGCAACGGGGCCCGGGCGCCGTCCGCCGCGCGCTTCTTCTCCTTGCCGTCCGCCAGGAAGCTGTCGAGCAGGACCAGGCCGACGCCGACGGTGATCGCGGTGTCGGCAACGTTGAAGGCGGGCCAGTAGAACCGGCCGGCATAGAGCTGAACGAAGTCGGCGACGGCGCCGTAGACCAGCCGGTCGATCAGGTTGCCCAGCGCGCCGCCGATGATGAGGCCGAGCCCGGCGGCCAGCCACGTCCGGTCGGTGCGGCGCAGCCACACCACCAGCGCGATCGTCACCACCACGGCGACCGCGGACAGGAGCCACGGCACCCAGGCCTCGCCGATGTTGAGGAAGCCGAAGCTGGCGCCCTTGTTCCACACCATCACGAGGTTGAAGAACGGCGTCACCGGGATGATGCGCGGCGGCGCCATCACGTCATGGACGATCCAGATCTTGGTGGCCTGGTCGAGGACCAGGACGGCCGCGGCGACCACCAGGGCCAGACGGAACGCCCGCCGATGCGGGTCAGCCGGCATCGGCAAGGCGATGCTCGACCGCGTCGGCGCAGCGCTGGCACAGCGTGGGGTGCGCGGCGACGCTGCCGACCTCCGGCAGGACCTTCCAGCAGCGCTCGCATTTCGCGCCGTCGGCCTTGCCGGCGACCACCGCGACACCAGGCACGTCGGGCAGCGCGAAGGCGCCGGCCGGCGCCGCGGCATCCGAGACCGTGAGGCCGGAGGTGATCGTCACCTCCGCCAGGTCCACGCCGGCGAGCGTGGCGCGATGCTCCGCCGCCAGGTGCACGGTGGGGTGCGCCTGCAGGCTGGCGCCGATGCGCTTCTCCGCCCGCTCGATCTCCAGCGCGCCGGTAACGACGCGGCGCACGGCGCGCACGGTCTCCCACTTCTTCGCCAGCGCGTCGTCGCGCCAGGCCGCGGGCACCTCGGGGAAGGTGCGCAGGTGCACGCTCTCCTGCCCCGCCGGCGGGGTGCCGCCGTGGCGGGCGAGCCACGCCTCCTCCGCCGTGAAGGCGATGATCGGCGCGAGCCACGCGGTCAGGCACGAGAACAGCTCGTCCAGCACGGTGCGGGCGGCGCGGCGCGACGCGCTTCGCGGGTCGTCGCAGTACAGCGCGTCCTTGCGGACGTCGAAGTAGAACGCCGACAGGTCGACGGCGCAGAAATTGTGCAGCTGGGTGAACAGCGTGTGGAAGTCGTACTCGGCGCAGCAGCGGCGCACCATCGCGTCGAGCTCCCACAGCCGGTGCAGCACCCAGCGATCGAGCTCCGGCATCTCCGCCGGCGGCAGGCGCTCGGCCGCGGCGAAGCCGTCGAGGTTGCCCAGCACGTAGCGCAGCGTGTTGCGCAGCCGGCGATAGGCGTCGGCCTGGTACTCCAGGATCTTGGGGCTGATCTTGAGGTCCTCGGAATAGTCCGAGGCGACCACCCAGATGCGCAGGATGTCGGCGCCGAAGTTCTTGATGATCTCCTGCGGCGCGACGACGTTGCCGAGCGACTTCGACATCTTCACGCCGGCCTCCGCCAGCACGAAGCCGTGCGTCAGCACCGCGTCGTAGGGCGCGCGCCCGCGCGTGCCGCAGGATTCGAGCAGCGAGGAGTGGAACCAGCCGCGGTGCTGGTCCGAGCCCTCCAGGTACAGCGAGGCCGGCCACTGCAGGTCGTCGCGCGCCTCCAGCACGAAGCTGTGGGTGCAGCCCGACTCGAACCAGACGTCGAGAATGTCCTTGATCTGCTCGTAGTCGCCCGGGTCGTGGTCGTTGCCGAGGAAGCGCGACGGGTCGGACGCGAACCACGTGTCGGCGCCTTCCGCCTCCACCGCCGCGACGATGCGCTCCAGCACCGCCGGGTCGCGCAGCGGCTCGCCGGTGGCCTTGTTGACGAACACCGCAATCGGCACACCCCAGGCGCGCTGGCGCGAGATGCACCAGTCGGGCCGGCTCTCGATCATCGAGCCCAGGCGGTTGCGCCCGGTGGCCGGGAAGAAAGTGGTGTCGGCGATCGCCTGCAGCGCCGTCTTGCGCAGGCCGTTCTGCTCCATGCCGATGAACCACTGCGGCGTGTTGCGGAAGATCAGCGGCGCCTTCGACCGCCACGAGTGCGGGTAGGAATGCACCAGCCTGCCGCGGTGGAGCAGCCGCCCGCGCTCGGCCAGCGCATCGGCGACCTTGCCGTCCGCCTTGAACACGTGCTCGCCGGCGAACAGCGGCACGTGGTCGTAGTAGCGACCGTCGTCGGCCACCGTCTGCGGCGCGTCGAGGCCGAATTTCTGGCCGACCTCGAAGTCCTCCACGCCGTGGCCCGGCGCGGTGTGGACCAGGCCGGTGCCGGCTTCCGTCGTGACGTGGTCGCCGGGCAGCAGCGGCACGTCGAAGTCGTAGCCCGCGCCGGCGAACGGATGGCGGCAGATCGTGCCCATCAGCGCCGCGCCCTTCAGCTGCGCGACGACGTCGGCGCCGGCGATGCCGGTCTCGGCGCACACCGCGTCCTTCAGCGCCGCGGCGAGGAGCAGCGTCTCGCCGACCACGGCACGGCTGCCGTCGGCGACCGCCGTCACGCGGATCACGACGTAGTCCATCTCCGGCCCGAACGCGACGGCGCGGTTGCCGGGGATGGTCCAGGGCGTGGTGGTCCAGATCACCACCGAGGCGCCGTCGAGCGCGGGGTCCGAGGCCTTCGCCACCGGGAAGCGCACGAAGATCGTGGTCGAGGTGTGGTCGTGGTACTCGATCTCGGCCTCGGCCAGCGCGGTCTTCTCCACCACCGACCACATCACCGGCTTGGCGCCGCGGTACAGCCCGCCGTTCATCAGGAACTTGCCGACCTCGCGCACGATCTGCGCCTCGGCGGCGAAGGTCATCGTCGAGTACGGGTTGTCCCAGTCGCCGGTGACGCCCAGGCGCTTGAACTCCTCGCGCTGGACGTCGATCCAGTGCGCGGCGAAGTCGCGGCACTCGCGGCGGAACTCGTTGATCGGCACCGCGTCCTTGTCGCGGCCGGCGGCGCGGTACTGCTCCTCGATCTTCCACTCGATCGGCAAACCGTGGCAGTCCCAGCCGGGGACGTAGTTGGCGTCCTTGCCCAGCATCTGCTGCGAGCGGTTGATGACGTCCTTCAGGATCTTGTTGAGCGCGTGGCCGATGTGCAGGTTGCCGTTGGCGTAGGGCGGGCCGTCGTGCAGCACGAACTTGTCGCGCCCCTTCGAGGCCGCGCGCAGCTGGCGGTAGAGGTCCATCTGCTCCCAGCGCGCCAGGATGCCGGGCTCGCGCTCGGGCAGGTTGGCCCGCATCGCGAACTCGGTCTTCGGCAGGAACACGGTATTCTTGTAGTCGATCGCCATGGGACAGCCGGGGCTCAGATCATGCAGGCGCGGCGCGGCGGGCTGAGCAGCCCGTCTTCGCCGATGCCTTCCAGGAGCGTGCGTGCGGCGTTGCAGTCCTGCGCGATCTGGTCGCGCAGCGCCGCGATGCCGTCGAATTTCTTCTCCGGGCGGACGTGCTCGACCAGCGCGACCCGCAGCATCTGGCCGTAGAGGTCGTCGGCGTAGTCGAACAGGTAGACCTCGACGTTGACGAAGTTGCCCTCGAAGGTCGGGCGCCAGCCGATGTTGGCGACGCCCATGTGCCATTCGGTGTCGCCGCCCTTCTCCACCCCCGCCCACACGGCGTAGACGCCGAGCGCCGGCTGGATGTACTCGTCGAGCGGGACATTCGCGGTGGGGAACCCGATCGTGCGGCCGCGCTGCTGGCCCTTCTCCACCCGTCCCTCGATCTCCCAGCAACGGCCGAGCAGCTGCGCCGCCGCGGCGGGCTTGCCCTCCACCAGCGCACGGCGGATGTTGGTCGAGGAATAGACCTCGCCCGACGCGACGCGCACCGGCTCCACCGAGGTCAGGCCGAAGCCGTCGCGCGCCGCGGCGGCGCGCAGCATCGCCACGTCGCCGGTGCGGCCCTTGCCGAACACGAAGTCGTAGCCGACGACGAGATGGCGGGCGCGGATGCCGTTCACCAGCACGTCGGCGACGAACTGGTCGGCGGGCTTCTGCGACAGCTCGTGGTCGAACGGGAAGATGAACATGGCGTCCACCCCCAGCGAGCGGACGTAGCGCACCTTGCTGCGCAGCGGGGTGAGCTGGAACGGCGGCTCGTCGGGGCGAAAGAAGCGGCGCGGGTGCGGCTCGAACGTCAGCACCGCCAGCGGCGCGCCGGCCGCGCGCGCGGCCGCGGCCGCCGTCCCGATCACCTGCTGGTGGCCCCGGTGGACGCCGTCGAAGTTGCCGAGCGCCACGACCGCGTTGCGCGCGGCCTCGGCGACCCCGGTATAATGGCGAAAAATCCGCATCTTGCCGGACTTCCTAAACATCGGCCCGGCGCAAGTCAACGCGCCGGTCCGGCCCGCGCCGGACCGCGCTCACCCCTTCTTCGGGACCAGCAGCACGGCCTCGCCGTCGATCACCACGGTCGCGCCGACCGAGCAGACGGTCTTCATGGTCACCCGCCGGCGCTCGCGGTTCACCTCCGTCACGGTGGCGCGCACGGTCACGGTGTCGCCGATCCGCACCGGCGCCTTGAAGGCGAGGTTCTGGCTGAGGTAGATCGCCCCGGGCCCCGGCAGGCGGGTTCCCAGCACGCCGGAAATCAGCCCGGCGGTCAGCATCCCGTGCGCCACCCGGCCCTTGAAGGGCGACCCGGCGGCGAATTCCTGGGACAGGTGGATCGGATTCGTGTCGCCGGAGATGCCGGCGAACAGCACGATGTCGGTCTCGGTGACCGTGCGCGACAGCACGGCGGTCATCCCGGCCGCCATGTCTTCGATGAAGTGGCCCTGCAGCTCCGCCGGCTCGGCGGGACGGGCGGCGTCGGCTTCCGGCATCCTCGGGCTCCTTGAGCGGGTGCGGTGCAATATATTTTGGCGGTCCGGCGCCCACAAGGGAGGGTTTTGGCGTCGCCCGTTAACGGAAAGTAATGCAACCGCATGCGACAACCGGCCGCGCACCGGCCGTCGTGGGGATGGCCGCTGCCTGCTTAAGCAAGAAGGGGTCGGGGGACCTGCATGCGTTATCGTGAAGACTTCGCGACGGCGCGGCGCCGGATGAATGCCGCCGTCGGGATCATGGACGAACGGCGCGTCGCGCCGCACCCGGAGAACTTCCTGGTCTGGTACGACTACGTTTCGAAGACCAATCCCGCCTTGTGCGACCGGCTTGATGCCCTGCTGAAGGCCGGCGGCGCCATCGATCAGCCCGCCAGCCGCTCGGTCTACGAACAGTTCTACGGCGCCGGGGCGGATTCCGACTTCGGCGACCTGAGCACGCGGATCGAGACCGCTGCCGCCCAGATGATGACGGCGATCGAGACCGCAGGCGCCGGCGCCGAGGAGTACGGTGCCGCCTTGAAGACCTTTTCCGGCGGCCTGCAGGGCGCCCGGTCGGGCCAGGACTTCCGCACCCTGGTCGGCGACCTGATCGCCAGCACCCGCGCGATGGGCGAGCGGGTCAACCACCTGCAAAGCCAGCTCAATGAATCGAAAGGCGAGATCTCGCAGCTGCGCGACAACCTGGCCGCGGCGCGCACCCAGGCGCTGACCGACCCGCTGACGGCCATCGGCAACCGGCTCGCCTTCGAACGCGCGCTGGCCGCAGCCGCCGCGGAGGCGCGCGAAGCCAACGAGCCCCTGTCGCTGGTGATGCTCGACCTCGACCACTTCAAGCGGATCAACGACAGCTATGGCCACCCGATCGGCGACCTGGTGCTCAAGCTGGTCGGCCACACGCTGACCAAGTCGATCAAGGGCGCCGACACCGCCGCGCGCTACGGCGGCGAGGAGTTCGCCGTGATCCTGCCGAACACCGCGCGCGACAACGCCGTCACGGTGGCCGAGCAGATCCGCCTCGCGGTCGCAAACAAGAAGATCGTGCGCAAGGGGTCGGGCCAGGAGATCGGGCCGGTCACCTTGTCGCTGGGGGTCGCCCAGTACCGGTCGCACGAGCCGCTGACCGAACTGGTCGCGCGCGCCGACGCGGCGCTCTATACCGCCAAGCAGACCGGCCGCAACCGCGTCGTCACCGAGCTGGAGGTCGTCGCCGCGGCCTGACGCGGCGACGACCCCGGCCGGTCAGCGCGAACGGCGGCGCAGCGCGACCAGGCCGATCACGCCGAAGCCCAGCACGGCCAGCGTGCCCGGCTCCGGCACCGCGGCGACCACGACGTTGGCGGTCGGGAACACGTCCGACGCCGGCATCAGCGCATAGCCTTCCGGCAGCACCAGCGAGACGATCGCCGTATTGCCGAAGTCGGCCGTCAGCGTGCCGAACACCGACGAGTCGAGCGCGACCCGCGTGAACAGGTTCGCTTCCCACTCGAACGCCGTCAGGTCGGCGGCAAGCGGGATGTCGAGCGAAATGGTCGCCGTCGCCGCGCCGCCGTGCGCCAGCGCGACGGTGACGCCCAGAAGGTCGGCCAGGTCGTCCGCCATCGCCTGGTTGGAATGCTGCTGCACGAAGGCCGAGCCGAGCTTCAGCGAGTCGATATGGGCGCTGAGCGCCAACGCCGCGGCCAGGTAGCTGTCGAAGTCGGGGAAGTCGGACGGGTCGAGCGCGGACGCTTCGGCCGCGAGGTCGAAGGAGCCGACCTGTCGCGTGGTCAGCCCGGCCCAGAACTCGAAGAAGTTGTAGGCCTGCGGGCTGCCGAACTGGTCGAAGGTCGACGCGAAATCGACTCCGCCGGGGACGGTGAAGGTGCCGTCGATCGTCAGCACCAGCCTGGCCGTGCCGTCGGCGACCAAAGGTCCGGCGCGCTGGATCGTGAAGGTGTCGCCGAACGTCGCGCTGGAGGAATTCGTGTGGGTGCGCTGCCCGAGCGGAAGCACCGGCCCCGAGCTCGGCGCCGTGTTGACGACCGACGAGCTCGCGCGCAACGCCCCGGTCGCCAGGTTCGCCGTGGCGCTGCCGAAGAAGTCGCTGGTCTGGACCGTGGAGCTGCCGCCCCACACGAACGGGGCGGTGAAACTGGTCGCGCTGGACGCGCCGGCGCCGTTGTCGACGCGCTGGTCCGAACTCGGCGCCGGGGCGCCGAAGCTGCTGGTGGCCGCGAAATAGGTGATCGTGGCGGCGTTCGCGCCGTTCAACCACAACGCGCACGCTGTCGCGGCGAGGGCGGCCACTCTAAGGTTGCGTAACATCCCTTTGATTCTCCTCATACTACTGCCTCGGATCGAATGCGTATAAAAAGCAAGCCATGTGCCAAATCGGCACATTCGTTCTTGTTCATCCGGTTAACGCGTAGCCCCGCACAAACCGGCGCCCGGGATGTAAAGATGACCGACACCGGCGCGACAGATTGATCGCGACCGGCGTGCGGACGGCCCGGCGGAGGGGGCGCGCCATGATTGTGCTGTTCACCGACTTCGGACTGGCGGGGCCGTATGTCGGTCAGATGAGAGCCGTGCTGGCGGCATCGGCGCCGGGGGTGCCGGTGATCGACCTGATGCACGACGCCCCGGCCTTCCGGCCGCGGCCGGCGGCCTATCTGCTGGCGGCGCTGAGCGACGCGCTGCCGGCCGACGCGGTGGTGGTGGGCGTAGTCGACCCCGGCGTCGGCGGCGACCGCCCGCCGGTCGTGGTCGAGGCGGACGGCCGCCGCTTCGTCGGGCCGGGCAACGGCCTGTTCGAGGTCGTCGCCCGGCGGGCCGCCGCCGCGCGGGGCTTCCGCATCGGCTGGCGTCCGGCGGCGCTGTCGCCCAGCTTCCACGGCCGCGACCTGTTCGCCCCGGTCGCCGCGCTGCTGGCGACCGGCCGGCCGGTCGCGCTCGAGCCCGCCGACGGCCTCGGCCGTCCGGACTGGCCGGACGACCTGGCCGAGGTCGTCTACGTCGACGGCTACGGCAATGCGATGACCGGGCTGCGCGCGGCGACGCTGCCGGCGGACGCGGTGTTGGCGGTGGCCGGCCGCCGCCTGGCGCGGCAACGGACGTTCGGCGACGCCGCGCCGGGCGCGCCGTTCTGGTATGCGAACTCCTGCGGCCTCGCCGAGATTGCCGTGAATCGGGGCCGGGCCGATCATGCGCTCGGCATTGCCGTCGGGACGCCCGTCGCGATCGCGCCGAATGCCGCGTGAGGCCCGCCCCGCTTGATCACCGATCCGCTGTTCTACCTGGTCGCCGCGCCGGCGGTGACGCTTGCCGGCGTCTCGAAGGGCGGCTTCGGCGGCGGGCTCGCCTTCGCCGGCCTGCTGCTGATCGCGATGATCATCCCGCCGACCCAGGCGGCGGCGATCATGCTGCCCTTGCTGTGCCTGATGGACCTGGTCGGCGCGTGGGTGTACCGGCGCGAGTGGAGCCGGCCGAACATGGCGGTGCTGGTGCCGGGCGCGCTGGCCGGGATCGCGGTCGGCGCCCTGACCTTCCGTTACCTCGACGACCAGACCTTGCGGCTGGTGGTCGGCACCCTGGCGGTCGGCTTCCCGCTCGACCACTGGTTGCGCGGCCGGCGGCGGCGGGCGCCCAGGGTGCAGTCGCGGCGGATGGGCCTGTTCTGGGGCTCGATCGCCGGGCTGACCAGCTTCATGATCCACCTGGGCGGGCCGGCGACCAACATCTACCTGCTGCCGCAGCGCATGGAGAAGCGCCAGCTCGTCGCCACCATCGTCATCTTCTACGCCATCGTGAACTACGCCAAGCTGCTGCCGTACTGGTGGATCGGCCTGCTCAACCCGACCAACATGACGACGGCGCTGGTGCTGGCGCCGCTGGCCGCCATCGGCACGGTGATCGGCGCGCGGCTGACCGGCTGGCTGTCGGAGGCGTGGGTGTACCGCATCTCCTACGCGATGATGTTCGGCTCCGGCCTCAAGTTGCTCTACGACGGCCTGACGCCACTGCTCGCCTGAACCGCGCTTACGCGGCGGCGCATCCGTCGAAACCCCTATGCCGCCGCGCGCAGCCGTTCGATACGGCGAAGCCGCGGCGTTGCCGACGCCACAAAATTGAGATAAACACCCGCGGTCGTCACGGCGGCGTCCAGGTGCGGCGCCGCCAGGCTCTTCGGACGTCGCCGGGTATACAAAACCGCGACGGCGGGTACCGGCAGGTCAAAAGCCGGACCGCTCGAACGCGTGCGTAGAAGACGTGGAAGGCTCGGGGCCACGCCCCTGCCGAACCGCGCTGACATGGAGAACACGACCGACGAAGTCAAATCCTCGTCGCCGAATCGACGGGGGGAGAGGTGGGAACGCGCATGGATTGGGCAATGATCATCACGCCCCTGGTGCTTCTGCTCCTGGGGTTCCCGATCTTCATCATTCTGCTGGCGACATCGGCCATCGTGCTGCTGTTCTTCATGAACGTGCCGACGTCGATCATGCACCAGGTGATGTTCGGCAGCGTGGACAAGTTCGCGCTCCTCGCCGTCCCATACTTCATCTTCGCCGGCGAGGTCATGAGCCAGGGCGGCATCTCGCGCCGCCTGGTGGAGTTCACCACCGCCGTGTTCGGCGGCCTGCGCGGCAACCTGGCCTACGCGACCGTGGGCACCAGCGAAATGATGGGCGCGATGTCGGGGTCGAGCCCGGCGACGGTCGCGGCCGTGGGCAAGCTGCTCTACAACCCGCTGATCGAGCGCGGCTACGGCGAGAAATTCACCGCCGGGCTGATCTGCTCCTCCGGCGCGATCGCGATCATCATCCCGCCGTCGATCTCGATGATCCTCTACGGCGCGTCGGCCGAGCAGTCGGTGGCGCACCTCTTCGTCGGCGGCATCTTCCCGGGCCTGCTGATCGGCCTGCTGCTCGCGATCTACATCTACTTTTACGCGCACAAGAACGACATCTCCGACGCCGACGGCTTCAGCTGGGGGCGGCTGTGGCGCACCAGCAAAAGCGCCGTCTGGGCGCTCGGCACGCCGGGCATCATCCTGGGCGGCATCTATCTCGGCGTGTTCTCGCCGACCGAGGCGGCCGGCATGGCCGGCGTCTATGCGGTCATCGTCGCGATGCTGGTCTACCGCGAGCTCGACATCGCCGGCCTGTGGCGGGTCGCCGTCGCCTCGATGTACCTGACCGCCCAGGTGACGATCATCGTGGCGGCAGCCGGCGTGTTCTCCTGGCTGCTCACCGTCTCGGGCGTTCCGCAGTCGATCGTCGCGCTGATCCAGAGCCTGAACATGGGCCAGATCGAGGTGCTGCTGGTCGTCAACGTCCTGCTGCTGATCGTCGGCGCGCTGATCGACCCGGCCTCGGCCATCCTGATCTTGACGCCGCTCCTGGTGCCGGTGATGAAGGCGGTGGACGTCAACCTGATCCACTTCGGCATCATCATGACGGTGAACCTCGCCATCGGCATGTTCACCCCGCCGTTCGGCCTCAACATCTTCATCTGCCAGGCGCTGTTCCGGGTGAAGCTGACCGTGCTCTACCCCGGCTTGGTGCCGTTCATCATCATCAACATCATCGCGCTGGTGCTGGTCACCTACGTGCCCTGGATCTCGATGTACCTGACCAAGTTCGTCTGAGGGCGCGACGCCTGGACGCAGCCGGCGGCCGGGCATTGCCCGGCCGTCGCCGTTTCGGCCCGGATCCGGATGGGCGTCAGACGCCGGCGAAGACCTCGGCCCAGTCGTGCAGCATCGCCGGCTGGCCGTAGCGGACGTGGGTGGTGAACTGGCGGAAGCCGATGGTCCGGAGCTCGCGCAGCTTGTCGCGCAGCTCCTCCTTGCGGCCGGTGATGGTCATCGACCGGATCATCTCCGCGGTGACCAGCCGCTCCTCCTCCGGCCGCACGATCATCAGGTGGCCGCGGTGGAGCGTCAGGTAGCGCGCGTCGGCCGGCTCGTAGGACGCGTGGATCTTCTTGAACGCCTCGACCGCCGATTCCAGGTGCGGCGGGACGCGGAACTGGCGCGTGCCGTACTCGGCCGCCTCCGCCATGTCGTGCAGCGCCACCGTCGCGCCGGGCCCCGCCTGCGCCTTGGCGCGCGGGCTGTCGTAGGGCTCGCCGTCGGCCAGCACGCAGCCGCTGCCGACGGCGCTGACGTAGAGGTCGGCCGGGTCGCGGCCGGCGGCGAGCCAGCTGTCGCGGATCGCCTCGAACGTCGTGCGCGCGCCCTCGACGCTGCCGATCGGCACCACCCAGCGCGCGCCCATCTCCGCCGTCATGGCACGGATGCGCGGCGCCAGCGCCGAGATGTGGAGCGGGATCGGGTCGGCCAGGTTGATCTGGTCGAGGTCGGGGTTGAGGAAGCGGATCTTGCGCCGCACGCCCTCGTTCTCCCACTCCACCGTCTCGCCGGCGAGCAGGCCCTGGACGACGCGGATGTATTCCTTGAGCTCGGCGAGCCGGATCGGCCCCAGCCCCATGGTGCGCCGCGCGGTGAAGCCGGTGGCGACGCCGAAATGGATCCGTCCCGGCGCCAGCTTGTTGAGCGAGGCGAGCGCGTTGGCCGCCACCGGCGCGATCCGGTTCGACGGGATCAGCATGCCGGTGCCGAGATGGATGCGCGCCGTCGCCATCGCGGCGGCGGTCATCGCCACGAAGACGTCGGCGTTGATGAGCTGGCTGTCGATGAACCAGGCGTGGGCGAGGCCGAGTTCCTCGGCCTTCTTCACCAGCGTCCAGGAGTCGGCCGACGGCGCGAGGTTGATGCCGAACTGCATCGCCGCCGGCACTCCGCCGCTATCGCTGCAGGGTCGCCGACTCGTCCTTGTAGTTGGCGGCGAGCTCGTCGATCTCGGTCTCGAAGCGGCCGGTGATGTTGGTGCGCAACCGCACGATCACGGTGAGCAGCATCATGATGAAGCCGAAGGCGATGGCGAAGTGCGGGATGGTCATCGGGATCTCCGATACCACGCTGCGCTGGTCGAGCCGGCCCATCATCTCCACCACGCCCCACGACTTGGGGATGACGAAGGCCAGCACGGCGATCGTCACGACGGTGACCACGGTGTTCACGAGGTAGCGCGGGGTCCCTTTCAGGGTCGACGACAGCAGGTCCATCCTGAGGTGGCGGCCTTCCCAGGTCACCAGCACGGTGCCGATGAACACGCACCACACCATGATGTAGATGAGGATCTCCTCGGCCCAGATGATCGGCGACAGGAAGAGGTAGCGCCCGATCACGTTGGCGAAGTTGATCGCGATGCCGATCAGAATCAGCGTGCCGATGATGGCGCGCGGCAGCTTGACCAGCACCAGCTCCAGCCCCTTGTCGATCCCGGTGAGGGGTGCCTTCTCGGTCGCCATCGTTCGTTCTTCCTTGCCGTCCCCGCCTTGAAGCGGCGGCACTGTGCCCCATTTCGCGCGGGCTGTCCAACGGCGGGAGCGACCGCGGAGGAGCATTCGGCGGATTGACTCCGCGACGTCGAGCGATTAGAACAAAACATGAACATCATGCCAGCCCGGAATGCCGTCATGGCGCTCGCCTCGCCCTCTCCCGCCGCCCCGTCCGCCGACCTCGCCGGCCTGCGCGCCCGGGTGCGGGTGATCGAGGGGAGCGACGCCGCCGCGCACGGCGTGGTGCGGTTCGGCGTGCGCGCTGTGGATGCCGCGCTGCCGTGGGGCGGGCTGCCGCGCGGCGCGCTGCACGAGGCGGTGGCGATGGACGCCGGGGCCGGCACCGGCTTCGCCGCGGCGCTGGCCGGGCGGCTGGCGCAGGACGGCGGCGGCGCGGTGCTGTGGTGCGTGCGCGCGCCGGTGCTGGACGCCGGCGGGCTGTACGCGCCGGGGCTCGGCCGCGGCGGCCTCGACCCCGGGCGGCTGGTCGTCGTCCACGCCCGGCGCGATTCGGACGCGCTGTGGGCGATGGAGGAAGGGCTGCGCTGCCCCGGCCTCGCCGCCGTGGTGGCGGAGGTCTCGGCCGCCGCGCTGACCGCCACGCGGCGGCTGCAGCTCGCCGCCGAGGCCGGCGGGGTGACCGCGCTGCTGGTCCGCCCGCGCGCCTGGGACCTCGGCCCCAGCGCGGCGCTGACCCGCTGGCGGGTGGCCGCGGCGCCGGCCACAGGGGATGCCGGCAGCGACCGGGGCGGCGGGCTAGGGCCGGCGCGCTGGGACGTCGAGCTGTTCCGCTGCCGCGGCGGCAGCCCGCGCCGGTGGGCGATGGAGTGGCACGATGAGACGGGTGATTTCGCTGTGGCTGCCGCGGTTCGCGACCGACCGGCTGTGCCGCAGCCGGCCCGGCTGGCGGGATAGCCCGTTCGCCACCGTGGCGGCGGCGCACGGCCGGCTGCTGGTCGCCGCGGCCAACCCGGCGGCGGAGGACCTCGGCGTCGCGCCCGGCCTGCCCCTGGCCGCCGCCCGCGCGGTGGTGCCGGACCTGCTCACCGTGCCGGCCGAGCCCGACGCCGATGCCGCCGCGCTGGCCGCGCTCGCCGCATGGTGCGGCCGCTACTCGCCGTGGACCGCGCCCGAGCCGGCCAGCCTCGCCGGCCCGCTCGGCGGCGGCGCCGGGGCATGGCTGGAGGCGACCGGCTGCGCCCACCTGTTCGGCGGCGAGGCGGCGCTGCTGGACGACCTCGCCGGCCGGCTGCGGCGGCTCGGCTATGCCGCGCGCGCGGCGATCGCCGACACGCCGGGCGCCGCCTGGGCCGCCGCGCGCTACGGCGCCGACGACGCCCTGCTCGTCGCGCCGGGCGGGGCGCGCGCTGCGCTGGCGGCGCTGCCGGTGGCGGCGCTGCGGCTGCCGCCCGCTACCGTCGCCAGCCTGGAGGGGCTCGGGCTGCGCCGGCTCGGCGCGCTCTACGACATCCCGCGCGCGGCGCTGGCCGCGCGCTGCGGCGCCGCGGTGGCGGCCCGGCTCGACGCGGCGCTGGGGGCGGTGCACGAGCCGATCTCGCCGGCGCCGCCGCCCGCCATCCACGTCGAGCGGCTCGCCTTCGCCGAGCCGATCGGCCGGACGG
>JBFWQM010000017.1:2258-39528 GCA_050249455.1 Rhodospirillaceae bacterium | reverse complement strand
TCGGTGGCGAGCTGGACGACCTGCACCGTCGTGGTGGTCGGCTTGCTGTCGCCGAAATACTCCGCCCACACCCGGTTGAGCGAATCCTGGTCGGTCAGGTCGGTGACGTAGCGGCCGGCGGTGACGATGTCGGCGAAGGTGGCGCCGACGGCCTCGAGGCTGCGCTTCAGGTTCTCCAGCGCGGCGCGCGCCTGCCCGGCCATGTCGCGCGGCATGGTGTCGAATTCTTCCGGCCGGTGCGGGTGGTGGTGGTAGACCGGCGCCGCGGTGACCCCCGCCAGGTAGACCGTGGTGCCGCCGCGCACCTTGATGGCCGGCGCATAGGGCATCCACATGTCGGGCGCGTCGCGCCAGTGCACATGCTCGATCGACTTGGCCATCGTTCCCTCCTTCACGCCATCGATCGAGAAGCTGGCACGGCGTGCGGGTTGCGTCCAGCCTTCACGGCCGCGCAGGTTGGTCTATCATGGCGCGCCCGCCGCAGAGCGGGGAGCGCACGCACAGGAGGAGACGCGCCGTGGGACAGTTCGGAATGGGCCAGATGGTGCCGCGCACCGAGGATCCGCGCCTGCTGCGCGGCGAAGGCCAGTACACCAGCGACCTCGTGCTGCCCGGCATGGCCCACGCGTTCGTGCTGCGCTCGCCGCATGCGCACGCCCGCATCGACCGGCTAGACGCGGCGCGCGCGGGCCAGGCGCCCGGCGTGCTCGCCGTCTACACCGCCGACGACCTCGCCGCCGACAAGCTCGGCACCACGGTCGTCCGGCTGCCGCGCAAGCGGCCGGACGGCGGCCCGATGTACCAGAACCCCCACCCTTCCCTTGCCCGCGGCCACGTCCGCTATGTCGGCGACCCGGTCGCGTTCGTGGTGGCCGAGACCCTGGCGCAGGCGAGGGACGCCGCCGAGCTGATCGAGGTCGACTACACGCCGCTGCCGTCGGTGGTCGACGTCGCCGAAGCGGTGGCGCCCGGCGCGGCGCCGGTGTGGCCGGACTGCCCCGACAACGTCTCCAACCTGTTCGAGCAAGGCGACAAGGCCAAGGTCGACGCCGCCTTTGCCCAGGCCGCGCACGTGGTGCGCCACCGCTTCGTCATCAGCCGGCTGGTGCCGGCGCCGATGGAGCCGCGCGCCTGCATCGGCGAGTACGACCGCCGCCAGGGCCGCTTCACCCTCCACGCCCCGATCCACAACGGGCACCTGGTGCGCCAGATGCTGACCAACGACGTCTTCAAGGTGCCGGAGACGCGGTTGCGCATCCTGGCCGGCGACATCGGCGGAGCGTTCGGCTCCAAGGGCATCACCTCGCACGAGAACATCCTGGCGCTCTACGCCGCGCGCAAGCTGGGCCGCCCGGTCAAGTGGGTCGCCGACCGCAGCGAGGGCTTCATGACCGACGAGCACGCGCGCGACAACGTCTCCGACGCCGAGCTCGCGCTCGACAAGGACGGCAACTTCCTGGCGCTGCGGGTCAGGACCCTGTGCAACATCGGGGCCTACCTGACCAACGACCGCAACCTGTTCGCGACCTTCGGCAACATCGGCACCCTGGCCGGCGTCTACAAGACCCCGGCGATCCACGTCGCGGTGTACAGCGTGTTCACCAACACGGTGTCCACCACCACCTACCGCGGCGCCGGGCGGCCGGAGGCCTCCTACGTAATCGAGGGCATCGTGGACCGCGCCGCGCGCCAGCTCGGCATCGACCGGGTGGCGCTGCGCCGGCGCAACCTGATCCCCGCCAGCGCGATGCCGTTCAAGACCGGCCTCGTCTTCGTCTACGACTCCGGCGAGTTCGAGAAGATCATGGACGAGGCGCTGCACCGCGCCGACTACGCGGGCTTCGAGGCGCGCCGCGCGGCGGCGAAGGCGCGCGGCCGGCTGCGCGGCATCGGCGTCGCCAACCCGATCGAGCGCGCCGGCGCGCCGCCGGGGCCGGAGACCGCCGAGATCCGCTTCGACCCGTCGGGCGGCGTCACCCTGATCGTCGGCACCAAGTCGCAAGGCCAGGGCCACGACACGATGTACAAGATCATCCTGTCGCACACCTTGGGCGTCGATTCCGACGACGTGATGCTGCTGGAGGGCGATTCCGACAACGTCGCCTACGGGACCGGGACGTTCGGCTCGCGCTCGGCCATCGTCGGCGGCTCGGCGGCCTGGGCGGCGGCCAACAAGATCATCGACAAGGGCCGCAGGATCGCCGCCCACATCCTGGAGGCCGCGGATGCCGACATCGCCTTCGAGCGCGGCACCTTCACGGTGGCGGGCACCGACCGCAAGATCGGCCTGACCGACGTCGCCAAGGCGGCCTATCGCCCCGGCGCGCTGCCGAAGGGAATGGAGCCCGGCCTGTTCGAGACCGGGGTGTGGGAGCCCGAGAGCCAGACCTTCCCCAACGGCTGCCACGTCTGCGAGGTCGAGATCGACCCCGATACTGGCCGGCTGGAGATCGTGCGCTACGTCGTGGTGGACGACGTCGGCACGGTGATCAACGAGCTGACCCTGGAAGGACAGGTCCATGGCGGCGTCGTGCAGGGCGTCGGCCAGGCGCTGATGGAGTGCATCACATACGACCGCGCGTCCGGCCAGCTCGTCACCGGCTCGTTCATGGACTACGCCATGCCGCGCGCCGACGACATGTGCACCATCGAGGTGGAGAGCCACCCGGTGCCGACCCGGACCAACCCGCTGGGCGTCAAGGGCGCCGGCGAGGCGGGCACCGTCGGCGCGCTGCCGGTGGTGATCAGCGCCGTACTGGACGCCGTGGCGCCGCTCGGCGTCAAGGAACTCGAGATGCCGCTGACGCCGGAGACGCTGTGGCGGGCGGTCGCTGCGGCGAGCCGCAACGAAAGAATCTCTTAACTAATATATCTAAGTCTAGCGAATGCGTTACCTGGGTCTTTGACAACAATAGCGAACGTGGCCGCGGGGCGTTGTCCTGAACAGCAGCGGACGCGTTCGCCATGTGGGCAGCACGGATCGGAGCGGCGGCCGTTGTGGCCGCAAGCGTGGCGGCGGCGCCAGCCAGCGCGGCCGACGACGACGCGCTGTTCGACAGCGGCCGCCTGCTGGCGACCGGCGGCGTCAGCCAGCTCGAGGGCGCCGGCGGCGGCGGCCTCGCCCCGTGGGCGGTGATCACGGGCTACGGCACCGAGAACGCGGTCGGCATCAACGGCCACTACACCTTCGTCGGGCTGCCGGACTTCCTGCTGCACACCGGCGGCCTCGCGGTCGGACTGTTCGACCGCCTGGAGCTCTCCTACGCCTACCAGGCTTTCGACACTCGCGGCACCGGCGCCAAGCTGGGCCTCGGCAAGGGCTACACCTTCCACCAGCATGTCTTCGGCGCCAAGCTGCGGTTGATCGGCGACGCGATCTACGACCAGGACCGCTGGTGGCCACAGCTCGCGCTGGGCATCCAGTACAAGTCGAACGACCGCGGCGACGTGATCCGGCTGGTCGGCGGCAAAGACGACGACGGAATCGACTTCTACCTTGCCGCCACCAAGCTGATCCTGTCGGAAAGCCTGCTGCTGAATGCGACGGTGCGCGCGACCAAGGCGAACCAGTTCGGCATCCTGGGCTTCGGCGGCGACCGCAACGACGACTACCGGCCGCAGTTCGAGGGCTCGGCGGCGCTGCTGGTCAGCCGCAACCTGGCGCTCGGCGTCGAATACCGGATGAAGCCGAACAACCTCTCGTTCGCCGACGAGGATGATGCCGCGGACGTGTTCGTGGCCTGGTTCCTCAACAAGCACGTCTCGGCGACGCTGGCGTTCGTCGCGCTGGGCGACATCGCGACGGAGCGTGACCAGAACGGCCTCTACTTCTCGCTCCAGGTCGGGCTGTGAGGGAGCACCGGGGAATGAGATCGCGCCTGATCGCCTGCGGACTCGCCGTCGCCCTCGGCCTGGCGATCGGCCTGGCGCTGCTGCCCGGCGCCGCGCGCGCCGACGATTCGCTCTACCGGGCGTTCGGCGGCCGCGACGGCCTCGACCTGATCGTCCGCGACGCGATCGCGCTGTGGCAGGTCAACCCGCGGGTGAAGGACGACTTCGACAACATCAACCTGGACCGCCTGCGCATCCGCATCGTGGATCAGCTGTGCGAGCTGACCGGCGGCCCGTGCAAGTACACCGGCCGCAACATGCACGCCTCGCACAAGGGCCTGCACCTCAACTCGGTGAAGTTCAACGCGGTGGCCGAGGACCTGCAGCGGGCGATGGATAAGGCGGCCATCCCGTTCCGCACCCAGAACCGCCTCATCGCGCTGCTGGCCCCGATGCGGCGCGACATCGTCACCCGCTGACCGGAGCCGCCCATGCACCGCTTCCGCTGCAGCCGGCGCGCCGTCGCCGTCATCGCCGCCGCCGCCCTCGCCGGCGCCGCGACCGCCGCACTGGCCGGCGCCGGCCATCGCGTCTCGCAGAAAGGGCGCGCCTTCAACGTCAAGGAACTCGCCGTCGCCGTCGGCGACATGGTCCACTTCGTCAACGACGACGAGTTCATCCACCAGATCTTCGTGAAGGCACGCAATTTCGAGTTCGATTCGTCCGAGTCCGAGCCCGGCCACGTCATCGACCTGCGGTTCAGCGCGGCCGGCACGTTCGACGTGCGTTGCCACATTCATCCGAAGATGCTGCTCAAGGTGACGGCGAAGTAGCCGCGCTCCGGGAACCGGAACCATTCTCGCGCTCACCAACCGGCGAACCATCGGCACCCGCATCTTCGCGGCGTTCGTCTGCATGAGCCTGATCACGGGCGCGCTGGGCGGCTACGGCCTCTATGTCCTGACGAAGGCCAGCGGGATCGTCGTCTACACCTACGACCAGCCGCTGATGGCCATCAACTTCGCGCGCGCCGCCAGCCTCGACTTCGCGCAGATGGACAACGAATCGCTGCGCGCGGGCGTGCCGGACGGGCCCGGCCCGCATCCGCTGGGCGAACGGCTCGCCGGCCTCGCCGAGTCGTTTCGCGGCAACCTCGAGGTCGCCGACGAGCGATCGCTGGCCGACGACGAGCGCAAGGCGATCGCCGAGATCCGATCGCTCTTCGACGCCTGGCAAGAGACCTGGGCGCAAGGCGGCGGCGACGCGGCGCGCGGCCCACTCGACGCCATCGCCGCGCGCATCGTCGACCGGTTCGACGTGCTGACCGAGCTGATCGCCGGCAACACCTTCGTCGCGCGGCGCAAGGCGGTCTGGTCGATCTACACCCTGGAGGCGACCAGCGCCGCCGCGATCGGGATCGCCCTCCTCCTCGCGGCCGCGATCACGCTCGTGCTCACGCGGCGCATCGTGCGGCCGCTGTCGGCCGCCGCGGCGGTCGCCGACCGCATCGCCGCGGGCGAGCTGCAGACCCCGATCCCCGAGGGCGGCCGCGACGAGACCGGCGCGCTGCTGCGCTCGATGCACGTCATGCAGGACAGCATCCGGCAGATGATGGAGCGCGAGCAGGCGCAGCGGCGCTCCGCGCAAGGCCGGCTCATCGACGCCGTCGAGAGCTCGCAGGAAGGCATGATCCTGGTCGATGCGGAGGACAGGATCGCCCTCGTCAACACCCAGGTCGGATCGTTCTTCCCGGCGGTCGCGCCCTACATCGTTCCGGGCGCGGCATTCAGGTCGGTACTGGCGCTGATCAGCAAGCATTTCGTCTACCAGATCATGCCCGACCAGCCGGACAGCGCGGCAACCGATCTCGGGCGCGGCAACAAGCTGTTCTTTGTGGGCGAGTACCTGCTGACCGACGGCCGCTGGGTGCGCATCAGCCGAAGCAACACCCGCGACGGCGGGTTCTTCCTGTTCGTCAGCGACTTCACCGACATCAAGCAGCGCGAGGAGCACTTCCGCGACGCCAAGCTGAAGGCGGAGGAAGCTTCCGCCGCCAAGACCAACTTCCTGGCCAACATGAGCCACGAGTTGCGCACGCCGCTGAACGCGATCATCGGCTTCTCCGAGTTCATCTCCGGCGAGTTCCTGGGCAAGGTCGGCAACCCCAAGTACGTCGACTACGCCCGCGACATCCAGGGCAGCGGCCGTCACCTGCTCGACGTGATCAACAGCGTGCTGGACATCGCCAAGAGCGAGGCCGGCAAGCTCGACATCAAGCACGACGAGGTCGACTTGGCCGAAGTCCTGCGAAGCTGCGCGACGATGACGCGCGACCAGTGCGCCCAGGCCGGGCTGGAGTTCGAGACGTCGATGCCCGCAGCGGAAGTCGTGATCCACGCCGACTCCGCCAAGCTGCGCCAGGTCGTCCTGAACCTGCTGTCCAACGCGGTCAAGTTCACCGGGGCCGGCGGCCGCGTCATGCTGTCGGGCCGCGACCGCGGCGACGGCACGGTCGAGATCGTCGTCGCCGACACCGGCATCGGCATGTCGCCCGGCGACATCGAGATCGCGCTGACCCCGTTCGGCCAGGTCGACAAGGGCCTTGCCCGGCGCTACGAGGGAACCGGGCTCGGGCTCCCGCTCACCAAGGCCTTCGTCGAGCTGCACGGCGGCCGCCTCACGATCGACAGCGCGCCCGGCCGCGGCACGACCGTTACCGCCGTCGTCCCGCGCCAGGCCACGCTGCCCGCCGACGTGCCGGCGCCGCTGCGCGCGGCGGGCTGACCGGCCGCCGCGATATCCGTCGCGGCGAGGAACGAAGGCCGGGAGTCACCGTTGCTGGGTCGAAGTGCCCCGCCCCCGCGCGGCACCTTCACCAAACCCACAAACGGAGACCGTTCATGGCCAAGTCGCTGCATGACATGTTCATCGACGAGCTGCGCGACATTTACAGCGCGGAGGTGCAGCTCACCCGGGCGCTGCCCAAGCTGGCGCGCGCGGCCAGCAATCCCGAGCTGAAGGCGGCGTTCGAGAAGCACCTCGAGGAGACCCACGGCCAGATCGAACGCCTGGACGACGTGTTCGAAAGCCTGGACACGTCGGCCAAGTCCCGCGGCAAGAAGTGCGAGGCCATGGAAGGCCTCGTCTCCGAGGCCCGCGAGATCATGGAGGAAGACCTCTCGCAGGAGGCGATGGACTGCGCGCTGATCGCCGCCGCGCAGAAGGCCGAGCACTACGAGATCGCCAGCTACGGCACCGTCGTGGCCTGGGCCAAGGCCATGGGCCATGCCGACGCCGAGAAGCTCCTCGCCGAGACGCTCGAGGAGGAAAAGGCGACCGATGCGCTCCTGACCAAGATGTCGCGCAGCATCAACAAGGTCGCCGGGAAGGCCGCCCACGCCGAGGCGGCAGAGTAGGCGCACGGCCTTCGCGCCATGGATGGCGGGCCGGCGCCCGGGCGCCGGCCCCGCACCTTCGACCGATCAGTTGCCCGGCTCCGGCTCGGCCTGCTCGAGCACCCACACGGGGCGCGCAGTCCCCTGTCTTGTCCGCAAGGCGGTGAACCAGAGCCGGCCGCGATGCGCGGCGGCGAGGTGCGTGTCCCGCGACTCGACCCGGACCGTCTCGCCGTCGATGGCCGGCACCATGTAGTCGCCCGGCTCCGTCGGTCCGCCGATATCGGTAAGCCAATGGAGTCTCTTGCGCGGCAATGGCGACTCCTTCGTTCCGCTCACGGACCCCGGTCGATTTCCGCCCGGTGCGGGCGGCGCCGACAGGCTTGCCGTGTGCGCAGCCTTACAGTGGAACCCGACGACGACGAAGACAAGGAGCCGGACTGGCCGGCGTCCTGCGCGGCGTCTCGGTCCGGCCGTCACACCCGCCGCCCCGGCGATCCGGCGCGTCGAGGTGGCCGCCGCAATCGAGCAAGGCGGTGCGGCACGCGGGCTCAAGTCGTGCGGTCGGCATTGAGGGTTGCGGCCGCGCCGGGCGGGCGATTTCGCCCGCGCAGACGGGGCAGCCCGCTGACATCACAATTCCGGGATCGCCGTCCGCCGCCGACCGGAACGAAGTCCGCGGGACGGCGTTGCCGCGCCGAATCCCACCATACCGATGTCACACTTCGAGCAGGAGCGACGACCAATGTTCATGCACAACAAGCGACTGATGTACACGGTTCGGGTTGCCGAGCCGAATCCGATGCTCGCAAGCCTGATGCTGGAGCAGTTCGGCGGGCCGCAGGGCGAGCTCGCCGCGGCCATGCGCTACTTCACCCAGGCGCTGGCGGAAAGCGATCCGGGCCGGAAGGACATGCTGCTGGACATCGCGACCGAAGAGCTGAGCCATCTCGAGGTGATCGGCAGCATCATCTGCATGCTCAACAAGGGCGTGAAGGGAAAGCTCGCCGAAGGCGTCCAGGAGGAAGCCGAGCTGCTCGCCGAGATCGCGCAGGGCGGCGAAAGCCACACCGCCTCGCTGCTCTTCGGCGGCGGCGCGGCCCTGATCAATTCGGGCGGCGCCCCGTGGACCGCCGCCTACGTCGATACGATCGGCGAGCCGACCGCGGACCTGCGCTCCAACATCGCCGCGGAGGCACGCGCCAAGATCGTCTACGAAAGACTGATCAACATCACCGACGACGCTGGCGTCGGCGAGGCGCTCGGCTTCCTGATGACCCGCGAGATCGCCCACCAGAAGTCGTTCGAGAAGGCGCTCTACGCCATCGAGGGCAATTTCCCGCCCGGCAAGCTGCCTGGCGTCCCGGAGTTCACCAACAAGTATTATGACCTGTCGCGCGGCGCCAATGGCGCCGATATCGAGGGGCCGTGGAATTCGGGCAAGGAGTGGGAACGCATCGAGGACCCGTCCAGCCAGGCCGCCGTCGACGGTGGCGACGGCACCGCCAGCGTCGAGCTCGACGGCGACACCGCGGAGCTGAACGAGGAGGCGGCGGCACGGACCCGGTCCGACCCCGACTCCGATCCGAAGACCGGCGCGGAGCTGGGGCTGCGGCGCGGCGACAAGCGCCGCGGCAAGAACGGCCCCAAGGCCCGCGCCAGCCGCTGAGCCGAAGCGCCGTCTTGCGGAACGCGAACCGCCAGTCGTGCCCCCGGCATCGGTGCGGCGATGCCGGGGCCCTGTCCCACCATGATGTCGGCGGGCAGAGACAGCCGGTTGTGGGCCACGCGCCCGTCCCACGATCTTCCCGGCCGCGGCCACCGACGGCCGTCGCGCGCCAGGAATCTCAGCAATTTCGCACCGATGCGCTACAATGGCCGCAATCGCCGGACCGAGGAAAACCAGGCGGAACGGAGGTCACGTTACCGGCGCATCAAACCAATGCATAAAGACTGGCTCGATCCCGTCATCGGAGGACTTCATGAAGAGCGCGAGATTCGTCATTGCGTCGGTGGCCTGCGCCGCCGCGCTATTCATCCTGCCGGCCGCGGCGCAAGAATACCCGAGCAAGCCGATCAAGATCCTGACCGGCTTCCCGCCGGGCGGCCCGACCGACATCATGGCGCGCGTGCTGGGCGACTACCTGACGCGGACCTGGGGCCAGCCGTCGATCGTCGAGGCGCGGCCGGGCGCCGCCGGCAACGTCGCCGCCGACCTCACCGTCCACGCGCCGCCCGACGGCTACACCATCTATGTCGGCGGGCTCGCCATCACGACGCTGTTCAAGGCGCTCTACGAGAAGCTGTCCTACGACCCGGAGAAGGACCTGACGGTCATCTCCATGCTGACGCGCACGCCGCTGGTGCTGGAGAGCAACCTGGAGGTGCCGTCGAAGAACTTCGCCGAATTCATCGCGCTGATGAAGAAGGAGGACGACAAGCTCAACTACTGCTCCCCCGGCATCGGCACCACGCCGCACCTCGCCGCCGAGCTCCTGCGCATGAAGATCGGCGCCAAGGCGGTCCATGTGCCCTATCGCGGCACCGCCGCCTGCGTCAGCGCGCTGCTGAAGAATGAGGTGCAGTTCACCATGGACGTGATCCAGACCGTGGTGATCCAGAAGGACAAGGTGCGGCCCTATGCGGTGACGGCGGCCAAGCGGGTCGACGAGCTGCCCAACGTGCCGACGGTGGCGGAGGTCGGCATGCCCGATCTCGAGGCCTATGCCGCATTCGCGCTCTACGGCCCGCCGGGCATGCCCAAGCCGCTGGTCGAGAAGATCGCCGCCAAGGTGATGGAAGCCTACACGGACCCGGCGTCCGCGCAGCGGCTGCGCAACGGCGGCCTCTACCCGGCGCCGATGACGACCGCCGATACCCTGAAGCTGGTCCAGGAGGACAAGGCGAAGTGGGTGCCGGTGGTCAAGGCGAACAACATCAAGGCCGAGTGAGCTAGCCCGATACGACCTTGAGGCCGACGATCCCCGCCGCGATGAGGCCGATGCAGATCAGCCGCGCCGCGGCGGCGGGTTCGCCGAACAGCCAGATGCCCAGCGCCGCAGTGCCGATGGTGCCGATCCCGGTCCAGATCGCGTAGGCGGTGCCGAGCGGCAGCGTCTTCAGCGCCAGGCCGAGCAGCGCCAGGCTCACCACCATGCTGGCGACGGTGAGCACGCTGGGCACCAGGCGGGTGAAACCGTGGGTGTATTTCAGCCCCACCGCCCAGCCGACCTCCGACAGCCCCGCCAGCAGCAAATAGACCCAGGCCATCACCGAACTCCCTCGGGACGTGGCAGGGTCGTCCCCACCGGATGCCGACGACGGCGAGGCCGGCCTCGCCGCTGCGACCCATAGCCCGGCGACCGATCGGCATCAAGCCGGTACGGGAGATTCCCGACTCGGTTGATCGAGCGGAACCGGTCACTAGATAGCAAAAGAGACGACGCGCCTTGACGTCGCGGCGGCCAGGGGAACCGCCGCGCGGGTCGAGGCGTTCCATCGCGCGCCATCCTCCGCGCGCTACCCCCGTCATAAGGAGAGGACGCATGGACGCCCGCAAACGCCATCCTGCCTGGGCGCCCGAGAACCGGATCGTGATCGAGAACATGCAGCCGGAGATCGATGCTGGCCGGTTTCCGGTCAAGCGCGTGGCCGGCGACGAGGTCGAGGTCAGCGCCGACATCTTCCGCGACGGCCACGACATCCTGGCTGCGGTGCTCAAGGTGCGCGGGCCCGGCGACGCGCGGTGGATCGAGACCCCGATGGAACCGGCGGGCAACGACGTGTGGACCGGCCGCTTCACCGCCGACCGCGTCGGCGGCTGGCGCTGCGCCATCGAGGCGTGGACCGACACCTACGAGACCTGGCACCACGACGCGACGGCAAAGGCCGAGGCCGGCCAGGACATCGGGCTCGAGCTGATCGAAGGCCGCGCGCTCCTCGACGCCGCCGCCGCCGGCGGCAGCGACGCCGCGGCCCTGCAGCGCCATCTGGCGGCGTTCGACGCCGCGACCGACGACGAGGAGCGGGCGGCGGTGCTCAACTCCGCCCCGGTGCGGCGGCTGATGGCGCGCCACGGCGAGCGTGCGGACCGCACCGCCGCGCCGCGCGAGATCGCCATCACCGTCGACCGCACGGCGGCGCGCTTCGCCGCTTGGTACGAGATGTTCCCCCGTTCGCAGGGCACCGTCCCCGGCCGCGGCGCGACGTTCGACGACTGCATCCGGCGGCTGCCCGAGGTGCAGGCGATGGGCTTCGACGTGCTCTATTTCGTGCCGGTCCACCCGATCGGGCGGATCAACCGCAAGGGACCCGACAACACGCTGACGCCCGGGCCGGACGATCCCGGCAGTCCGTATGCCATCGGCGCCGCCGAGGGCGGGCACACCGCGATCCACCCCGAGCTCGGCACCCTGGCCGACTTCGACCGGCTGGTCACGGCGTGCGACAAGCACGGCATGGAGGTCGCCCTCGACATCGCCCTGCAATGCGCGCCCGACCATCCCTGGATCGCGGAGCATCCCGAATGGTTCCGCTTCCGCCCCGACGGCACCATCAAGCACGCCGAGAACCCGCCCAAGAAGTACCAGGACATCGTCAACTTCGAGTTCTACGGGCCGCACCGCGCCGCGCTGTGGAACGCGCTGAAGGGCATGATCGACTTCTGGATCGGCCACGGCGTGAAGACCTTCCGGGTCGACAACCCGCACACCAAGCCGCTGCCGTTCTGGGAATGGCTGATCGCCGAGGTGCAGGCGGAACACCCGGACGCGATCTTCCTGTCGGAGGCCTTCACCCGCCCGAAGGTGCTGAAGGCGCTCGCCAAGGCCGGCTTCACGCAGTCCTACACCTACTTCACGTGGCGCAACTTCAAGGACGAGCTGACGGCGTACCTGACCGAGCTGACGCAGGACGAGTGCCGCGAGTACCTGCGCCCCAACTTCTTCACCTCGACGCCGGACATCCTGCCGCCGATCCTGCAGCGCGGCGGACGGCCCGCGTTCGAGATGCGGCTGGTGCTGGCCGCGACACTGTCTGGCGTCTACGGCATCTACAACGGCTATGAGCTGTGCGAGGCGGAAGCGATCCCCGGCACGGAGGAATACGCCAGCTCCGAGAAGTACGAGCACAAGGTGTGGGACTGGGACCGGCCGGGCAACATCAAGGACACGGTGACGCGGGTCAATCGCGCGCGGCGCGACAATCCCGCCTTGCACGAGTTCCTGAACCTGCGATTCTATCCGGCCGATTCGGACTCGATCCTGTTCTACGGAAAGATGACGCGGTTGCGCGACAGCATGGTCTTCGTCGCCGTCAACCTCGACCCGTTCGAGGCGCATGACGCGGTCGTCGAGTTCCCGCTGGCGGAGATGGGATTGGCCGACGACGACGCGTTCGAGGCCGAAGACCTGCTCACCGACGAACGCCACCTGTGGCGCGGCGCGCGCCATCGAATCCGCCTCGACCCGAAGCGCAACCCGGCCGCGATCCTGCGCGTCGCGCCGTTCCGCCGCATCGACTTCGCCACGCCCTGCTTCTGAACCCCGCGATGCCCGAACCGATTTCCGACGATCCCCTTTGGTACAAGGACGCCGTCGTCTACGAGGTCCACGTCAAGGCGTTCTTCGACGCCAACGACGACGGCATGGGCGACTTCGCCGGGCTGACCGGCAAGCTCGACTACCTGCAGGACCTCGGCGTCACGGCGATCTGGCTGCTGCCGTTCTACCCGTCGCCCCTGCGCGACGACGGCTACGACATTGCCGACTACCGCAGCATCCATCCGTCCTACGGCACGATGGCCGACTTCCGCCGCTTCGTGAAGGAGGCGCACCGCCGCGGCCTGCGCGTCATCACCGAGCTGGTGGTGAACCACACCTCGGACCAGCACCCGTGGTTCCAGCGCGCCCGCCGCGCGCCGGCCGGCTCGCGGCTGCGCGACTGGTACGTCTGGTCCGACAACGACCAGCGCTACCACGAGACGCGCATCATATTCACCGACACCGAGCGGTCGAACTGGGCCTGGGATCCGGAGGCGCACGCCTACTACTGGCACCGCTTCTTCTCGCACCAGCCCGACCTCAACTTCGACAACCCGCAGGTGCTGCGCGCGGTGATCAACACCATGCGGTTCTGGCTCGACAGCGGGGTGGACGGGTTCCGGCTCGACGCCATCCCCTATCTCTGCGAGCGCGACGGCACCTCGAACGAGAACCTGGAGCCGACCCACGACGTCCTCAAGCAGCTGCGCGCCGCGCTCGATGCCCGCTACACCAACAAGCTGTTCCTCGCCGAGGCCAACCAGTGGCCGGAGGACGTGCAGGCCTATTTCGGCAACGGCGACGAATGCCACATGGCCTACCACTTCCCGCTGATGCCGCGGATGTACATGGCGATCGCGCAGGAGGACCGCCACCCGATCACCGACATCATCCGCCAGACGCCCGACATCCCCGAGAGCTGCCAGTGGGCGGTGTTCCTGCGCAACCACGACGAGCTGACGCTCGAGATGGTCACCGACCACGAGCGCGACTACCTGTGGAATGTCTATGCCGCCGACCGCCAGGCGCGGATCAACCTCGGCATTCGCCGCCGGCTGGCGCCGCTGATGGACAACGACCGGCGCAAGATCGAGCTGATGAAGAGCCTGCTGATGTCGATGCCCGGCACGCCGATCCTCTACTACGGCGACGAGATCGGCATGGGCGACAACATCTTCCTCGGCGACCGCGACGGTGTGCGCACGCCGATGCAGTGGACGCCCGACCGCAACGGCGGGTTCAGCCGCGCCGACCCGGCGCGGCTCTACCGCCCGCCGCTGATGGACGCCGTCTACGGCTTCCAGGCGATCAACGTCGAGGCGCAGAGCCGCAACACGTCCTCGCTTCTGAGCTGGACGAAACGCCTGATCGCCGCGCGTCAGGCGGCCGGGCTATTCGGCCGCGGCGCGATGACCTTCCTGTATCCCAGCAACCGGCGCATCCTCGCCTACCTGCGCACGCTTGGTGACCGGGCGGTGCTGTGCGTGGCGAACCTGTCGCGCTACCCGCAAGCGGTCGAGCTCGACCTCGCGTCCTATGCCGGGCGCATCCCGGTCGAACTGCTCGGGCGGGTCAACTTCCCGGCGATCGCCGACGGCTTCTACCGCCTGACATTGCAGGGCCACTCGTTCCTGTGGTTCGAGCTGCTGGCGCCGGCCGAAGTCGCGGCCGGCCCGGTGCCGGCGCCCGAGGCGCTGCCCGAGCACGTCACCCTGGTGATCGGCGACAGCCTGCAGTCGATCACCAGCATCCGTTCCAAGGGAATCTTCGAGCGCGAGGTGCTGCCCGCCTACCTGCCGCTGCGCCGCTGGTACGGCGCCAAGGACGCGAAGCTTCAGTCGTGCGAGGTCCTGGCGACCGTACCGGTGGAGGAGGACGGCAAGACCTGGCTGCTCGCGGTCGCCGAGACGCGCTTCGCCGGGCCGATGCCGGCGCAGCGCTATTCGTTGCCCGTGTCGCTGGAATGGCGCGAGATCCACGCGCTGCCGCCGGCCACCCAGGCCGGCGTGATCGCCAAGATCCGCCGCGGCGCGCGCGAGGGCAGCCTCTACGAAGCGGTGCTCGACGACGCCTTCGCGCTAACGCTGGTCAGGAACATCCGCGCCGGCAGGGAGATCGAGGCGGGCGGCAACCGCGTCGCCTTCCGGCCGACCGCGGCCTTCGCCGACCGGCCGATGCCGGAGGCGCCGGTGGTCCGGCTTCTCGGGCTGGAGCAGTCCAACACCTCGATCCTGATCGAGGGGTTTCTCGTCCTCAAGCTGTTCCGCCGGCTGTCCGCAGGCGTGCATCCGGAAGTCGAGATGGGACGCTTCCTGACCGACGTGGCCGGATACGCCAACGTCCCGGCGCTGCTCGGCACGATCGAGATGATCGACGCCAAGGGCGCGACCACCGCGATGGGCGTCGCGCACGCCTTCGTCCGCAACCAGGGCGACGGCTGGGATTACTCGCTGTCCTATCTCGGCCGGTTCCTGGACGAACGGCTTGTGCTGCCGGCGGACGAAGCGGCGTCGGAGGCCGGCCACGAGCTGTTCCTCGAGAAGGCGCGCCAGCTCGGCATCCGCATCGCGGAGCTGCACCGCGCGCTCTGTCCTCCCGGCAAGGTCGAGGCCGCGTTCCGGCCGGCGCCGATGGGCGAGAAGGAGATCCGCGGGCTGGTGAAGGACGTCAAGGCCTCGGGCGCAGCGGCGCTCAAGGCACTGGCTGAACGCCGCAAGTCGCTGCCGGCCGCGGTCGCCGAGCGCGTGGCCGCGCTGCTCGCCCGCCGCAGGGAGCTGCTGTCGCGGATCGGCGCCGGAATTCCCGCCGGTGCGACGCTGATCAAGACGCGCTGCCACGGCGACTTGCATCTCGGCCAGGTCGTCGTCGCGCAGAACGATTTCTACGTGCTGGACTTCGAAGGCGAGCCGAGCCGCCCGCTCGACCAGCGGCGGCGCAAAACCACGCCGCTGCGCGACGTCGCCGGCATCCTGAGGTCGTTCGATTACGTGGCGCAGGCGGCGCTCGACCAGGCCACGGCGTTGACCCCGGACCGCCGGGAGACCCTGGCGCCGTTCGCGCTCGCCTGGCGCGACCAGGCGCAGGCGGCATTTCTCGGTGCCTACCGTGAAACAATTGCGGGGTGCCCGTCGTTTCCCGAGGATGAGCGTGTCGCCCGCGAGATCCTGAACCTCGTGACCCTGGAAAAGCTGTTCTACGAAATCGGCTACGAGCTGGCGAACCGTCCGCACTGGGTGGGCATCCCGGTGGCCGGCGCGCTCGACATGCTCGACGGGAGCCGCTGAGTGGCGAACGCGCTCGCCCGCAAGAAGGACATCGACGCGATCGTCGCCGGCGAGCACGACGACCCGTTCGCCGTGCTGGGCCCGCACGCCGATAAGGCCGGCATCGTCATCCGCGCCTTCCTGCCCGGCGCGCGCAGCGTCCATGCAGTGCCGATGCACGGCGAGGAAGCGATCGCGGAGCTCTCGCCGCTCCATCCCGCCGGCTTCTTCGCCGCGCGGTCGCCCACCAGGGACTACCGCCTGCGTATCGACTGGACCGGTCACCCGGTCGTCCTCCACGACCCCTACCGCTTTGCGCCGGTGCTGGGCGACGTCGACATCCACCTGCTGGCCGAAGGCACGCACCTGGAGACCTACAACCGGCTGGGCGCGCATCCGGCGGTGTTCGACGGCGTGCCCGGCACGACGTTCGCGGTGTGGGCGCCCAACGCAAGCCGGGTCAGCGTGGTCGGCGACTTCAACCAGTGGGACGGGCGGCGTCACCCGATGCGGCTGCGCCACGGCTGCGGGGTCTGGGACATCTTCCTGCCCGGCGTCGGGCCCGGCGACCGCTACAAGTACGAGATCAGGTCGCACGACGGCGCGGTCCTGCCGCTCAAGGCCGACCCGCACGCCTTCCGGGCCGAGGTCCCGCCCGCCACCGCGTCGATCGTCGCGCCGCCGCCCGGTCATGCCTGGGGCGACGCCGACTGGATCGCAAGCCGCGCCCGCACCAGCGCGCGGGAGGCCCCGATCGCCGTGTACGAAGTGCACCTCGGCTCCTGGCGCCGGCGCGAGGGCGACCGCGCGCTGAGCTATCGCGAGCATGCCGAGGAGCTCGTCGGCTACGTGCGCGACATGGGGTTCACCCACATCGAGCTGATGCCGGTGATGGAGCATCCGTTCGCCGGCTCTTGGGGCTACCAGACGACCGGCATGTTCGCCCCGACCAGCCGGTTCGGCACGCCCGACGAGTTCGCGGCCTTCGTCGACGCCGCGCACCGCAGCGGCATCGGGGTGATCGCCGACTGGGTCCCCGGCCACTTCCCCAACGACGCGCATGGCCTCGCGCAATTCGACGGCACGCACCTCTACGAGCACGCCGACCCGCGGCAGGGCGTGCACCGCGACTGGGACACGCTGATCTACAACTACGGCCGCCGCGAGGTGACCAACTTCCTGCTGTCGTCGGGCCTGTTCTGGATCGACCGCTTCCACATCGACGGGCTGCGCGTCGATGCCGTCGCCTCGATGCTCTACCTCGACTACAGCCGCGAGGCCGGCGAGTGGGTGCCGAACAAGTTCGGCGGGCGCGAGAACCTCGAGGCGATCGATTTCCTCAAGCGGCTCAACGAGGCCGCCTACGGCCGATTCCCGGGCATCATGACGGTGGCGGAGGAATCGACCGCGTGGCCGATGGTCTCGCGCCCGGTCCATCTCGGCGGGCTCGGCTTCGGCTACAAGTGGAACATGGGGTGGATGCACGACACGCTGGACTACATCGCCCGCGATCCCATCCACCGCAGCTACCACCACAACCAGCTCACCTTCGGCCTGCTCTACGCGTTCACTGAAAACTTCATGCTGCCGCTGTCGCATGACGAGGTCGTGCACGGCAAGCGCTCGCTGTTCGGCCGCATGCCGGGCGACCGCTGGCAGAAGTTCGCCAACCTGCGGCTCTATTTCGCCTTCATGTACGGCCAGCCGGGCAAGAAGCTGCTGTTCATGGGCGGCGAGTTCGCCCAGGAGGCGGAGTGGAACCACGACCGCAGCCTCGATTGGCATCTGCTGGCCGACCCGATGCACGCCGGCATGCAGGCGCTGGTGCGCGACCTGAACCGCCTCTACCGCGCGACGCCGGCGCTGCACGCGCGCGACTGCGACCCCTCGGGCTTCGAGTGGATCGACTGCAACGACCAGGAGAACAGCATCATCGCCCTGCTGCGGCGCGGCGGCGAGCGCGACCCGCTGGCGGTCTCGGTGTGCAACTTCACGCCGATCGTGCGGGAAAGCTATCGCGTGGGCGTGCCGCACGGCGGGCTGTGGCGCGAGGCGTTGAACACGGATGCCGCCCTCTACGGCGGCGGCAACATCGGCAACGGCGGGGCCGTGATGGCCGAGGCGATCCCGTGGCACGGCCGGCCGTATTCTGTCCTCCTCACCGTGCCGCCGCTCGCCGCGCTGATCCTGGTCGCCGAACATGGCGGCTGAAGGCGGCGCGATGAGCGGCGTGTACCGTGTCGAGCCGGGGCTGCCCGACCCGCTCGGCGCCACCTGGGACGGCAAGGGCGCCAACTTCGCGCTGTTCTCCGCCCACGCGGAGAAGGTCGAGCTGTGCCTATTCGACGATTCCGGCCGCAAGGAGCTCGCCCGGCTCGTGCTGCCCGAGTACACCGACGAGGTGTGGCACGGCTACCTGCCCGACGTGCGGCCGGGCCAGCTCTACGGCTATCGCGTCTACGGCCCCTACGAGCCGGCGCGCGGCCACCGCTTCAACCACAACAAGCTGCTGCTCGACCCCTATGCCAAGGCACTGTCGGGCCGGCTGATGTGGTCGGACGCGCATTTCGGCTACCAGATCGGCGCCCGGCGCGCCGACCTGTCGTTCGACAGGCGCGACAATGCGCGCGGCATGCCGAAATGCGTCGTCGCCGACCCGGCCTACACCTGGGGCGACGACCGGCGTCCGCGCACGCCGCTGAGCCGCACCATCATCTACGAGATGCACGTGCGCGGGTTCACCATGGGCCGCGACGACGTGCCGGCACCGATGCAGGGCACCTTCGCGGCGCTGGCGCTGCCGCAGGTGATCGACCACCTGCGGCGGGTCGGCGTCACGGCGGTCGAGCTCCTGCCGGTGCACGCCTACGTCGACGACCGCCACCTGCTCGAGCGCAAGCTGCACAACTACTGGGGCTACAACACCATCGGGTTCTTCGCGCCGGAGCCCAAGTACCTCGCGACCGGCATGCTGCGCGAATTCCGGGCGATGGTGCGCCACCTGCACGACGCCGGCATCGAGGTGATCCTCGACGTCGTCTACAACCACACCGCGGAAGGCAACCACATGGGCCCGACCCTGTCGTTCCGCGGCATCGACAACAGCTCCTATTACCGGCTGGTGCCGGGCAACGAGCGCTACTACGAGGATTTCACCGGCTGCGGCAACGCGCTGCGCCTGCATCACCCGCGGGTCATGCAGCTGGTGATGGATTCGCTGCGCTATTGGGTGGAGGAGATGCACGTCGACGGCTTCCGCTTCGACCTCGCCACCACCCTCGCGCGCGAGTCGCACGGCGGCTTCGACTCCCATTGCGGGTTCCTCGATGCGGTGCGGCAGGACCCCGTGCTGTCGCGGGTCAAGATGATCGCCGAGCCGTGGGACGTCGGGCCGGACGGCTACCGCGTCGGCCACTTCCCGCCGGGCTGGTCGGAGTGGAACGACCGCTACCGCGACACGGTGCGGCGGTTCTGGAAGGGCGACGGCGGGCTGATCGGCGATCTGGCCGGTCGCATCGCCGCCTCGCACGACATCTTCGGCCACCGCGGCCGGCGGCCGTGGTCCACCGTCAACTTCGTCACCGCGCACGACGGCTTCACCCTCGCCGACCTCGTCGCCTACAACGGCAAGCACAACGAGGCGAACGGTGAGGACAACCGCGACGGCAGCGACAACAACAACAGCTGGAACTGCGGTACCGAGGGGCCGACCGACGACGCGGCGATCCACGCGCTGCGGCGGCGCCAGCGGCGCAACATGCTGGCGACCCTGCTGCTGTCGCAGGGCGTGCCGATGCTGCTGGCGGGCGACGAGATCGGCAACGGCCAGGCCGGCAACAACAACGCCTACTGCCAGGACAACGCGATCGGCTGGGTCGACTGGAAGGCCGACGACACCGATGGCGCGCTGGCCGACTTCGTGCGCCTGCTCGCCGACCTGCGCAAGAGCCATCCCGGCCTGTCGCGCGGCCGCTTCCTGGTCGGGGCGCCGGCCGGCGACATGAAGGACGTGACGTGGATCGCGCCGGCGGGAGACGAGGCCGGCGACGCCGACTGGGACTTCCCCGAGGCGCGCTGCCTCGCCTTCATGCTGGCGGGCAACGACGGCGCGTCGCCGGCCACGGCCGAGCCGCTGCTGGTCCTGATGAATGCGCACCACGAGCCGGTCACCTACACCCTGCCGCAGCCGCCGGGCGTCGGGCACTGGGCGGGCGTGATCGACACCAGCCGCGAAGCGGGGCGGGCGGAAGACGGCGCCGCCGCGCCCGGCGCCCAGTTGACCCTGGAAGCGCGCTCGCTGCGGGTATTCCTCGCCCGGCGCGGGGCCGCATGACCGGCACCCGGCGCGCGCATGCGATGCCGTTCGGCGCCGGCGTGCTGGAAGACGGGCGCACGCGGTTCCGGATCTGGGCGCCGGCCGCGCGCAGCATGTCCGTCCGCCTGCCCGACCGCACGCTGCCGATGAGCGCCGCCGGCGGCGGCTGGCACGAGACGGTCAGCGACGCCGCCCCCGCCGGGACACGCTACCGCTACGTGGTCGACGGCGGCACGGAAGTCCCCGACCCCGCTGCGCGCTTCCAGCCCGACGACGTCCATGGCGCGAGCGAGGTGATCGACCCCCGCGCCTATGCCTGGTCCGACGGCGCGTGGCGCGGCCGGCCGTGGCACGAGACGGTCCTCTACGAGCTCCACGTCGGCACCTTCACGGCCGAGGGCAGCTATGCCGGCGTGGCCGCCCGCCTCGACCACCTTGCCGAGCTCGGCATCACCGCGATCGAGCTGATGCCGCTCGCCGACGCGCCCGGCACACGCAACTGGGGCTATGACGGGGTCTGCCTCTACGCGCCGGAAGCCCGCTACGGCCGGCCCGAGGACCTGAAGGCGCTGGTCGATGCCGCGCACAGCCGCGGGCTGATGGTTTTCCTCGACGTCGTCTACAACCACTTCGGGCCGGAGGGGAACTACCTGTCGCAGACCGCGCCGGGCTTCTTCACCGAACGCCACCACACGCCGTGGGGCGCAGCGATCAACTTCGACGGCGACGACAGCGCGCCGGTGCGCGACTTCTTCGTGCATAACGCGCTCTACTGGATCGAGGAGTACCATTTCGACGGGTTGCGCCTTGATGCCGTCCACGCGATCGTCGACGACAGCCACCCGCATATCCTGACTGAGATCGCCGAATCGGTGCGCAGCGCGATCCCGTCCGACCGCCACGTCCACCTGGTGCTGGAGAACGACGACAACGCCGCCCGCTTCCTGCGCCGCGACGCGGAGGGCCGGCCGCGCTGGTACGACGCGCAGTGGAACGACGACCTGCACCACGTCCTGCACTGCGCGATCACCGGCGAATCCGCCGGCTACTATACCGACTACACCGATCATACCGCCGATCGCATCGGCCGCTGCCTCGCCGAGGGCTTCGACTACCAGGGCGAGCCGTCGCGCCACCGCGGCGGCGCGCGCCGCGGCGAGCCCAGCGCGGCGCTGCCGCCGACCGCGTTCGTCGGCTTCCTGCAGAACCACGACCAGGTCGGCAACCGCGCCTTCGGCGACCGCATCGACCGCCTGGCGCCGCCGCCGGCGGTGCTGGCGGCGACGGCGATCTGCCTGCTGGCGCCGTCGCCGCCGATGCTGTTCATGGGCGAGGAGTGGGCGGCCGCGCAGCCGTTCCCGTTCTTCTGCGACTTCGGGCCCGAACTGGCGGAGGCGGTGCGCCAGGGACGGCGGCGCGAGTTCGAGCGCTTCCCCGAGTTCGCCGATCCCGCCGCCCGCGCGCGCATCCCGGACCCCCAGGACGAGGCCACCTTCGCCCGCGCCGTGCTCGACTGGTCGGCACGCGACCGCGAGCCGCACCGCGGCCGCCTCGCCTACACCCGTGCGCTGCTGCGCATCCGCGCCGAAGAGATCGTCCCCCGCCTGCGCGGCATCGCGGGCGACCAGCCCGGCTGGCGCGTGGACGGCGGCGCTCTCCGCGTCGAATGGCGGCTGGGCGACGGCTCGCGGCTGCATCTGCTGGCCAACCTCACCGACGCCGCCTGCCCTATTACCGCCCCGCTGCCCGACGGGCGGACGATCTTCGCAACCCCGGCGACGGCGACCGCGGGCCGCGCGCTGCCGCCGTGGTCGGCGATCTGGCTTCTGGACGGATGAGCGAGGAGCCGCCGCAACCGGCTTCCCTGGCGGTGCCGCGCGCCACGTACCGGTTGCAGTTCTCGCGCGAGTTCACCATCACCGACGGCACCGCGCTGGTCCCCTACCTGCGCGACCTCGGCATCAGCCACGTCTATGCCTCCCCGTTCCTGGCCGCGCGGTCGGGCTCGACCCACGGCTACGACATCACCGACCACAACGCGCTCAACCCGGAGCTCGGCACCGACGCGCAATTCGCCGCGTTCTTCGCGGCGCTGCGCGCCCACGGGCTCGGCCTGATCCTCGACTTCGTCCCCAACCACATGGGCATCGGGCGGGCCGACAACGCGTGGTGGCTCGACGTGCTGAAATGGGGGCAGGCGTCGCCCTACGCCGACTTCTTCGACATCGACTGGATGCCGCGCGCACGGGTGCTGTGGGGCAAGGTTCTGGCGCCGATCCTGGGCGACCACTACGGCCACGTGCTGGAGCGCGGCGAGCTCGAACTGCGCTACGATCCCGATGACGGCAGCTACGCGGTCTGGTACCACGAGCACAGGCTGCCGATCCGGCCGCGCACGCAGGCCGTCATCCTGCGTCGCGCGCTGGCCGCCGCCGAGTTGCCGGAAGCCGCCGGCATCGCCGCCATCGCCGATGGCTTCGACCTGCTGCGCCGGCCTTCCGCCCGACAGCGCGACGACTGGCGGCGGCGCGACGAGGTGCTGCGGGGTTCGCTGGTGGACGCGGCCCGCGCGTCCCCGTCCGTCGCCCGCTTCCTCGACCGTGCCGCGGCCTCCTTCAACGGCGCGCCTGGCGAGCCGGGCAGCTTCGCGGCGCTGCACGCGCTCCTCGAGCGGCAGCACTACCGCCTCGCTTTCTGGCGGGTCGCCGCGGACGAGATCAACTACCGCCGGTTCTTCAACATCAACGACCTGGCCGGCATCCGCATGGAGCACCGGCGCCTGTTCGACATCACCCACGGACTGGTCGGCCGGCTGATCGAGAGCGGCGACCTGCACGGCCTGCGCCTCGACCATGTCGACGGCCTCTACGACCCCGCCGCCTATTGCCGCCGCCTGCAGGAATTCGCGCGCGCCAGGCGGCCCGCCGGCGCCGATGGCGACTTCTACATCGTGGTCGAGAAGATCCTGGCGGCGCACGAGAACCTGCGCGCGGACTGGCCGATCGCCGGCACCACCGGCTACGAGTTCGTCAACCTGGTCAACGGCCTGTTCGTCGACCCGGCGGGCGAGCGCGGCATGGACCGCGCGTGGCGCCAGTTCGCCGGGCCGATGCCGCCGTTCGACGACGAGGTCGCAGAGGCCAAGGCGTTCGTGATCGAGAACATGCTGGCGAGCGAGCTCAACATCCTCGCCAACGAGATCGACCGCATCTCCGAGCGCGACTGGTCAACCCGCGACTACACCGGCGAACGGCTCCGCGCCGCGCTGCGCGAGGTCGTCGCGCAGTTCCCGGTCTACCGCACCTACGTGTCGGACGCGGGAGACACCGCGGAGGACCGGCGCGACATCGACTGGGCGATCAGCCGGGCGCGGCGCGGCTGGCGCGCCGCCGACGTCGAGGTGTTCGACTTCATCCGCGCCATCCTGACCGCGACGTTCCCGGGCCCGCGCGCCGCGGTGCTGCGCGCCGCCATGAAATTCCAGCAATACACCGGCCCGGTGATGGCGAAGTCGCTGGAGGACACTGTCTTCTACCGCCACAACCGGCTCCTGTCGCTCAACGAGGTCGGCGGCGAGCCGCGCCAGTTCGGAGTCGCCTCCGCCGCGTTCCACCAGGCCAACCGCCAGCGCGCCCGCCAGTGGCCGCACGCGATGCTGGCCACGGCCACCCACGACACCAAGCGCGGCGAGGATGCGCGCGCCCGGCTTGACGTGCTCTCCGAGATTCCCCAGGCGTGGTCGGCGCGCGTCGCGCGCTGGCACCGGCTCAACCGGCGGCTGGTGCGCGCCGCGGACGACGGCCAGGCCCCGACCCGCAACGACGCCTACATGATCTACCAGACCCTGGTCGCATCGTGGCCGGTGGCGCTGACCGGCCGGCGGCCGCAGTCGGCGGACGAGCTGGGCAACTTGGCACCGAGGCTGGCCGGGTTCGTGGTCAAGGCGGTGCGCGAGGCGAAGCAGCATTCGAGCTGGGACAATCCCTACCCCGCCTACGAGGACGCCTGCACCGCCTTCGTGCAGCGGCTGCTGGAGGTCGAGCGCCCCAACCCGTTCCTCGACGACTTCGTCGGCTTCGCCGAGACCGTCGCCTTCCACGGCATGCTGAACGGACTGTGCCAGGCGATCCTGAAATGCACCGCGCCCGGCGTGCCCGATATCTATCGCGGCTGCGAGCTGTGGGACCTCAGCCTGGTCGACCCGGACAACCGCCGCCCGGTCGACTTCGGCCGTCGCCGCCGGATGCTCGCGGCCTTGCCCGCCGCACCCGATCCGGCGAGCGTCCGGGCGATGCTGGATTCGTGGATCGACGGCCGCATCAAGCTGCACGCGACGACGGCCGCCCTGAGGCTGCGCGCCGCGCTGCCGGCGCTGTTCCGCGACGGCGGCTACGAGCCGCTGGAGGCGGTAGGCCGCCGCACCCACAACGTCGTCGCCTTCGCGCGCCGCCACGACGGCGCCGAGATCGTCGTCGCCACCGCCCGGCTGTTCGTCGATCTGCTCGGGGCGTCGGCGCTGTCCTACGCGCCGGGCGAGCGGTGGCACGACACCGCCGTCGTCATGCCCGGCGACGACGCGCGGCCGTGGCACGATGCGCTGACCGGCACGCAGGTCACGCCCGTACCGCACGAGGGCGGCGTGGCGCTGCCGGCCGAGACGCTGTTCGCCGTCCTGCCCGCCGCGATCCTGACCCGCGACGGCGTGGGCGACGGCGACCGCGCCAGTTCATAGGGACCGGTTAGGCGGACAGGCGGCCGTAGTAGACGCCGTGCGGCGGCAGCCGGAGCGCGCCGTCGGAGACCGCGGAATCGAAGCCGTGGCCGGCGAGCGGGCGCGACGGCGGCAGCCGATCGAGAGGGATTCGCTGCGGGGCCGCCGCGAGGTTGAACACCGCGAGGATGGCGCCGCGGCGCAGCGCCAGGCCCGGCGGCGGCAGGTCGATCACGTGCATGTTGCCTTCGACCAGATCCCGCTGCATGCGCCGCCACGCGAGGAACCGCCGCCAGGCATGGAGCGTCGATGCGGGATCCCGCTCCTGGAGGTCGACGGCGAGCGCCGCGTGCGGCGCCGGCACGGGCAGCCACGGCGCGGCGCCGGCGGTGAACCCGGCATGTGGCGCCGCGCCCGACCACGGCATCGGCGTGCGCGCCCCGTCGCGGCCGCGGAAGGTCGGCCAGAACGCGATGCCGTAGGGATCGCGCATCGCCTCTCGCGGCACCTCGGCCTCGGGCAGGCCGAGCTCCTCGCCCTGGTAGACGCAGGCGCCGCCGCGCAGCGTGAGCAGCAGCGCCATCAGGAGCCGGGCAAAGGCCGGCGTCGGCCGGCCCCCGCTCCACCGGCTCACCGCACGCTCCACGTCGTGGTTGGAGAACATCCAGCACAGGGCACCGTGCGGCACCGCGCGCTCCGCTTCCACCGCGAGGTCGACGATGTTTTCCCACGCAAACGGCCGCTTCATCAGCCCGAGGGTGTAGGCCATGTGCAGGCTGCCGGAGTCGATCTGCGTATAGAGCCCGCAGCGGTCGAACGCTCCCTCCTCGCTCGATACCTCGGCCAGCGCGACGACGTCGCCCTTGTCGTCGAGGAAGCGACGCAGGCGGGCGAGGAATCCCAGCGTCTCCGGCTGCATCATGTCGTGCAGGTGGAACTGCATGCGGAACGGCCGCGTCGGCGGCTCGGCGCCGGGCGGCATCGGCGGGTTGTCGCGCAGCGACGCGTCGTGGAACATGAAGTCCACCGCATCGAGCCGGAAGCCGTCGACTCCGCGGTCGATCCAGAACCGCGCCGCGTCGAACAGCGCGGCGCACACCACCTCGCTGCGCAGGTTGAGCTTGGGCTGGCTCGCCAGGAAGTGGTGCAGGTAGTACTGCCGGCGCCGCGGCTCCCACGTCCAGGCGCCGCCGCCGAAAACCGACAGCCAGTTGTTCGGCGGCCGGCCGTCGCCCAGCGGGTCTGCCCACACGTACCAGTCCGCGCACTCTCCGTCGCGCGCCGCGCGGCTGTCCTCGAACCACGGATGCGCGTCGGAGGTGTGGCTCCACACCATGTCGACGACGATCTTGAGGCCGAGGGCGTGGGCGCGCGCGACCAGCCGGTCGAAATCCGCGAGCGTGCCGAACAGCGGATCGACCGCGCAGTAGTCGCTGACGTCGTAGCCGAAATCGCGCTGCGGCGAGGCGAAGAACGGCGACAGCCAGATCGCGTCGGCGCCGAGCGACGCGACGTGGTCGAGCCGCGCGAGGATGCCGGGCAGGTCGCCGACCCCGTCGCCGTCGCTGTCCTGGAAGCTGCGCGGATAGATCTGGTAGATCACCGCGCCGCGCCACCACTCCCGTCCTGCCGCCACGACCGTCGCCCTTTTTTCCCTGGGCGCGAGAGTAGGTGCAGCCGCGCGAAACGAGAAGCCCCGGCGCGAGGCCGGGGCTTTCGTGTCGGTCAGGCAGGGGGAGCTACCACTTCTGCTGGTTGTACCAGCTATCGACGTCCTTCTTGACCTCGTCCTTGGCGACGCCGTAGCGCTCCTGGATCTTGCCTTCGAGCTGGTCGCGCTTCCCCTCGATCTGATCGAGGTCGTCGTTCGTCAGCTTGCCCCACTTCTCCTGGATCTTGCCGCGAACCTGCTTCCAGTTGCCTTCGACCCGGTTCCAGTCCATTGCGAGTTCCACCCTTTGTTGGAAGAGATGCATCCGTAACCTTCCGGGCGGCGTCGGGTTCCGGTTGCAGCCTGCGGAACCGTTAGCGCGGCGCGACGTTTCGTGCCCGCAACCAAACCCCGCGTGGAGGTTTCGCAATGGACGGCATCATTTATCTGATCGGCCTGATCGTCGTGATCATGGCGATCCTCTCGTTCTTCGGGCTGCGGTGATGGCGAGCCCCGCAGCGCCGGTCGACGTGCCGCGGCGCACCGCCGCGGCCGGCGACGCGTCCTATGTCGATTGGGGCGCGATCTTCGCGGGGGCCGTGTTCGCCGCCGCGCTGTCGTTCCTGATGCTGGCGTTCGGCGCCGCCATCGGGCTGACGCTCACCTCGCCTCACCGCGGCGAAGGCGCGTCGCTGACCGCCATCGCCGTCGTCAGCGCGCTGTGGCTCCTGTGGGTGCAGGTGTCGAGCTTCGCCGCCGGCGGCTATGTCACCGGCCGGCTGCGCCGGCGGCTGTTCGAAGGGACGCCGCACGAGGCTGACATGCGCGACGGCCTGCACGGCCTCGTGGTGTGGGGCATCGGCGCGCTGGCGGCGATGCTGCTGGCGGCCTCCACCATCGCCGGCGCGGCGCGCACCGGCGCCGAGGTCGCGGCGACGGCGGCGAGCGGAATCGCCGCCGGTGCGATGACGGCAGCCGGCGGCGCCGCAGCGGCAGCAAGCGGGCAGAGCGGGCCGTCCGGACAGGCCGCGCAAAGCAGCCCGGCGGATCCGTTCGGCTACACCGTCGACCTGATGTTCCGGTCCGACGCGCAGCCGGCGCCGGGCGACACCGCGGCGTCGCGGCAGGAATCGGTGCGCATCCTCGCCGCCGGCGCGGCGAGCGGCTCGATCCCGCAGGAAGACCGCGCCTATCTGGCGCGCATCGTCAGCGCCCGCACCGGGCTGAGCCAGCCGGAGGCGGAAGCGCGCGTGAACGAGGTGATCGCTCAGGCGCGGGCGACCGCCCAAGCCGCGGAAGAGAAGGCGCGCGAGGCGGCCGACCAGGCGCGCAAGGCCGCCATCCTGGTCGCGTTCCTGAGCGCCGCGTCGCTCCTGGTCGGCGCCGCGGCGGCGTGGTGGGCGGCCCGCCTGGGCGGCACCCACCGCGACGAAGGCACCGACTTCAGCGCGATGATCCGCACCCGCCGCAGTCCGTCGGTTCCGGCGGAATAGCACGGGGCCGCATGCACGCGACGCGGGGCGGGTCGATGACCCGCCCCGTTTCGTTTGCGCCGTCGGCCGTCGCCCCTGGCGCGGCAGTCTTGCGTCCACTACCCTCCCCCCGCGATTTGCGACAGGGAGACGGGCACATGGGCGCGACGATCATCGACTCGGGCATCTTCGGCGACATCTTCTCGACCGAGGCGATGCGGCGGGTGTGGTCGGACGAGAACCGGACGCAGAAATACCTCGACTTCGAGGCCGCGCTCGCCAAGGTGCAGGGCCGGCTCGGCATCATCCCGGCCGAAGCGGCGGACGAGATCGTGCGCAACTGCACGGTCGACAAGATCGACATGAAGAAGCTGAAGGCGACCACCGAGCGGATCGGCTATCCGGTGCTCGGCGTCGTGTCGCAGCTCAACGCCGCCTGCCGCGACAAGCTGGGCGAATACTGCCACTGGGGCGCGACGACCCAGGACATCACGGACACCGCCACCATCCTGCAGATCCGCGAGGCGCTCCACCTCGTCGAGGCCGACCTGAAGGAAATCTCCGCGTCGATGGCGTCGCTGGCGAAGCGCCACCGCGACACGCCGATGGCGGGGCGCAGCAACCTGCAGCAGGCGATCCCGCTGACCTTCGGCTACAAGATGGCGTGCCTGCTGGCCGCGGTGGAGCGCCACCGCGAGCGGCTGGCGCAGCTTCGGCCGCGCGTGCTGGCGGGCGAGTTCGGCGGCGCGGTCGGCACCTTGGCCTCGCTCGAATCGGGCGCGATGGAGACCCAGGAAGGCGTGATGGCCGAGCTCGGCCTCGCCCAGCCGGCGATCGCCTGGCACACCGTGCGGGACTGCATCGCCGAGGTCGGCTGCTTCCTCGGCATGGTTGGCGGCACGCTGGGCAAGCTGTCGATGGACGTCAAGCTGATGATGCAGACCGAGGTGGCGGAGGTCTACGAGCCGTTCGCCCCCGGCCGCGGCTCGTCCAGCACCATGCCGCAGAAGCGCAACCCGATCTCGTGCTGCTACATCCACGGCGCGATCTCGGTGGTGCGCCAGCACGCCGCCGCGCTGATGGATGCGATGGTCGCCGATCACGAGCGCTCGACCGGCCCGTGGGAGATCGAGTGGATCGTGCTGCCGGAAGCGTTCTGCCTGACCGCCGGCGCGCTGAAGCAAGCCAAGTTCATCCTCGCCGGCCTCGAGGTAGACGCCGACCGCATGCGCGCCAACCTCGACATCACCAAGGGGCTGGTGGTGTCGGAGGCGGTGATGATGGGCCTCGGCCCGTATATCGGGCGCGAATACGCCCACGACCTCGTCTACGACATCTGCCGTGAGTCGCTTAAGCAGGACCGCCCCTTGCTCGACCTGCTCGCCGAGCACCCGGAGATCAATCGGCACCTCGACCGCGGCGCGCTGGCCAAGATGTGCGACCCGGCCAACTATCTGGGTCAGTCCGGCGTCATGGTCGACCGCGTCCTGGCGCGCGTGCGGGCCTGACAGGAGCGATTGTGCGCCCGTGCAAATTTCTATAATTTTCCCATTTATGGGACAGATGACATGAAACCGGCGCCGTTCCGCTACCACGCGCCGAAGTCGGTAGAGGAGGCGGTCGCGCTCCTCGCCGAGGTGGCGCCGCAGGACGGGCGGGTGCTCGCCGGCGGCCAGAGCCTGGTGCCGACGATGGCCTTCCGGCTGGCGCGGCCGGCGCACCTGGTGGACATCAACGGCGTCGCCGGTCTCGACCGGCTGGCCGTCGAGGGCGACCGGCTCGCCATCGGCGCCCTGGTGCGCCACGCCGCCTTCCACAAGCCGGTGGAGCCGGGACCGACCGGGCGGCTGCTGGCCGCGGTGGTGCACCACATCGCCCACTACCCGATCCGCCAGCGCGGCACCTTCTGCGGCAGCCTGGCTCACGCCGACCCGGCGTCCGAGTGGTGCTGCGTCGCCGCCGCGCTGGACGCCGAGATGACGGTGCGGAGCGCCGGCGGGACGCGCCGGATCGCCGCCGCCGACTTCTTCGCCGGGGCGCTCGCGACGACGCTGGCGGCCGACGAGCTGCTGGTGGAAGCGCGGTTGCCGATCCTGCCCGCCGGGACCCGAACCGGGTTCCAGGAATTCAACCGCCGCGCCGGCGACTTCGCCTACGCCATGGCGGTGGCGACCTACCGGGTCGCAAACGGCGCCATCGCCGACGCCCGCATCGGCATCGGCGGCGCCGAGGAGCGACCGCGCCGCATCGCCGCCGCCGAGTCGGCGCTCAACGGGCGCGCGCCGGGCGAGGCGGCGTTCCGCGCCGCCGCCGACGCCGCCGCCGACGCGGTCGACCCGATGGAGGACACCCAGACGACGGCCGGCTACCGGCGCGACCTCGTCCGGACGCTGACCCGCCGCGCGCTGGAAGAGGCCGCATGACCGAGAAGGTGTCGATCACGCTCAACGTCAACGGGCGCCGCCATGCGGTGACCATCGACCCGCGGCGGACGCTGGCGGACACGCTGCGCGACGACTGCGGCCTGACCGGCACGCACACGGGATGCGAGCACGGCATCTGCGGCGCCTGCACCGTCATCGTCGACGGCGCGCCGGTGCGCTCGTGCCTGATGTTCGCGGTTCAGGCCGACGGCCGTCCGGTGCGCACCGTCGAGGGCCTTGCCGACGGCAAGACCCTGCATCCGCTGCAGAAGGCGTTCACCGAGCACCATGCGCTGCAGTGCGGCTTCTGCACCCCCGGCTTCCTGATGCTGGTGGTCGGCGTGCTGGAGAAGGAGCCCGACATCGACGACGACGGGCTGATGGAAGTGCTGTCGTCCAACCTATGCCGCTGCACTGGCTACGCCAACATCGTCAAGGCGGTGCGCGCAGCGGCGGCAGAAATGCGGGGGCGGTGATGGCAACCCAGTCGTCGTGGATCGGCAAGTCGGTCCCGCGTGTCGAGGACCCGCCGCTGCTCACCGGCCGCGGCCAGTTCGCCGCCGACATCAACTTCCCGCACCAGCTCCACATGCGCATCGTGCGCTCGAGCTGGCCCAGCGCGATCCTCAGGTCGATCGACGTCGCGGCGGCGCGCGACCTGCCCGGCGTGTGGGCGGTGTGGACGGCCGACGACATCCCCGAGGTGCCGCCCATTGACTTCCGCGAAGGCCGCATCGAGAAGCTGGAGCCCTATCGCCAGCCGGTGCTGGCGCGTGAGCGGCTGCGCTATGTCGGCGAACCGGTCGTCGCGATCTTCGCCGACGACGCCTATGTCGCGGAGGACGCGGCCGACCTCGTCGTCATCGAGGTCGAGGAGCTGACCGCCCTGATCGACGGCGCCGCGCCGCCGGGCGAGTTCGCGCCCGGCCGCACCACGGAAGCCGCGGTGATCGTGCAGGGCTATGGCGAGGTGGAGCCGGCGTTCGCCGCCGCCCACACCGTGGTCGAGCTCGACCTCCGGATCGGCCGGCACTCCGGCGTGCCGATGGAGACCCGCGGCGCGATCGGCCGCTACGACGCGGCGCGCGACGTGCTGGAACTGCACGGCGCCGCCAAGGTGCCGCACCGCAACCGCGAGGCGCTGGCGCGGATGTTCGATCGCCCGCTGCACGGCGTGCACGTGCACGAGAGCCATGTCGGCGGCGGATTCGGCATCCGCGGCGAGCTCTACCCGGAGGACGTGCTGGTGTGCGCGGCCGCGCTGCGCTTCGAGCGGCCGGTGAAGTGGATCGAGGACCGCCACGAGCACCTGATGACGGCCAACCACTCGCGCCAGCAGCGCCACAAGGTGCGCGCCGCGCTGGACGCCGACGGCCACATCCTGGCGCTCGACGACGAGTTCTTCCACGACCAGGGCGCCTATGCCCGCACCCATGCGACGCGCGTGGTCGGCATGACCTCGGGCATCCTGGGCGGGCCGTATCGCGTGCCGCACTACCGCGTGACGGGCCGCTTCCGGCTGACCAACAAGACGCCGGCCGCGACCTACCGCGCGCCCGGCCGCTACGAGACCACGTTCGTGCGCGAGCGGCTGATGGACGCTATCGCCGAGCGCATGAAGATCGACCCGATCGAGCTGCGCCGTCGCAACCTGATCGCCGCGGACGAGCTGCCCTACGCGCTGCCGCTGGAGGTGATCGGCGACGCGGTGGAGTTCGACTCCGGCGACTACGCCGCGCTGCTGCAGCGCACGCTCGACCACGTCGCATGGGACGACCTGAAGGCGTCGCTCGCCGCGCGGCGGGCGAAGGGCGAGGCGGTCGGCGTCGGCGTCGCGGTGTTCGTGGAGAAGAGCGGCCTCGGCCCCTATGACGGCACGCGCGTCACGGTGGACCAGACCGGCGCGGTCGAGGTGGTGACCGGCGGCGCCTCGATCGGCCAGGGCTTCGAGACCGCGATGGCGCAGATCTGCGCCGACACGCTCGGCGTGGACTACCGCAAGGTACGGGTGATCCACGGCCAGACCGACCGCATCGAGTACGGCATCGGCGCGCACGCCTCGCGCGCCACGGTGATGACCGGCAACGCCACCCACGCCGCGGCGCTGAAGGTACGCGCCAAGGCGCTCGACGTCGCCGCGGCGCTGCTGCAGGCACCCGTGGAGTCGCTCGACATCGCGGACGGCGTAGTGGTGCGGCGCGACGCGCCGGGCGGCGGCTCGGTGACCCTGGCGGAGGTCGCGCAGAAGCTGCTGCCCACGTCTGGCTCGTTCGGCGGCCACGAGCCGGGGCTCTACGCCGACGGCTGGTTCCACGCCGACCACCAGACCTATCCCTACGGCGTCCACCTCGCCGTCGTGCAGGTCGACCGCGAGACCGGCGGCGTGAAGGTCGAGCGCTACGTGATCGGCTACGACATCGGCCGCGCGGTCAACCCGATGCTGGTCGAAGGCCAGATCGTCGGCGGCTTCGCGCAAGGCCTGGGCGGCGCGCTGCTGGAGGAGTTCGTCTACGACGAGCGCGGCCAGCCGCTGTCGGTCACCTTCGCCGACTACCTGATGCCCACCCTGCGCGAGGTGCCGCCGGTCGAGGTGATCCTGCGCGAGGACTACATCAGCCCGCGCAACCCGCTCGGAATTAAGGGCGCCGGAGAGGCCGGCATCACCGGCGTCGGCGCGGCCATCGCGTCGGCCATCGACTACGCGGTCGGCATCCCCGGCGCGGTGACGCAGCTGCCGGTAACGCCGCAGCGGCTGAAGAAGATCCTGGACGGGCGATAGACGCGCGGACAGACCGCGGGCGGGTTTGAAACCCGCCCCTACAAAATCGACGCTACGTAGGGGCGGGTCTTAGACCCGCCCGTTCTGGAGGACGGACGCGATGCCCGACAAGCCGAAGCAGGACCTGCGCGCGTGGGTGGCGCAGCTCGAGGCCAACGGCGAGGTGACCAAGGTGGCCGGCGCCGAGCGCGAGGTCGAGATCGGCGCCATCGTCGACCTGCACCAGCGCAAGATGGGCAACCCGGCGGTGCTGTTCGACGAGGTGCCGGGCTATCCCAAGGGCTACCGGGTGCTGGCCAACCTGCTGACCTCGACCCGGCGGATCAACCTGACCCTGGGCCTCGATGTCGATTCGCCCGAGATGGCGCTGGTCGACTACTGGCGCAAGTACATGAAGGCGGCGCCGTCGATCGCGCCGCGTGTGGTCAACGGCGGCGCAGTGCTCGACAACGTGATGACCGGCGCCGAGATCGACCTGACCAAGATCCCGACGCCGCGCTGGCACGAGCACGACGGCGGCTACTTCATCGGCACCGGCTGCATGGTGATCATGAAGGATCCGGACTCGGGCTGGATCAACTACGGCGCCTACCGGGTGCAGGCGCATGACAAGAATACTGCCTCGGTCATGACGTCGAAGGGCAAGCACGGCAACATCATTCTGCAGCGCTACCGCGAGCGCGGCGAGCCGGCGCCGATCGCGGTGGTGTGCGGCATGCACCCGGCGATGTTCATGGTCGCCGGGCTGGAGATGCCCTACGGCAAGAACGAGTACGACATGGCCGGCGGGCTGATCGGCGAGGCGATCGAGGTCATCAACGGCCCGGTCACGGGGCTTCCCATCCCGGCCAACGCCGAGATCGCGTTCGAGGGCTTCGTCCATCCCGACGACTATGTCGACGAAGGCCCGCTCGGCGAATGGACCGGCTACTACGCCGGCGGCAAGAAGAAGGAGCCGGCGATCCGCATCGCGACCCTGATGCACCGGAACGACCCGATCCTGCTCGGCGCTGTGCCCGCGGTGCCGCCCAACGACGACACGTTCTACCGCGGCACCTACCGCAGCGGCGCGGTTTGGAACCAGCTCGAGGCGGCCGGCATCCCCGAGGTCAAGGGCGTGTGGTCGCACGAGGCCGGCGGCAGCCGGATGTGGCTCACCGTCTCGATCAAGCAGCTCTACGGCGGCCACGCCAAGCAGGCCGGGCTGATCGCCTCGCAGTGCCACGCCGGCGCCTACGCCAACCGCTGGGTCGTGGTGGTCGACGACGACATTGACCCGTCGAACATGAACGACGTGATCTGGGCGATGTGCACGCGGTTCGACCCGCGCGAGGACATGGAGACCATCCGCGGCGCGTGGTCCACCCACCTCGACCCGATGGTCTATGCCGAGGACGACCGGCGCAACGCGCGCGTCATCATCGACGCGTGCAAGCCGTTCAACCGGCGCGAGTCGTTCCCGATCGTCGCGCGGTCGAGCAAGGACCTCGACGACCGCATCAAGGCGAAGTTCGCCGACGTGCTGCCGCGAAGCTAGCGGGACGATGCTGGACTGCGTGCATCGGGGCGCGGAGACGCCCCCTCCCCCAACCCCCTCCCACGAGGGGAGGGGGCTAGGAACTCCCCCTCCCCTCGTGGGAGGGGGTTGGGGGGAGGGGGCGCCTCCGCGCGCCAGGCGCCAACCCGCCGGCACCGCCGCACGATTCGCCTCATGACGACGAAGACCTTCGGCGCCAACGTCGCCCGCCTCGAGGACCCGGCGCTGCTGCACGGGCGCGCGAGGTTCATCGACGACGTCCGCCTGCACGGCATGCTGCACGCGGCGTTCGTGCGCAGCCCGCACCCGCACGCGGCGATCACCGGCGTCGACAAGGCCGCTGCGCTCGCGGTGCCCGGCGTCGCCGCGGTGCTGACACTGGACGACCTGCGGCCGCACCTCGCCAACGAGCGCATGGTGGTCGGGCTGCCGTCCGCCTCCTACAAGCAGGACCTCAACCGCCCGGCGCTGGCCGGCGACGAGGCGGTGCATGTCGGCGAGCCGGTCGCCATCGTCGTCGCCGACAGCCGCTATGCCGCCGAGGACGCGGCGGCCCTGGTCGAGGTCGACTGGCAGCCGCTGCCGTCGGTCGCCGACTGCCGCGACGCGCTGGCGCCCGGCGCGCCCAAGGTCCACCGCGCCGCGCCGCACAATCTGCTGGCCGAGTTCTCGATGGGCTTCGGCGATGTCGACGCCGCGTTCGCCGGTGCCCCGCACGTCTTCAAGGAAGAGCTGTGGATCCACCGCGGCGCGGCGCATTCGATCGAGTGCCGCGGCTCGGTCGCCCACTACGACCGCAACGAGGAGCGGCTGACCCTGTGGTCTTCGACCCAGATGCCGCACGCCGCGATGCGGATCATGACCGACATGCTGGGCTGGGACGAGCGGCGCATCCGCGTCATCACCCCCGACGTCGGCGGCGGCTTCGGCCCCAAGCTGGTGTTCTATCCGGAAGACATCACGCTGTGCCTGGCGTCGAAGATCGTCGGCCGGCCGGTCAAGTGGATCGAGGACCGCCGCGAGCACTTCATCGCGACGACGCAGGAGCGCGACCAGTACCTCGACGTCGAGATCGCGGTGGAGGCGGACGGCCGCATCCGCGGCATCCGCGGCGGCATCATCCACGACCACGGCGCCTACACCGCGCGCGGCGTCAACCTGCCGTACAACTCGGCCGAGACGATCCCGCTGCCCTACATCGTGCCCGCCTACAAGATGAACGTGCGCCTGGCGCTGACCAGCAAGGTGCCGGCGACGCCGGTACGCGGCGCCGGCCACCCGCAGGGCGTGTTCGCGATGGAGCGCCTGCTCGACCGGGTCGCGCGCGAACTCGGCATCGACCGCGCCGAGGTGCGCCGGCGCAACCTGATCCCCGGCGAGGCGATGCCGTACACCTATCCGCTGAAGACGCGCGGCGGCATGGCTGTGTTCCTCGACAGCGGCAACTACCCGGAATGCCAGGAGAGCGCGCTGCAGGCCGCCGGCTGGGACGGCTTCCCGGCGCGCCAGGCGGCGGCGCGGGCCGAGGGGCGCTATCTCGGCATCGGCGTCGCCAACTACGTGAAGGGCACCGGGCGTGGGCCGTTCGAAAGCGTCACCGTGCGGGTCGGCCCGTCGGGCAAGGTGATCGTCTACACCGGCGCGACCGCGATGGGGCAATCGACCCACACCATGCTGGCGCAGGTGGTCGCCGAGCAGATCGGCGGCGACATGGGCAACGTCGAGGTCGTGTGCGGCGACACCGCCACCATCGCCAACGGCCTCGGCGGCTCCAACAGCCGGCAGGCGGTGATGGCCGGCACCTCCGCCCACCTCGCCGCGCAGCGCGTGCGCGACAAGCTGCTGAAGGTCGCGGCGCACCTGCTGGAGGCGTCGGAGAACGACCTGGAGATCGTCGGGCGCGAGATCCGCTTGCGGGGCGTGCCCGACATGAAGGTCTCGCTGGGCAAGATCGCCAACGCGATGGCCGGCACCGCCGGCTACGCGCTGCCGCCCGGCGTCGATCCCGGCATGGAAGCGACGGAGCAGCACGTCATCGACAACATGGCGTTCGCCAACGGCACCGCCGTCGCCGAGGTCGAGGTCGATCCCGACACCGGCGAGGTGCGCGTCCTCACCTATGTGATGGCGCACGATTCCGGCGTGCTGATCCACCCCACCGTCGTCGACGGCCAGATCCTCGGCGGCAGCGCGCACGGCATCGGCAACACGCTGTTCGAGTGGATGCGGTTCGACGAGGCGGGGCAGCCGCTGTCGACCACGCTCGCCGAATACCTTCTGATCACCGCGCCGGAGATGCCTCCGGTCACCCTGATCCACCACGAGACCCCGACGCCGCTCAACCCGCTCGGCG
>JBFWQM010000017.1:0-2158 GCA_050249455.1 Rhodospirillaceae bacterium | reverse complement strand
CGCATCGGCATCTCGCGCACCGCGCTCTACCGATTCGAGAAGGGCGAGGTCGCCAAGATCGAGACGCTGGAGAAGCTGGCCGAGCTGCTCGAGGTGTCGGTGCCCACCCTGCTCGGCGTCGGCGTCGAATACATCGCCTCCTCCGTCGCGTTCTTCGAGCGGATGCGCCAGCTTGAGGAGGTCGCCGAGCACATCGTCGTGTTGGCCGGGCCGGTGTCCTACCTGCTCGCCTCCGACGCCTTCGACGCCACGCTCAAGGACGTGCTGATCGAAAGCATTCCGGCGGATGCGGAGGACCGCGACCGCCTTGTCGAGCAGGTCAACGACCTGATGGACGTGCTCAAGGCGCGCAAGGAGACCTACCGCCGCCGCCAGCCCGGCATCCTCAACCTGATCTCGGCGTCCGAGATCGAGCGCTTCCTGCGCAACGGCATGATCGGCCGGCTAGACCTTCCCGAATCGGTGCTGCGCGACCGCCGCGCCGGCGCACTGGCCGAGGCCGGGCACCTCGCCCGGCTGATGGCGGAGGAGCCGATCGGCGTCCAGATCGGCGTGGTGCCCGGCACCCTGCCCCACACCAGCTTCCAGATCTTCCGCCAGCCCGACCGCAAGGTGCTGACCCTGAGCCCGTTCCGACTCGGCGAGCAGCCCAACGTGACGAGCGGCGTCGGGATGATAACCTCGGCCCCCGAGGCCCTGATCCTGCACGAGAAAATGGCGACCGACATGTGGCGCCGCGCGCTCAAGGGCCGGGCGGCGGCGGACTTCATGCAGGGCCTGGTCGCACAGTACCGCGGGCGGTGAAATGCCCGGAATCGGTAGGGGCGGACCTCAGGTCCGCCCGCTGCTTTTGAGGCGGGTCGGGCGCCGCCGGGCGGACCTGAGGTCCGCCCCTACAAGAGATTTGCAACCCTGGGAAGAGTGTAAAAAAAACGGGACAATTCTTGTTTTTTGAACAGTCCTGTGGTCTACTCCGGTCATTCCACAGGCTGTCGAGGCCCCCTGATGCTTGAGAAACAGGTTTTTGCGTCCTCGCCCTTCGTCGTGGGCAAGAGCGACGCCAACGAATGCGGCGCGGCCGAGCGGCCGGTCGAGGAGACGCTGACCGTCGTGCTGTCGCACGAGTGGGTCAATCCGGAATACAAGCACCTGGTGGTGCGCGGCTCGCCCAAGGCGCTGACCGCCAAGCCCGGCCAGTTCTTCCACGTGCTGTGCCCGTCGCCCGACCAGGGCGACCTCTGGTTCCGCCGGCCGCAGAGCGTCTACGCGGTCAACCGCGACGAAGGCACGATCGAGTTCCTCTACAAGTGCGTCGGCCGCGGCACCTTCGGCTTGGCCACCCTGAAGCCGGGCGAGGCGTGCAACATCGTCGGCCCGCTCGGCGTCGGCTTCTCGTTCGACCCGGCGTGGAAGAACATCGTGGTGCTCGGCCGCGGCGTCGGGCTGGCCACCCTGGCGCCGATCTCGCAGCTTGCGGGCGAGAAGGGCGTGGGCGTGACGGCGATCCTGTCGGCGCGCAACGCCGACTACGTGCTGTCGCACGAGAAGTTCGAGAAGGTCGGCGCGACGATCGTGCCGGTGCTCGACTCCGACGGCACCAGCTCGGTTGAGAACGTGCAGGCGATCATCGAGAAGCTGATCGCCGAGAAGAAGGCCGACGCCTTCTTCACCTGCGGCTCCAACCGGCTGTTCAAGCTGATGAAGGACCTCGGCAAGAAGCACGGCATTCCGGGCGAGGTCGCGATGGAGCAGATCATGGCATGCGGGCTGGGCCCCTGCTACGTCTGCGTCAAGACATTCGAGGTCAACGGTCAGAAGACGCTGCGCCGCGTGTGCATCGAGGGGCCCGTCTTCGACATGCAGGAGGCGACGGGATGGTAGATCTCAGCGTTAAGATCGGGAACGTCACCCTTCAGAACCCGGTGATGCCCGCCTCGGGCGCGTTCTCCACCGAGTACGCGCAGGTCATCGACATCAACCGCCTGGGCGCGCTGGTCGCCAAGACGGTGTCGCGCAACTACCGCGCCGGCAACCCGCCGCCGCGCGCCGCCGAGGTCGAAGGCGGCATGATCAACTGCATCGGCCTGCCGACCAAGGGCGTGCAGTACTTCCTCGACGAGCAGATCGCCGACTACAAGCGGTTCAAGCCGCCCCTGGT
>JBFWQM010000016.1:0-39670 GCA_050249455.1 Rhodospirillaceae bacterium | reverse complement strand
GAGCCCGGCCCGGCGCTGCGCACGTCGTTGGCGCCCGGCACGTAGCGGCCGCCGGCGCCGGTGGTCAGGTTGATGATCAGGTCGGTGCCCGAGGCGCGGATGCGCTCCACCGTTTCCCGGTAGTAGGCCATCTCCATGCTCGGCTTGCCGGTGCCCGGCTCGCGCACGTGGATGTGGCAGATCGCGGCGCCGGCCTTCGCCGCCTCGACGCAGGCGGTCGCGATCTCCTCCGGCGTCACCGGGATCGCGGGGTGCTTGCCGACGGTGTCGCCGCCGCCGGTGACGGCGCAGGTGATGATGACCGGACGTGCCATGGTGCCGCCTCCCGATTTCCGTCGCGTTGGCCGCGCCGACGTGGTTTGTAGCCGGTATTCTAGCGCCATTCCCGATGGAGTCCCGCCATGCATTGGACGCCCCGACGCGAGAGGTTCCGCGCGCTCCTCGCCACTGATCGCTGCATCCATCCGGCCTCGGTCTACGACCCGATGTCGGCGCGCATCGCCCAGGACCTCGGCTTCGAGATGGGGATGTTCGCCGGCTCCACCGGCTCGCTCACCGTGCTCGGCGCGCCCGACCTCGTGGTGCTGACCCTGACCGAGTTCGCCGAGCAGGCGCTGCGCATCAACCGGGCGGTGGACGGCCTGCCGCTGATGGTCGACGCCGACCACGGCTACGGCAATGCGCTCAACGTCAAGCGCACGGTAGAGGAGCTGGAGACCGCCGGCGTCTCGGCGCTCACGATAGAGGACACCGACCTGCCGCAGCCGTTCGGTTCCCAGGGCAAGGCGAGCCTGCTGCCGATCGAGGAAGGCGTCGGCAAGATGCGCGCCGCCCTGGCCGGCCGGCAGGACAAGGCGCTGGTCGTCGTCGGCCGCACCAGCGCACCGTCGATCGCCGGGATCGACGAGGCGATCGCCCGCGCCCGCGCCTACGCCGACGCCGGGGTCGATGCGATCTTCCTGTCCGGCATGCGCACCCGCGCCGAGGTGGAGGCGGTGGCCGCCGCCGTGCGCCTGCCGTTGATCTTCGGCAACACAACCGCCGACATCCGCGACCCCGCGTTCCTCGCCCGCCACGGCGTGCGCATCGCGCTGCAGGGCCACCAGCCGATCATGGCCGCCGTCCGCGCGGTCTATGAGACGCTGAAGGCGCTGCGCGACGGCACACCGCCGGAGCAGCTGGAGGGGTTGCCGCCGAAGGAGCTGATGCAGCGGGCGACGCGCGAGGGGGACTATGCGCGGTGGGTGAGGGAGTTTTTGGGGGGCTGAGATTCGAGGTGCGAAGAGGCCCTCCGGGTCCGGCTATCTGCCGCGGAACCGCGGCCTCTCCTTCGCGATGAACGCCTTGTACGCGGCCTGGTAGTCCTCGGTCTCGGCGTAGGCGTGGCTGGCCTCGATCTCGGTCGCGGTGACCGGGCGCGGCTCGGCGAGGCGGCGGATCGCCTTCCTGTGGTAGCGGGCGGCCAGCGGGGCGCCCTCGGCGATACGGGCGGCGGTCGCCTGTACCTCCACCTCCAGTCCCGCGTCGGGCACGACCCTGTTGACCAGGCCCTTGGCCAGCGCCTCGGCGGCGTCGAGCGTGCGGCCTTCCAGGGTCAGCTCCAGCGCCGCGGCGCGACCGGCGATCGCGACCAGGGTGCCGAGCAGGTCGTAGGACAGGAACAGGCCGGTCCGCTTCACCGGCACCGCGAAGCGCGCGCTTTCGCCGGCGATGCGCATGTCGCAGGTCGCCGCGATCTCCAGCCCGCCGCCCAGGCAGTGGCCGTGGATCATTGCGACCACCGGGTGGCGGCAGTCGGCGATGGCGCGGATGGCGCCGTCGGTCGCGACCTCGTAGGCGCGGACCTGAGCCGGGGTCGACCGCTCGGCCGGAAAGGCGGTGATGTCAGCGCCGGCGGCGAACGCGGCGGTGCCGGCGCCGCGGATCACGATGCAGCGCAGGTCGTCGTCGGCCGACAGCGCCTTCATCGCCGCGCCGAGCCCGGCCCAGGTCGCGCGGTCGAGCGCGTTGAGCTTCGCCGGCCGGTTGATCGTCACCGTCGCGACCGCGCCGTCGCGACTTATCAGGACCGTGTCTTCCATCGCCCGAACCCTCTGCTGTCCGGCGGCACTTTGCCCGAGAAACCGCCGCGCCGGAACGCGGGAGTCGCGGTGTCGGAAATCTTTACAGTCGATTCACCAACTTGTCGAAATAATGACCTAACGGCTTGATATTCGGCAGGACTCCGCGCTGGCACGGCGCTTGCATCCGTGGCGGCGAATGGCCCGCCGCCCGGGGGCGGCCGGGCCGGAAGGAGAGGCAGCGGTGAAGAAGTACAGGCCCAGGGGCGCCGAGCGCGTCGTCCGCAACATCGCCGTGCGGCGCTACACCCGCGCGATGGGCGTGCTCGGCGCCATCGTCGCCGGCGCGGCGCTGTGGGCCTACGCCATGCTCAGCATGGCGGGCTTCGAGGTTGTCCTCTACTAGACCGCCGCGCAGATCACGTTCAGCACCGCCTGGCGCTTCTCCTCGCGCACCGCCTTCAGCGCCCGCTGCAGGGCGGCGGGCATCTCCGCCGGATCCTCTACCCGCTCGCCGTAGCCGTCGGACGCCGCCACCACCCGCTCGAAGCGCGGCGACGGCTCCAGGTCGGTCAGCGGCTCGGCGTTGCTGCGCGCGGCATAGCCGTCCGGGTATAGGCCGCGGGTGGACTGGCGCACCGCGTGCCACGACCGGTTGTTGAAGATCACCGTCAGGAACGGCAGGCCCAGCGCCTCGCTGACGTAGTGCGACGACACCGGGTTGCCGTACATGTAGGCGCCGTCGCCCTCGGTCGCGATCACCAGCCGGTCCGGCGCGGCGAGCTTGGCGCCCAGCGCGCCGCCCAGGCCCCAGCCCAGTCCGCTGGCGCCGACGAACACGGTGCCCGGCCGGTTGAACCGCGCGTAGTCGAGGTCGAGTGGCGATTCCATCATCACGATCGCGTCCTCGCCCTTCACCTCGTTGAGGCAGTGGCTGACCCAGGCCGGGTGCATCGGCGTCTGCCGCGCCGCCTGCTCCAGCTTTTGCGCCAGCGCCGCCTGCCGCATCGCCTGGCGCTCGGCGACCCGCGCGCGGCGGCGCGCGATGCGGTCGCGCAGCGCGGGCTGCGCAGTGTCGATGGCGGCCGCCAGCGCGGTCAGCGTCGCCGCCGCCGCACCGGCGACCGCGAGGTCGCACGGGAAGCCGCGGATCGGATGGGTGGAGAACAGCGGATCGACGCCGACATGAACGACGGCCGCGTCCGCGGGCGGGGATTCGCGCGACGGGATCCACGGCGCCGAAGCCTCGACCGCGATGACGAGGTCGGCGTCCTTCAGCCACGGCCCGGCGGCGTAGCCGACATGCATCGGGTGGTCGGCGGGCAGGCACAGCGTGCGCGGGCGGTGCATCGCGACCGGGATCGCCAGCGCGTCGGCGAGCGCGCCGAGCGCCGCCACCGCGGCGTGGTCCGAGCCGAGCTGCGTCGCGACGATCACCGGCCGCTCCGCCGCCGTCAGCAGCGCCGCCAGCCGGTCGACCGCGTTGGCATCCGGGTGCGGCGGCAGCGCGTCGGCGTGGCGCGCCGGGCTGTCGAAGGCGAAGCGGTCCAGCGGCTGCGCCAGCACCTCGCGCGGCAGGGTCAGGTAGACCGGCCCGCACGGCTGCGCGCGCGTCAGGTTGAGCGCGCGGTCGACCACGGATTCGAGCTGCTGTGCGTTGCGCAGCTCGTAGTCCCACTTGGTCGCCTCGCGCAGCATGCCGCCCTGGTCGAACATCTCCTGCGTCCAATGGATGTCGATCGACCGGCCGCCGGTCACGCCTTCCTCGGTCCACGGCGTTCGGCCGGCGGAGAACAGCATCGGCAAATTGAGGCGATAGGAATTCAGCACCTGGCAGATGCCGTTGGCGGTGCCGACGGTGGTGTGCAGCATCACCGCCTGCGGCCGCCCGGTGACCATCGTGTAGCCCATGGCGAGCGCCACGGTGACGTTCTCGTGCGGCACGGTGACCGGCTTCGGCGCCGGCGTGCCCAGCGCCTGGGCCTTGGCGAACGCCTCGATCAGCGGCGCGAAATCGGTGCCGGCGTTGGCGAAGAAGTACTCGACGCCGCGGTCGGCGAGCAGCGCCAGGTAGGCGTCGGCGACGGTGCAGGATTCGAGGACGCGCGTGGCCATGCCGGTTCCGGTTCCTTCTCTGCGGGATCGCGCGGACTGTGGCACGCAAGGCGAGACGGGTCAAACCGCCGCGCCTGGAGCCGGCGCGCGCGCCGCGCTATGGTCGCGCGCCGCCAGCGGGGAGGACGCGATGGACAGCTATGACGGGTTCCGGGTGGAGAAGGGCGCGAACTGGGCGTCGGTCGTGCTCGACCGGCCGCCGCTCAACGTAATCTCGTTCCCGGCGCGCGCGCAGATTGCCGCCGCGCTCGCCGCGCTCGACAACGACCCGGCGGTGCGCGTCATCGTCATCCGCGGCGCCAACGGGGTCTACAGCTCGGGCGGCGACATCGCCGGCTTCCTCGCCGCGCCGCGCGACGCGATGTCGGACATGGCGTGGAACGTCGCCGCGCCGGAACGCTGCCGCAAGCCGGTGATCGCTGCGATCGAGAAGTTCGCGATGGGCGTCGCATTCGAGCTGGCGCTGGCCTGCGACTTCCGCATCGCGACCGAGTCGAGCCAGCTCGCGCTGCCGGAGATCAACCTCGGCACCATCCCCGGCTCCGGCGGGACGCAGCGCGTCGCGCGCCTCGCCGGGCTCGGCCGCGCCAAGGACATGATCATGCGCGGCCGGCGCATCGGCGCGGCGCAGGCCTTCGACTGGGGGCTGGTGACCGAGGTGGTGCCGGACGGCGGCCTCGACGCCGCGATCGGCCGCTGGGTCGAGGAGATGGCGGTGCGGCCGCAGATCCCGCTGGCGACCTTGAAGAAGGTGCTCGACGAGACCTGGCGCAGCCCGCTCGACAGCGGCCTCGTCATGGAAGGCCAGGCGTTCGAAAAGCTGCGCACCGGGCCGGAGTTCCGCCACGGCATCGACGCGTTCCTGGCGAAGAAGAAGCCGGATTTTTCGGGGATGTAGGGTTGGGCAGCGGTTGGTTGAGACGCCCCCTCCCCGGGTCCCGTCACCCGCCGTCGAACCGCTCCTCCCGCCACAGCCCCAGCGCCTGCTGCGCGGCGCGGTCGGAGACGCTGAACAGCACCGCCTCGCCGTCGGCCTCGTGGCGGTGGCGGTGCCAGCCCGGGATCACCAGCAGGTCGCGCGGCCCCCACTCGAACGCGGTGCCGTCGACAATGGTTCGGCCGTGGCCCTCGACGACGCAGAAGATCGCGCCGTCGGTGCAGCGATAGTCGGCGCCACTGAACCCGGTGGGCAGCAGCTGCAGGTGCGCCGCCATCGTCGGCGTCACGTGGCCGCCGGTCTGCGGGTGGGCGTAGCGCAGCCGCAGGCCGTGGCACGGATCCCACGCCGCCTCGCGCGCCATCGCGGCCAGCGCCGCGCGCGACTTGTCGTAGCGGTAGTTGAACACCGGCGAGGCGTCGCGTGGCGCGGCGCCCTCGGGCAGCAGGCCGGCGCCGAAGCGGGCCAGCGACACGTCGTCGGGCGCGCCGATCGGGTAGCGCAATTCCGGATAGTGCTCGCGGAACACGGTGTCGAGGAAATCGACCAGCGGCGTGTCGAGAACGTCGAGCCACACCACCGGCACGTCGCCCTCGTTGGCGTGGTCGTGCCAGCTCCACTGCGGCGTGATGACGAAGTCGCCGGGGTGCAGCGCGGTGCGCTCGCCGTCCACCACCGTGAACGCGCCGGTGCCCTCGACGACGAAGCGGAACGCGGTCTGGCTGTGGCGGTGGCACGGCGCGATCTCGCCGGGCCGCACCAGCTGCAGGCCGGCGTAGAGCGTGTTGGTGATGCGCATCTCGCCGCGGAACGCCGGGTTCTCCAGCACCAGCACGCGGCGGAACGCGTCCTCGGCGGTGATCAGCGCGCCGGCCTCCATGATGTCGGGGCGGATGTCGCCGTAGCGCCACAGGGTCGGCTGCGCCGGCGACTTCGGCTTCGTCAGGTCGACGCCGCGGCGCGCCACCCACAGCGCGGCGAGGCCGTGGCCGCCGATGCGGCGGTGGAACTCGGCCTGCGGGTCGGCGGCGGGGCGGGTGTTCATCGGCGGTCTCCCAGGCTTCGCCGCAGGCTAGCAGAGCGTGCGGGCGCGGCGCTACACGGGCGGGCGGCGCAGCGGCAGCACGCCGCGGCGGCCCAGCAGGCGCGCGGTCGCCGGCGCGATCAGGATGACGAAGCTAAACCGGATGATGTGGTGGGTGGCGACGAACACCACGTCCACCCCGATGGCGAGGGCGACTAGCGACATCTCGGTGACGCCGCCGGGCGCGTAGGCGAGCAGGATCGCCGCCGCCGGCCAGCCGGTCAGCGCCGCCAGCCCGATGCTGACCAGGAGCGTGAGCAGCAGCATGGTGCCGATGGTGCCGACCGCCACCGCGAGCGTGCGGGCCAGCACCGAGGGACGCACGCCGGCGAAGGTGCAGCCGATCGCCGCGCCGATGCCGAGCTGCGCCGCGGCGGAGAGGAGGGCCGGCGGCTTGGCGTCCATCAGGCCGGTCGCATGCGCCGCTGCGCTCAGCAATAGCGCGCCCATCATCTGCGGGGCCGGCAGCCTGATCCGCGGCCCGATCGCCCAGCCGAGCGCGCCGCAGGCGAGCAGCAGCATTGCGTCGACCGCCGCGAGGTCGAACAGGCCGCCGCCCATGCCCTGCATGCCCTGCGGCATGTAGCCGCCGAAGAAGCGGAAGCCAACCGGGATCGTCAGCGCGACCAGCAGGATGCGCGCGCCGTGGATCAGCGCGATGGTCCGGCCGTCGCCGCCCATCGCGGTCCCGATCATGGTCATCTCCGTGATGCCGCCCGGCATCGCGGCGAAATAGGCCGTCACCGGGTCGTAGCCGGCCAGCCGGCGCAGCGCGGCGGCGAGCAGGATGCCGGTGACGACGACATAGACCAGCATGAACGACGCGGTGATCGCCCAGCCCGACAGCCGGTCGAAGATCTCCGGCGTGAAGCCGGAGCCCAGCAGCACGCCGAGCACCGTGACGCACACCGTGCGCACGATGCCGGGGATCGCCATCTTCAGGCCCGCGACCGCCGCGATCGTCACCGCGAACATGGCGCCCAGGATCCACGCCAGCGGCAGGGTCGCGACGTGGAATATCCCGGCGCCGACCAGCCCGACGCCGAGCGCCGTGGCGACGGGGCGCCAGGCGAAGCCCTGCGGCGGGCGTGACACGTGTGGAGTCACCCCCTCCCCCCAAACCCCTCCCACGAGGGGACGGGGAGAAGAAAGCCCCCTCCCCTCGTGGGAGGGGGTTGGGGGAGGGGCCCCCTCCGCCGATCGTGCGCTGACAGCAAAAGCATCGATGACATTGCGGGCCGCCGCGCGCCCTACGGCACGAACTGCTCGTTGAGGATGCGCTCCTCGAGGTTGTGCTCGGGGTCGAACAGAAGGTGCAGCGCGACCTTGCGGTCCTCGCGGATGCTGACGCGCATCACGTCGCGCACCTCGGTGTAGTCGGCGACGGCGCTGACCGGGCGCTTCTTCGGCTCCAGCACCTCGAACGTCACGCGCGCCGATGCCGGCAGCAGCGCGCCGCGCCAGCGCCGCGGCCGGAACGCGCTGATCGGGGTCAGCGCCAGCAGCTCCGCGACCAGCGGCAGGATCGGGCCGTGCGCCGACAGGTTGTATGCGGTGGAGCCGGCCGGCGTGCACACCAGCGCGCCGTCGCACACCAGCTCCTTCAGCCGCACCTTGCCGTCGATCACGATGCGCAGCTTCGCCGCCTGACGCGTCTCGCGCAGCAGCGACACCTCGTTGATGCTGACCGCATCGTGCTTGCGGCCGTCCACGGTGGTCGCGGTCATGCGCAGCGGATGCAGCGCCACGACCTGTGCGTTTTCCAGCCGGTGCAGCAGCCTGTTTTCGTGATAGTTGTTGAGCAGGAACCCGACGGTGCCGCGGTTCATCCCGTAGATCGGCACCTCGCGGTCCATGAACCGGTGCAGCGATTCGAGCATCAGGCCGTCGCCGCCGAGCGCGACGATGACGTCGGCCTCCTCCGGCCGGACGTGGCGGTAGCGCTGGCGCAGCCGGGCGGAGGCCTTCTGCGCCGCCGCCGTCTCGGCGGCCACAAAGCCGATTCGCTCAAAGCGCATGGCGGTGTCGCTGGATCGCCGTCAGCCGGCCGGGGCGCCGATCGGCCACCGGCGCGGCGACGGCGCGGGTCAGGCGGCGGGCTCTTCTTCCGCCATTTCCTCGGCGGGCTCGGGCTCGTCGCCGCGGGCCACGACGGATTCGCCGCGGGCCTGCATCTCGGCCTCTTCCTCCGAGCGGGCGACGTTGACCGTGACGGTCACGGTGACCTCCGGGTGCAGCACGACGCGCACCGGGTGCAGGCCGACGGTCTTGATCGGCTTGTCGAGCGCGACCTGGCGCCGCTCGACGGTGAAGCCCGACGCGACGACGGCGTCCGCGATGTCGCGGCTGGACACCGAGCCGTAGAGCTGCGCGGTCTCCGACGCCTGGCGGATCACCACCACGGCCAGACCGTCCAGCTTGCCGGCCACGGCCTGGGCCTCGCCGCGGCGCTCCAGGTTGGTGGCCTCGAGCTGCGCCCGGCGCTGCTCGAAATAGCCCATGTTCTCCTTGGTGGCGCGCAGCGCCTTCTTCTGGGGCAGCAGGAAGTTGCGGGCGAAGCCCGGCTTCACCTTCACCACCTCGCCCATCTGGCCGAGCTTCTCGACCCGCTCCAACAGGATGACTTCCATCACTCGCTCTCCTGGTCCGGACCCGGCGGCGCCAGACGCCGGCGGATGCGGACCCATTGTTCGATAACGCCCAGGGCGGCCGCGACCAGGGCAGGCCACCCGAACAGGATGATGACCAGATACAGCAAAACCAGAATGAACGCACGGCCCGGCCAGCGGTGCGAAACCGCATGTATAACCGCAAGTCCCAAAAAGAAAAAGGGCAGGAACAGGATGATCGCCGCGTTCTGGCCGACCATGGCGGCCTGGCCGGGCAGGAAGGCGGCGGCGACGGCTGCCGCCAGGGCGAGGCCGACCCAGCGCGGCAGCTCCAGCGCCGCGATCGGAGGCGACGGCCGCAGGTTGCGGCGGAACTGGCTCAGCACCCCCTGCGCTAGGATGCCGTTGACGATCAGCATGAAGGCCCAGGAGTTGAGCACCAGGGCGGGGAAGAAGCGGGCGACCACCGCGGTCCAGGCCTCGAGCTGCGCCGCGGGGAAACCGCTCAGGATGGATTGCAGCACCGGCCGGATGGCGGCGTGGGTCGCCTGCTGCAGCCCGCCGTCGGTGACCATGCCGAAATAGGCCGCCGCGATCCCCAGCGCCCCGAGCCCCAGCGCGGCGATCCACGCCAGCAGGTTCCCGGCCGGGTACCACGCCGTACCGCCGCCGGCCGCTGCCGGGCGGGCCTGTAGCGCCAGGCTGGTCAAGAGCCAGATCGGCCCCGCCGTGGCCACAATGAAGATGATGGCGAGCCGGGTGGTGTTGAACGCGAAGACGGCAAGCGCGCCGATGGCGCCGGCGATCGTCACCGCGCTGCCGCCCAGCGCCAGCCCCACGACGAACAGCGGGAACGGCGCCAGATAGGCGAGGATCACCGATCCGGCGGAGCCGAGCCCGGCGGAGACATAGAGAAGGCCGGCGACGATGCCGCCGGCCAACGCCAGGATGGCGTCGCGGGGCATCGCCGCCGCGGCGCTACTTGATCAGGAAGGGCAGCAGGGCGAGGTTGCGCGCGCGCTTGATCGCCTGGGCGAGCTCGCGCTGCTTCTTGGCCGACACCGCGGTGATGCGGCTGGGCACGATCTTGCCGCGCTCGGACACGAAGCGCTGCAGCAGCTTGATGTCCTTGTAGTCGATCTTTGGCGCGTTGGGGCCGGAGAACGGGCAGGTCTTCTGGCGCCGGAAGAACGGGCGGCGGCTCATGCGTCGGCTCCTTCGGACTCGGCGCGGCGCTCGGCCGGGGCGTCGCGGTCGCCGCGGTCACGGTCGCCGCGGTCACGGTCGCCGCGGTCACGGTCGCCGCGATCCCGGTCCCTGTCCCTGTCGCGGAAGCCGCCGCGGTCGCGGTCGCCGCGGCGGCCGCGGTCGTCGCGCGCGCCGCGGTTCTGCAGCATCATCGACTGGCCTTCCTCCAGCTCGTCGACCCGTACCGTGAGGTAGCGCAGGATGTCCTCGCTGATGCGCATGTTGCGCTCCAGCTCCTTCACCGCCGCAGGCGGGCAGTCGAGGTTGAGCAGGGCATAGTGGCCCTTCCGGTTCTTCTTGATCCGGTAGGTCAGGCTGCGCAGGCCCCAGTATTCCTTCTTGTGCACCGCCCCGCCATTCTCGGCCACCAGCGCCGAGAAGCGCTCGACGAGGCCGTCGACCTGGGCGGCCGAGATGTCCGGTCGCGCGATGAATACGTTCTCGTATAAGGCCAAGGCAGGCTCCCTAAGCCGGTCCAGTCGGTCTCTGTGGACGGCCGCGCCCGGATCGTCCTTGCGGACCGGTCTGACGGGCGACGGCCATAACGAAACGGCCCCGACGGGCCTGGGCCCGCGGAGAGGGGCGCACTATACACAAAACCCGTAGCGGTGCAAGAAGCCGCGCCGCCTGCGGGGCGAGGTCGCTTGACAGCCGGCCCCGGACGGCTATGACTTCGCCGCCTTGACGCTCACGAGGCCAATCTGGGGAAGAAATGGCGCGCGCCTTCGTATTTCCGGGGCAGGGATCCCAGGCCGTCGGCATGGGGACCGAGCTCGCCGCCGCCTTCCCGGTTGCCCGCCACACGCTTGAGGAGGTCGACGAGGCGCTGGGCCAGCGGCTGTCGCGCCTGATCGCCGAAGGGCCTGAATCCGACCTGACCCTGACCGAGAACGCCCAGCCCGCCCTGATGGCGGTCTCGATCGCCGCCTTGCGGGTGCTCGAAGGCGAAGGCGGCGTGGATCTCGCGAAGTCGGTCGCGCTGGTCGCCGGGCATTCGCTCGGCGAATACACGGCCTTGACCGCGGCGCGGTCGCTGGCGCTGGCCGACGCCGCGCGCCTGCTGAAGAAGCGCGGCCAGGCGATGCAGGCGGCGGTGCCGGTGGGCGAGGGCGCGATGGTCGCCCTGCTCGGCGCCGACCTCGACCAAGCGGTGGCGGTCGCCGCCGAGGCCGCGGGCGAGGAGGTGTGCGACCCCGCCAACGACAACGCCCCGGGCCAGGTCGTACTGTCCGGCCACGCGACCGCCATCGAGCGCGCGATCGCGATCGCGGCCGAAAAGGGCATCCGCCGCGCCATCCGGCTGCCGGTCAGCGCGCCGTTCCACTGCAAGCTGATGCAGCCCGCCGCCGAGGCGATGGCGGAAGCGCTGGCGGCGGTGGAGATCAGGCGTCCGCTGGTGCCGGTTGTTGCCAACGTCACCGCCGCGCCGAACGACGACCCGCGCAGGATCGCCGACCTCCTGGTTCGCCAGGTGACCGGCCTGGTGCGCTGGCGCGAAAGCGTGCTGGCGATGAAGGCGGCCGACGTCGACACGCTGGTCGAGATCGGCGCCGGCAAGGTGCTGTCCGGGCTGGCGCGCCGCATCGACAAGGACGTGAACGGGATCTCGGTCGGCACTCCGGCCGAGGTCGAGGCGTTCCTACGGAGCGTGTGATGGCGATGTTCGATCTCGGCGGCCGGCGCGCGCTGGTCACCGGCGCGTCCGGCGGCATCGGCGGCGCGGTGGCGCGCGCGCTGCACGCCCAGGGAGCGGCCGTGACCTTGACCGGCCGCAACGAACCGGCGCTAAGCGCGCTCGCCGCCGAACTGGGCGGGCGGGCGCACGTCACCGTCGCCGACCTCGCCGATGCGGCCGCGGCGGAGCCGCTGATGAAGGCGGCGGAGGCCGCGATGGGCGGCGTCGACATCCTGGTCAACAACGCCGGGCTGACGCGCGACGGCCTGATGCTGCGCATGAAGGACGACGACTTCGACACGGTGATTTCGGTGAACCTCGGCGCCGCGTTCCGGCTGTCGCGCGCCGCGCTGCGCGGCATGATGCGCGCGCGCTGGGGCCGCATCGTCAACATCACCTCCGTCGTCGGCGCGACCGGCAACCCGGGCCAGGCGAACTACGCCGCGTCGAAGGCCGGGATCGTCGGCATGTCGAAGGCGCTCGCCGCCGAAGTGGCGAGCCGCGGCATCACCGTGAACTGCGTCGCGCCCGGCTTCATCGCGACGGCGATGACCGATTCGCTGCCGGACGAGCAGAAGGCGAAATTGGCGGAGCGGATCCCGTGCGGACGGCTGGGCGAGCCCGCCGACGTCGCCGCCTGCGTGTCGTTTCTGTCCAGCAACGAAGCCGCCTACGTGACCGGACACACCTTGCATGTAAATGGGGGAATGGCCATGATATAGGCGCTCTGGCCGGGTGGCGCGGGTCAAAACGGGTGCGGCCAGCGCGGTCAAAGAGCAGGCGCCCGCCGGGACGGCGGTTCCGCGAGGACCGGTCCCCTGAGTTCTCCAATAAGGGACACGAGGAATGAGCGATACTGTGGAGCGGGTGAAGAAGATCGTCGTCGAGCATCTGGGCGTCGATGAATCGAAGGTCACCGAGAATGCCAGCTTCATCGACGATCTCGGCGCCGACAGCCTGGACACGGTGGAACTCGTGATGGCGTTCGAGGAAGAGTTCGGCTGCGAGATCCCGGACGAGGCGGCGGAGAAGATCCTGACCGTCAAGGACGCGATCACCTACATCGAGCAGCATCAGAACGCCTGAAGGTGCGAGCGCCGGGAAGCAGCATGACCCGCAGGGCCACGAAGCCAGCGCCGATTCCGGCGCGGAGCGTGATCTGGTGAAACGCGTCGTCGTCACCGGGCTCGGACTCGTCACCCCGCTTGGTTCCGGCGTCGGAACCACTTGGGGGCGCCTCATCAACGGTGAGTCGGGGGTCCGTTCGATCCAGTCCTTCGATGTCTCCGACCTGCCGGTGAAGATCGCGGCGCAGATTCCGCGCGGCGACCAGGCGGCGGGCCACTTCAACCCCAACGACTGGGTCCTCCCCAAGGACCAGCGCAAGATGGATGACTTCATCCTCTATGCGGTCGCCGCCGCCTCGCAGGCGGTGGAGGATTCGGGCTGGAAGCCGGACAGCGAGGACGACCGCGAGCGCACCGGCGTGATGATCGGGTCGGGCATCGGCGGCCTGCCGGCGATCAACGACGCCGCGATCACGCTGAAGGAGCAGGGACCGCGGCGGATCACGCCGTTCTTCATCCCCGCCTCGCTGATCAACCTGGCGTCCGGCCAAGTGTCGATCAAGTACGGCTTCAAGGGCCCGAACCACGCCGTCGTCACGGCGTGCTCCACCGGCGCCCACGCGATCGGCGACGCCGCGCGGCTGATCCAGCTCGACGATGCCGACGTGATGGTTGCTGGCGGCACCGAAGGGGCGGTCTGCCGTCTCGGCCTTGCCGGCTTCGCCGCGGCACGCGCGCTGTCCACCAGGTTCAACGACACGCCCGAGCGCGCCTCGCGCCCGTGGGACCGCGACCGCGACGGCTTCGTCATGGGCGAGGGCTCCGGCGTCGTGGTGCTGGAGGAGCTTGAGCACGCCAAGCGGCGCGGCGCCAAGATCTACGCCGAGATCACTGGCTACGGCATGTCGGGCGACGCGCACCACGTCACCGCGCCGCCCGAGGACGGCAATGGCGGCTTCCGCTCGATGCGCACCGCGCTCAAGCGCGCCGGCCTGAACCCGGAGGACATCGACTACGTCAACGCGCACGGCACCTCGACGCCGCTCGGCGACGAGATCGAGCTCGGCGCGGTGAAGCGGCTGTTCGGCGAGGCGGCCTACAAGCTGTCGATGTCGTCGACCAAGTCGGCGATCGGCCATCTGCTCGGCGCCGCCGGCAGCGTCGAGGCGATCTTCTGCATCCTCGCCATGAAGAACGGCGTCGTGCCGCCGACGCTCAACCTGGAGAACCCTTCGGAAGGGTGCGACATCGACCTGGTGCCGCGCCAGGCCAAGGAGCGCAAGGTGCGTCACACGCTGTCGAACTCGTTCGGGTTCGGCGGCACCAACGCAACGCTGGTGTTCTCGGCGCCCAGCTGATGCCGGGGCGGCGCCCCGATGCGGGGCCGCCGCCGCCGCGCGGGAGCGGATGCACGCGATGAAGCGCCCGCACGTCCGGATCGTCGCGCTCGCAGCGGTCGCGCTCGTCGCGGCCGCCGCGGCGCTCGCGGGTGCGCTCTATCATCTCTACGTCAGGCCCGGCCCGCTGGTCGCCGCGGCGACCGTTGTGATCCCGAAGGGCACGTCGGTCGGCGGCGTGGCGGACCGGCTCGCCGCCGCCGGCATCGTCGCCGACCGCTGGCTGTTCGAGGCCGGCGTGCGCGCGACCGGCGCCGCGCGCCGGCTGCAGGCCGGCGAATACGCCTTCGCGCCGGCCATGAGCATGCGCGACGTCGCCGCGCTCCTGGAAAGCGGGCGCACCGTCAAGCGCCGCCTCACCATCGCCGAGGGCCTGGCGAGCGCGCAGGTGCTGGCGCTGGTCGCCGAGGCGGACGGCCTCGCCGGCGACGCGCCGCCGGACGCGGCGGAGGGCTGGCTGCTGCCCGAGACCTATTTCTATTCCTACGGCGATTCGCGGCGCGACCTCGTCGAGCGCATGCAGCGCGCGGCGCGCGAGGCGCTGGACGCCCTGTGGGCCGCGCGCGCGCAGGATCTCGCGGTGGGCGACAAGGACGAGGCCCTGGTCCTCGCCTCCCTGATCGAGAAGGAGGCGGCTGAACCGGCGGAGCGCCGCCGCGTCTCGGCGGTCTTCCACAATCGCCTGCGCGCCGGCATGAAGCTGCAGTCGGACCCGACTGTGGTCTACGCGATCACCGGCGGCGCCAAGGCGCTGGACCGCGACCTGACGCGCGACGACCTCGCGGTCGATTCGCCCTACAACACCTACCGGCTCGCCGGCCTGCCGCCGAAGCCGATCGCCAACCCGGGGCGCGATTCGATCGCCGCCGCCGTCAATCCGCTCAAGACCGACGAGCTCTACTTCGTCGCCGACGGCAACGGCGGGCACTGGTTCGCCAAGTCGCTGGACGAGCACAACCGCAACGTCGCCAGGTACCGCGCCGGCCAGCGCAAGCGCATCCGGGCTAACGGGGAATAGCCGGCCGCGGCCTGGCGATCCCCAGCAGCCGGCCCACCGCGTCCTCGCGCACGATCCAGTGGTGCAGGAGCCAGGCGATCGCCACCGTGAACAGGGCGGCGAAATAGGCGTCGGACAGCCAGTGGCCGCCCTGCGCGATCCGGATGACGGCGATCGCGGCGCCGAAGCCGATCGCGGCGGCGAACACCCGCCGGCGCGCCGGCGCCGCCGCCAGGAAGCCGAGCGCCGTGAAGAAGAAGCCGTAGGCCACCTCGCCCGAGACGAACGAGCAGTTGCGGGCGCACTGGTCGGCCGGAATCAGCGGCGGGGTGAACGCCTTGTCGCCGCCGAAGTCCACGGTCTGGTACGGCCGCGCGCGGCCCCAGTGCTCCTTCAGGACGCCGTTGACCAGCAGCGCCGGGCCGATCAGCGCCACCGCGACAAGGTACACGATGGCCTTGCGGTCGAGCCCGAACAGCCAGCGCCGCCGCGCCAGCCGCCAGGCGAGGGAAAGGATCGCCGCCGCGCCCAGGATCCAGCCGGGGATGCGCGCCGCGCGCCGGATCGCCTGCACCGTCGCGTCGGTTTCGGCCGGGAACCGGGCGCCGTCGTAGAACAGCCGGGCGGCAGCGTGGTCGATCGCCGGCACCGCGAACAGCACGGCGCCGGCGGCGGCGGCCGCGGCGACGAGCAGCCATCCGGTCCGTCCGAGCGGGGGCAAGGGGCGCATGAAGGATGGTTAGCCGTCCGGCCGCGCCGGCGCAACCGCAAGGGATTCGCTTGCGCCGGACCGGTCGCCCCGTATCATGCCGCGGTTCGCGAACGGGAGGTGCGGCGTGTCGGTTCGGGGTTGGACGTTGGGGGCGCTCTGCGCCGGGGCGATCGCGGCCGCGCCGTCGGCGGGGCGGGCCGACCCGGCGGTGCAGGGCATTACCTACGCCGCGATCCCGATCGTCCTGTGGGCGCTGTTCGCGGCCGAGCCCGACGGGCCGCAGCAGGACTACTTCACCTTCGGCGGCGGAGTCTTCGATGCGGTCGACGGGGTGGACGTGTCGGGCGAGTTCCGCGTCGAATACCGGCCCGGCCTGATGCTGTGGAAGGTCAAGCCGTTCCTCGGCATGGCCGCCACGGGCGACGGCGGCTTCTATGCCTATGGCGGGCTGCGGCTCGACGCCTATTTCGGCCGGCGCATCGTAGTGACCCCGAGTTTCGCGCTGGTCGGCTACCACCAGGGCGGCGGCAAGGACCTCGGCTCCTCCGGCGTCGCGCGGTCGGGCTTCGATATCGCCTGGCGGTTCGACGACGACAGCCAGCTCGGCGTCGCCTTCCACCACATGTCGCACGGCGAGGTCTTCGGCGACAACAACCCCGGCACCGAGATGGTCGCCATCACCTACTCGCTGCCGCTGTCGCGCATCTTCGGCCGCTGATCACTCCTTGTCGGGCAGCCGGCGCGCCAGCGCGTCGCCGACGCCGGCCGGCAGCGCCATGAACAGCCACGCGGCGAACGCCACCGGGAACGGGAAGGCGATGCGCGCCCGCCCGCGGTCGAGGCCGCGCCGGATGATCGCGGCGGCGCGGTCGGTCTCCACCAGGAACGGCATGCGGAAGCGGTTGCCCGCGGTCATCCGGCTCTTCACCCAGCCGGGGCAGATGACCGACACCGTCACGCCGTCGCGCGCTAGCGCACCGCGCAGCGCCTCGCCCCACGACTTCACCGCGGCCTTGGTCGCGCAGTATGCCGGCGCGCCGGGATAGCCGCGGTAGCCGGCCAGCGACGACATCAGCGCGATGTGGCCGCTACGCCGAGCGCGCATGCGCGGGATCGCCGGCCACACGGTGTTGAGGACGCCCTCGACGTTGGTGGCGAACAGGCGGCGCGTCTGCGCCTCGTCCTCGCCCGCGCCGCCCATGCCGGCGGAGATGCCAGCGTTGGCGATGACGAGGTCGAGCGGCGCGCGCGCGTCGCAGGCCTCGACCCAGTCGCGCATCGCCGCCCGGTCGGCGACGTCGAGCACCGCCGCCGTCGCCGCCGCGCCGCGCGCGCGGCAGGCTGCCGCGACGGCTTCGGTGCGCGCCGGGTCGCGGCCGCACAGCGCCAGCGTGACGCCGGGCGCGGCGTAGGCCAGCGCCAGCGCCTCGCCGATGCCGCTGGAGGCGCCGGTGATCAGGATCGAGCGCGGGGTGGCGGTCATCGGGGGGCCTCGTCGATTGTTGCGCGGCGGGTGGTCCTTTATAGTGCGCGCCGCCGCGCAACGGCGTTCGGAGACAGTGGTGGCGATCCAGAGCATGACGGGTTTCGCCCGCGCCCAGGGTGCCGAAGGCGGCTATTCCTGGACCTGGGAGATCAAGAGCGTCAACGCGCGCGGTCTCGACCTGCGCTTCCGCCTGCCGCCCGGCTTCGACCACCTGGAGGTCGAGGCGCGGACACGCATCGCCGACAGGCTGCGCCGCGGCAGCATCAATGTCGGCCTGGCGCTGGTGCGGCCGCCGCGGCTGCCGGCGATCGAGGTGAACCGCGAGGCGCTGGACCGGCTGGTGACGCAGAGCGTCGAGGTGGGCCAGGCCTACGATTCACCGACCCCGCGAATCGAGATGTTCCTGCAGGTGCCCGGCGTCCTCGTCTCCGCCACGACCGAGGAGACGGAGGAAGAGCGCGCGCGGCTGGAATCGCGCCTGCTCGCCAGCTTCGCCGATGCGCTGGCGCGGCTGGCGGAGATGCGCCTCGGCGAGGGCGCGCGGCTCGCCGCCGTGGTGGGCGGCCATGTTGATCATATCGAGGCGCTGCGCCGGACGGCGGCGGTGGCGATCGGGGACGTGCCGGCGCTGATGGCGCGGCGGCTGCGCGAGCAGATCGACACGCTGCTCGGCGGCGACAAGCCGGTGTCGGAGGAGCGCCTCGCGCAGGAGATCGCGCTCCTCGTCTCCAAGGCCGACGTGCGCGAGGAGCTCGACCGGCTCGACGCGCACATCGCCGCGGCGCGCGAGCTGATGGCGGTGGGCGGCGCGGTCGGCCGGCGGCTCGACTTCCTGTGCCAGGAATTCAACCGCGAAGCCAACACGCTGTGCTCGAAGTCGGCCGACATCGCGCTGACCCGCATCGGCCTCGACCTCAAGGCGGCGATCGAGCAGTTCCGCGAGCAGGTCCAGAACATCGAGTGAGCGCGATGACGGACCCCGATTCCATCACCCGCCGCGGCGTCCTGTTCGTGCTGTCCTCGCCCTCGGGCGCGGGCAAGACCTCGATCTCGCGCCGGCTGCTAGACCGCGACAAGGACCTGACGATGTCGGTGTCGGTGACCACCCGGCCGCCGCGCCCGTCGGAGGTGGACGGCCGCGACTACCACTTCATCGACCGCGCCGCATTCGACCGCATGGTGGCGGCCGGCGGGCTGCTGGAGCACGCGCAGGTGTTCGGCCACGGCTACGGCACGCCCCGCGCGCCGGTCGAAGCGGCCCTCGAGTCGGGCCGCGACGTGCTGTTCGACATCGACTGGCAAGGCACGCAGCAGCTCGCCCAGGTGATGCCCAACGATATCGTACGGGTCTTCGTGCTGCCGCCGTCGCGCGCGGAGCTGCACGACCGGCTGCGCCGCCGCGCCCAGGATTCCGAGGCGGTGGTGGCCCAGCGCATGGCCCGCGCCTTCGACGAGGCCAGCCACTTCGACGCCTACGACTACGTCGTCATCAACCGCGACCTCGACCGGGCGGTGGAGGAGGTCTACGCCGTCCTCGTCGCCGAACGCCTCCGCCGCGGCCGCCAGCAAGGCCTCGCGGACTTCGTCAACCGCCTGCGCGGCGGGCCGTAGCGCCGCGGTAGTGCAAGCGCTACGCCACGCGATATCGTCATAGAGAAATGTGGCAAGCGATTGAAGTCTAGGGAAAAAAATTGTCGCCGCCCGGTATCTTCAACGACTCGGCTCTTCTCGCGGGAGGGCGGCGGGAATGGCGGCGTGACCATCACGCGATGCCGCCCAGGCCCGCGCCAGCGCGCAGAACGCCTCGACCGGTAGTTCCTCCGCCCGCGCCGTCGGCGTGACGCCGGCGGCGGCGAGAAGGGCCTCCGCGTCGCCGCCCAGCGATCGCAAGGCAGCGCGCAGCATCTTGCGGCGCTGGCCGAACGCGGCCTGGGTGATCCGTTCCAGGTCGGCGAACCGCGCCGGCGCCAACGGGGCCGGGCGCGGTTCCAGCCGCACCACGGTGGCCGCGACCTTGGGCGGCGGGGTGAACGCCTGCGCCGGCACGTCGAACAGCCGGCGCGCCGTGCACAGCCACTGCACGATGACCGACAGCCGGCCGTAGTCGCCGCTGCGCGGCGCCGCGATCAGCCGGTCGGCGACCTCCTTCTGGAACATCAGGGTCAACGCCTCGATCGCCTCCAGCCGGCGCAGCCAGGCGATCAGGAGCGGCGTCGCGACGTTGAACGGCAGGTTGGCGACGATCGCGACCGGTCCGCCGCCATGCGCCGCCGCAAGCGCCGCCACGTCGATCTCCAGCGCATCCGCCTCGATCACGGCGAGACGGCCGGGGAAAGCGTCCACGAGCTCGCCTAGGGCGGCGACGCAGCGCGGGTCGCGCTCGATCGCCACGACATGGCGCGCCGGCGATTCCAGGAGCGCGCGGGTCAGCCCGCCGGGCCCGGGGCCGACCTCCACCACCAGCCGGCCGTCGAGCGGCGCGGCCGCGCGCGCGATGCGCCGCGTCAGGTTGAGGTCGAGCAGGAAGTTCTGGCCCAGCGCACGCCGGGCGCTGAGCCCGTGCCGCGCGATCACCGCGCGCAGCGGCGGCAGGTCGTGGGTGTCAGGCAACGGGTGCGGCGGCGCGGGCGCGGTTGCGCGCCAGCGTGCCGGCCAGGCGCAGCGCGGCGACCAGGCTCGCTGGATTGGCCGTGCCGGCGCCGGCGATGTCGAAGGCGGTGCCGTGGTCCGGCGAGGTGCGAACGAACGGCAGCCCGAGGGTGACGTTGACGCCGCCGTCGAAATCGATGGTCTTCAGCGGGATCAGCGCCTGGTCGTGGTACATGCACAGCGCGGCGTCGTAGCCTTCGCGCGCGCGGGCGTGGAACAGCGTGTCGGACGGCGCCGGCCCCGACACGACGATGCCGTCGGCGCGCAGCCGCGCGATCGCCGGCGCGATGACGTCGATCTCCTCGCGGCCCATGTGGCCGTCCTCGCCGGCGTGCGGGTTCAGGCCAGCGACGGCGAGCCGCGGCCGCGCCACGGCGAACTCGCGCGCCAGCGCCGCCGCCGTCACGCGGCCGCAGTGGACGATCGACTCCGTGGTCAGCGCGGCGATCGCCGCGCGCAGCGCCAGGTGGATGGTGACCGGCACCACGCGCAACTCGGCGCACGCCAGCATCATCACCGGCGCGTGCGCGATGCCGGCGCGGTCGGCGAGGTATTCGGTATGGCCGGGATGGCGGAAGCCGGCCTCGTACAGGGCCGCCTTGTGGATCGGATTGGTCACCATGCCGCCGGCGGCGCCGGCGCGCACCAGGTCGACCGCGCGGTCGATGGCGGCGATCACCGCGGGCGCGTTGGCGGCATCCGGCCGCCCGGGCACCGCCGGCGCCGCGAGGGCGACCGGCAGCACCGGCAGCGCCGAGGGGAACACGGCCGGCGCTTCCTCCAGGTCGCCGATCGCCCGCACCGGCACGTCGAGGCCGATGCGGCGGGCGAGCGCTGCGAGCCGCGCGGGATCGTCGAGCATCGCGAACGGCGGCGTCGCCGGATCGCGCCGCTGCCAGGCCATCAGCGCGATCTCGCCGCCGATGCCGGCCGGCTCGCCCATCGTCACGACGAGCGGGCGCGCGGCGTCCATCGTCACAGCCGGGTGTCGATGACGGCGGCGAGCCGCAGGTCGCGCATGTGTCGCCTCGCCGCGAGGTCGAGCCGCTGGCGCATCAGAAGGCTTGAAACCTCCTCGCGGGTCGGCATGCGCCCGGGCGTCGCCGCGGACGCCGCGTCTTCTTCGTCCCCCTCGGCGCGCGGCGGCGGCGGCGGCGGGGCGGGTTCCGGTGCGGGCGGCGGCGGCGCGGCGGCGGCCTGGGCCGGCGCCGGCTCGCCCCCTTCGCGGCCGCAGACCATCAGCACGATGGCGCCGTCGCCGACCGCGACGGGGGCGGAGGCCTTGCCGATCGGCAGGTTCGCGACGGCGTTGCGCACCGGCACGGCGAGGTCGCCGACCTGCATCAGGCCCAGGTCGACCGGCATCGGCGAGCGCGCGTCGCGCGCGGCGCGCTCCATGTCGCGGCAATCCTTGATCTGGCCGGAGGCGGCACGGGCGCGCTCCAGCGCGCTCTGCGGACCGCCGGGCGCGAAGAAGACCTGGCGCAGCCGCAGCTTGGCGGCGCGCATGCCGCCACCGGCCGCCGGCGTGGCGCGGGCCGGCGCCGATGCCGGGGTCGCGGCGGGCGGCGGCGCGCTGGCGCGCGGCGGCGGCGCAGGGGCGCGGGCGACCACCGGCGACTGGCCCGGCGCGCGGCGGGCGGTCAGCTTCACGATCTGGTAGCCGACCTGGGTGCGGAACGGGCCGGCGATCTCGTCCGGCTGCAGCTTGTCCACCACGGCCCGGAGCTGGTCGCCCAGGTCGGGCGCGACGACCCAGCCGAGGTCGCCGCCGGTTGCAGCCGTGGCGCTCTGCGAGAACTGGCGCGCCATCACGTCGAACCGCGCCCCGTTGCGGATTTCGGCGACAAGCCGCTGCGCGGCGTCGGCGGTCGCCTGCTCGCGCTGCGGTGTATCCACCGTCAGCACGATCTCCGACAGCCGGTATTCGGTCTGCCCCTGGCGCTCCTTGAAGCGCTCGAGCATCTCCTCGATCTCGTCGTTGCCGACAGAGAGCCGGCTGCGATAGAGCTGGCTGATGAGCTTTCCCCAGGCGATGGCGGCGCGGATCTGCTGCTCCATCGTGTCCTGCTGCAGCCCGCGCGCCAGCAGGAACTGCTCCAGGCCGCCGGCCGGCATGCCGTTCTGCCGTTCAACGTTGCGGATCGCTTCCTCGATCTCCTTGTCGCTGACGGCGATGTTGCGCTTCTTGGCTTCCTGCAGCTGCAGCCGCTCGTCGATCAGGCCGCGCAGGACTTCCGGCGCGAGGCGACGGCGCGCCTCCATCGTGTCCGGCACGCCGCTGGTCGCGATGACAAAGCGCAGCCGCGACTCGAGGTCGTAGATCGACACCACCTCGTCGTTGACCACGGCGGCGATTCGCAGCGCGTCCTGCGCCACGCCGCCGGGCGCCGCCATCACCAGGCAGCCCAGGACCAGCGCGGCGAACAGGTACAGCCTTTTCAGCATCGCGGCTCCGTCGTTCCTAAGATGTTCCGAATGGCGGACTATAACGGTTCACGGGTTGCGCGGTAAACCCGCCCGGCCCGGGAACCCGCGCTAGATTTCGCCGCCCAGGCCGAGGGAACCCAATGTCTTCAAGGTCAACCTGACGGTGAACGACGACCGCGGCTCGATGTCGCGGTCGCTGGTATAGGTGCGCGAGTAGTCGAAGATCAGGTAGACGCATTCGTCCTCGTAGGTCAGCCGCGCGCCATGGCTCAGGTGCCGGTCCTCGGCGATGTCCTGGCGCGCGCGCCCCGACACGGTCCAGTGCTGCGTGATCCGGCTGCTCGCGAACAACAGCAGTTCCTCGCGCTCGCGGTCGAATTCCGGATCGGCGACCCCGGGCGCCAGGCGCAGGTAGTCGGCGGCCACGCTGAACGCCGGCGGCCCGATCCGCGCGGCGATCTCGTGCCGGCGCGGGGTCAGGTCGTCCTTGTCGAGACGAAACCGGTAGAATGTGTCGACATTGCGCCACAGCGCGAAGTCGATCCGGCCCACCACGTCCGACAGCCGCTCGTCGAAGCCCGAGCCGGGGTCGTAGTCGTCGTCCTGGTCGGTGAAGCGATAGCTCTGCGCCAGGAACGTCGTGATCGACCGGCCGCTGTCGGCGTACCAGCCGGTACGGAACCCGTAATAGGTCCGCGGGCCCGGCGCGATGCGGTCGTGGCCGCCGTAGAGGTTGGCGCTGGAGATGTTGAAGTCGTTGAGGTCGAAGTCGAGGCTGTCCTCGTTCGGGATCCGGTCCGGGTTGCCGAAGGTCGGCGCGACGATCAGCCCGGCGACCGGTTCGATCATCTGCATCGAGTCGCTGCCGGCGCGCACCAGCGGCAGCCGCCAGTCGGCCGCGATGTGCGGGAATACCCGGCCGGCGAAGCCCGATTCGGACTCGGTCTTGCCGGTGGGCGTCACGTCGTCGACCAGATACGCATCGCTCTGCACGCCGGCCGAGAGCGTGTAGATCTCGCCGAACCGCGAGGTGAACGGCCGCTCCCAGCCGGTGCGCAGCGACAGCCGGCGCGAATCGGCGCCGTCGGTGCGCGTCAGCATCAGGAGGTTCGCATCGACCGCCCAGCGCCCGCCGAGGCGGTCGGGCTGGCCGACGAAATTGTAGGTCAGATAGGGCATCACGAACGGGATGCGGCCCTGGTCGTCTTCCTGCCGCACGCCCTGGAAATAGTACGCGTTGGCCGAGGCGTAGGTCCGGCCGCGGAAGCCTTCCACGTAGGCGCGGTTGACCAGGGTCTGCTCGGACCCGAACCGGTAGCGGCGGCGGAACGTGTCGTCGGAGGCGAGCGACATGTCGAAGCCGCCGCGCCACGTGTCGTCGATGTCGTAGCGCAGGAAGCCCTGCAGATGGCCGCGGAACTCGTCGTCGCCGGACTCGCCCGAGGCATAGGTGAAGCTGCCGGTCATGTCGAGATAGCCGTGCGCGAAGCGGTGGCGGTATTGCGCAGCGAGCAGCGCGTTCTCCTCGACCGTGAACATCGGCTCCACCAGGAGGTCGCGGTTCTGCGCGATCTCGTAGTAGTAGGGGGTCCGGATCCACTGGCCGAGCAGCGAGTCGTTGCCGAAGGTCGGGCTCAGGAATCCGGACCGCCGCTTCACCGTGGGGTCGGGATGGCTGAAATACGGGGCGTACAGCACCGGCACCCCGAACATCTCCAGCACCGCGTCCTCGTACTCGACCTCCTTCGCCTCGCTGTCGTGGGTGACCTTGGCCGCCTTGACCTGCCAGACCGGCGCCCGCTCGGGGTCGTCCGGGCAGGCCTCGCAGCGCGAATAGACCGCCTTGCGCATCTCGGTGCGGGTGCCGCCGACGCGCCGCCCGCCGACCGCGGCGATGCGCGCGTTGTCGGCCAGCCGGATGCGCAGGTCGGCGGCGACGCCGTCGCGCAGGTCGCCGGTGATCTCCATCCGGTCGGCGAACAGGACTTCGCTCGAAGGTTCCAGCAGCGCGACGTTGCCGGTCGCCGTGATCATGTTCGACCGCTCGTCGAACCGAAGGTCGTCGGCGATCAGGATGCGCTCGCCCTGCCAGATCTCGACGTGGCCCTGCGCGTGCACGGTTCGCCGCTCGCGGTCGACGCTGACGGTGTCGGCCTTGAAATGGACCGGCCGGTCCTGGCGGATCTGCGCCTGACCGTCCCGCGGGGCGCCGCAGGCGACGGCGACCGCCAGGGCGACGGCCACGACACGCAACGCGCGCACGCGGCCTCACCCGTCCTCGAGGTGGAACACGGCGGCGGCGCCCAGGAGGCAAGACACCAGGGCAGGCGTCCAGGCCGCGAGGCCGACCGGGATCCGCGCCGAGGCGCCCAGCGCGAATATCACGTCGGACACGAAGTACGTCGCGAAGCCGACCCCGACCCCGGCGGCCAGCAGCGGCGTGGTGCCGCCGCGGCGCGTCAGGCGCAGCGACATCGTCGCCGCAATCAGGATCATGCCGCAGAACATGATCGGGTCGGCCAGGCGGGTGTTCCAGTAGACCCGGTGCCGCAGCGCGGGGAAGCCCGATTTCTCGAGGATGTCGATGAACTCCGGCAGCGCCCAGAACGAGATGGTCTGCGGCGGCGCGAAGCTTTCGGAGAAATTCTCCGGCGTCAGGTCGGTCGCGAGGCCGTATTCGGGCACCGACTGCGGCTGGGCGCCGGGGGCGGCGATGCGCACGTCGCGCATCCGCCAGTAACCGTCCTCCAGCCGGGCCGTCGCGGCGTCGATGCGGGTGACGAAGCGCGCGTCGCCCTCGAACAGGAACACCACGACCTGGTGCAGCAAGGTCGCGTTCTCCGATACCGTCGGCGCATGGATGATGTAGTGGCCGCGCTCGGTGGCCTGGCGCAGCCACAGCCCGTTCTCGGACAGGTTGACGAAATTCGACTTCCCGCCGTTGTAGCGCGCGTCGAGCGTGTCGTAGCGCTGCAGCATCGCAGCGGCGAACGGGTTGAACAGCGCGACGTAGCCGATGCCGATCAGGAACGCCAGCGCGATGACCGGCAGCATGAACTGCCAGGCGGAGACGCCCGCGGCGCGCGCGACGACCAGCTCGTGGTTGCGGTTGAGCCGCCAGAACGCCAGCATCGCGCCGACCAGCACGGCGAACGGGAAGGTCCGCTGCAGCGTGTCGGGCAGGCGCAGGAACGCCATCGACAGCACGATGTCGAACGTCACGCCGGGACGCGACGCGGTGCGGCGGATCGTCTCCATGGTGTCGAACAGGACGATGATCAGCGCCACCGTCAGCAGCACCGCAAGGAACCAGATCAGGAACTGGCGCCCGATGTAGCGGAAGAAGATCGGCGACAGCCGCACGGCGAGCGGGCCCCGCAGCCGCCTCAGGCCGCGCCGGCGGGCGACGGCGCCGGCCGCCGGCCGCGCGGCCGGCCGGCCAGGCGGTAGATGCCGAACGCCGCCGGCAGCAGCGGGACCAGATACATCGCCGGCACGACCGCCGGCGTATTGATGCCGATGTTCTTGACCCCCAGCAGCAGCGCCTCCATCGCGACCCCGACGAAGACCGCCGCGATGATGCGCAGGGTCTGGCCGCGCCGGTTGAAGTCGCCCGACAGCAGGAAACCGAGCGCGACGGCCGCCAGGCCCAGGCACAACAGCGGCGTCGACAGCCGCTGATGCGCCTCTACGTACCAGCGGCGCTGGTTGTGCGGCTCCACCGTGTCCGGCGGATTGAGCAGCTCGCCGATGAACATCTCCGACGCGCCGCGGCCGCCGCGATAGGCGCTCTCGGAGGCGATGTCGATGTCGAAGGTGTAGCGGTCGAAATAGAGCAGCGACAGGTGGCCCGCCGCGTCGATCTCCTGGCGGTTTCCGGTGGTCATCACCACGCGCGGCCCGTTCGGGCCGGAGACCAGCACGCCGCGCTCGGCCATCATGGTGACCGGGCGCGACGGCACGCGGTCGTCGTGGACGATGATGCCGAGCAGTTCGCCGTCGAACGTCCGGCTGCGCACGTAGACGGTGACGCCGACCAGCAGCGGGTTGAACACGCCCTCCTGGATCAGCACCGCGGAGTAGGCGGTCTTGATCGTGTGCTGCAGGTCCTTGAACGCGCGGTAGGACGCGGGCATCAGCCACACCGCCAGGAGGTAGGAGAACGCGGTGCAAAGCGCCGCCAGCGCCAGCGCCGGGCGCGCCAGCTTCATCTGGCTGAAGCCCAGCGCGCGCATCACCACCAGCTCGCTGTCGGCGGTCAGCTTGCTGTAGACGAACAGCACCGCCACGAACATCGCGATCGGGATCACGACGGCCAGCAGCGTCGGCAGCAGCAGCATCGTGAAGTAGACGAACATCGCCGCCGACAGGCCGCGCCCGACCACCATCTCGATGTAGCGCAGCGACTGGCTCAGCCACATCACGCAGGCGAGGCTGACGGTCACCACGACCAGCGCGACGAGGAGCTGCCGGAACAGGTATCGGTCGATCCGCATGGGCGCGCACTATAGGGGAAGCGCCGCGCCGATCACAGAACCTTCGCGGCCCGGAGGCGCCGCCGAATCGGGCCTTTTCAGGCCCCGCCACCGTAATGCTACAGTGCGCCGCCACGCGCGCCCGAAGGAGGAACCATGAAGATCACGTTCGCCGCCCCGTCGCTGCCCAAGGCTGGGGCGCTGGTCGTCGGCATCCTGAGCGAGCGCGCGCTGACGCCGACGGCCGCCAAGGTCGACAAGGCGACCGGCGGCGCGATCCAGCGGGCGATGGCCGCCAGCCGGTTCAAGGGCGAGCGCGGCCAGTCGCTGATGCTGCTGGCGCCGCACGGCCTGCAGGCGACGCGGCTGCTCCTGATCGGGCTCGGCAAGGCCGACGCCCTGGATGCGCTGGCGGCCCAGAACGCCGGCGGCAAGGTGATCGGCGACCTCCTGTCCAGCGGCGAGACGGCCGTGGCGGTGGCGGTGGACGCGGTCAAAGGCGCCAGGATCGGCGCGGCGGAGATCGCGGCGAACCTCGCCTACGGGGCGGAGCTGCGCAGCTACCGCTTCGACAAGTACCGCACCAAGCAGAAGCCGGAGGACAGGCCCAGCCTCGGCGCGCTGACCGTGATGACCGACGCGGCGGCGGAGGCGAAGCGGCGCTTCGATCCGCTCCTGCGGACCGCGCACGGCATCTTCTTCACCCGCGACCTGGTGTCGGAGCCGGCCAACGTGATCTACCCGGAGACCCTGGCGGCGCAGGCGAAGAAGCTGGTCCGCCTGGGCCTCAAGGTCGACGTGCTCGACAAGCGCCAGATGCAGCGGCTCGGCATGGGCGCGCTGCTCGGCGTCGCGCAGGGCAGCGTGCGCGACCCGCGCCTCGTCGTGCTGCGCTGGGACGGCGCGCCGCGGGCCAAGGACAAGCGCCCGGTCGCCTTCATCGGCAAGGGCGTCACCTTCGACACCGGCGGCATCTCGATCAAGCCGGCCGGCGGCATGGAGGACATGAAGTGGGACATGGGCGGCGCCGGCGTGGTGATCGGCCTGATGATGGCGCTGGCCGGCCGCAAGGCGAAGGTCAACGCGGTCGGCGTGTGCGGGCTGGTCGAGAACATGCCCTCGGGCACCGCGCAGCGCCCGGGCGACGTCGTCACCACCATGTCCGGCCAGACCATCGAGGTGATCAACACCGATGCCGAAGGCCGCCTCGTGCTGGCCGACGCCATGTGGTACTGCCAGGAAAAGTACAACCCGAAGGCCATGGTCGATCTCGCCACGCTGACCGGCGCGATCATCGTCTCGCTCGGCCACGAGCACGCTGGCCTGTTCGCCAACGACGACGAGTTGGCCGACCGCCTGCTCGCCGCCGGCAAGTCCACCGGCGAGCTGGTGTGGCGGCTGCCCCTGGGCGAGGCCTACGACCGCGACATCAATTCGGACATCGCCGACATGAAGAATGTGGGCGCCGGGCGCGCCGCCGGCTCGATCACCGCGACCCAGCTCCTGCAGCGGTTCGTCAAGAAGGGCGTGGCGTGGGCGCATCTCGACATCGCCGGAGTCACCTGGTCCAAGAAGGACAGTCCCACCGTGCCGAAGGGCGCGACCGCGTTCGGTATCCGGCTCCTGGACCGCCTGGTTGCCGAGCACTACGAGCAGAAGTGAGGGATTTCAGCCGGTTACGCGGGTAGTGCCGGTATGACCGACATCGGCTTCTATCACCTCACCCGCACCGGTCTCGACCGCGCGCTGCCGAAGCTCCTGGAGAAGGTGCTGGCCAGCGGCGTGCGGGCGGTCGTGGTGACGGGCTCGGCGGAACGCGTGGAGCAGCTCAGCACCGCCCTGTGGACCTACGACCCGGCGTCGTTCCTGCCGCACGGCACCGCCCGCGACGGCGAGGCCGCGGCGCAGCCGATCTGGCTGACCGACCATCCAGAGAACCCCAACGGCGCCGGCATCGTCGTCCTGACCGAGGGCGCGACGGTGCCGGACCTGGAGTCGTACCAGCGCTGCCTCGACCTGTTCGACGGCCGCGACGAGGCTGCCGTGGCCGACGCCCGCACCCGCTGGTCGGCCGCGCGCGCCGCGGGCCACACCGTCGCGTACTGGCAGCAGAACGAGCGCGGCGGCTGGGAACGCAAGGCGTAGGATCGCCATCCCGCCGCGGGGCGCCTCACCCCTGCGCCGCCTCCAGCGCCTCGTGCGCCTCCAGCCAGGCGAGCTCGGCCGCCTCGATGCGCTTGGCAAGCTCGCCCTGCCTGCGCAGGAGGTCGTTCAACGCCGTGCGCTCGCCGGCATAGGCGGCGGGGTCGGCGAGCTTCGCGTCGAGCGCCGCCTTCTCCTTGTTGAGCGCGGCGAGCGCGGCGTCGGCGTCGCGCGCGGCGCGGCGCAGCGGCGCCAGCGCGACGCGCGCCTCGGCATTGGCGCGTCGCGCCTCGCGCCTGTCGTTCGCCGGGCGCGCGGCCGTCTCGTCCTTCGCCTCGCGGCGGCCGTCCAGCACCAGCCTCTTGTAGTCCGCCATGTCGCCGTCGTAGCTGCGCACCGTGCCGCCGTCGACCAGCCACAGCCGGTCGGCGCACAGCTCGATCAGATGCGGGTCGTGGGTCACCAGAACGACGGCGCCGGCGAACGCGCCGATCGCCTGCACCAGCGCCTCGCGCGCCTCGATGTCGAGGTGGTTGGTCGGCTCGTCGAGCAGCATCAGATGCGGGCTGGTCCGGCTCATCAGCGCGAAGAGAAGCCGCACCTTCTCGCCGCCCGACAGCGAATCCGCCGGCACGTCGGCCTTGTCCTGCTCGAAGCCGAAGCGGCCGAGGTGGGCGCGCAGCCGCGACGGCTCGCCGTGGGGCTCCATCCGCGCCATGTGCTCGAAGGCGGTGGCGGCGGGATCGAGCTCGTCGATCTGGTGCTGCGCGCAGTAGCCGACCCGGAGCTTGGGCGGCCGCGTCATCTCGCCGGCCAGCGGCGACAGCCGACCGGCCAGCAGGCGCACCAGCGTCGACTTGCCGTTGCCGTTCTGGCCCAGCAGCGCGACGCGATCGTCCATGTCGAGCCGCAGGTTGAGCCGGCGCAGCACCGGCTTGTCCGGCGCGTAGCCGACCGCGATCCCGTCCATCGCGACGATCGGCGGCGGCAACGGATCGGGGTCGGGAAAGTCGAACGCGATGGCGCGCTCCTCCACCACCGGCACGATCGGCGGCATGCGCTCCAGCGCCTTCAGGCGGCTCTGCGCCTGGCGCGCCTTGGTCGCCTTGGCGCGGAAGCGGTCGACGAACGCCACGAGCTTGCGGCGCTGCGCCATCAGGTTGGCATTGGTCTTGGCCTGGTTCTCCGCGGTCTCGCGCCGCACCCGGTCGAACGTGGAGTATGGGCCGGCGTAGAGCGTAAGCTTGCCGTTCGACAGATGCAGCGTGCGCTCGGTCGTTGCATCGAGCAGGTCGCGGTCGTGGCTGACCAGAAGCACCGTGCCGCGGTAGCGCGCGAGGTAGGACTCGAGCCACAGCCGCGCCTCGAGGTCGAGGTGGTTGGTCGGCTCGTCCAGCAGCAGCACGTCGGGCGCGGCGAACAGCGCGGCGGCCAGCGCCACGCGCATCCGCCAGCCGCCCGACAGCGCGTCGCACGGCCCGTCGATCTCGGCAGCGCTGAGGCCGAGGCCGGACAGGATGCCGGCGGCGCGGGCCGGCGCCGAATGCGCGGCGATCTCGGCGAGCCTGGTGTGGACCTCGCCGATGCGCAGCGCGTCCTGCGTCGTCTCAGCCTCGTGCAGCAGCGCCGCCCGCTCCGCATCGGCGGCGAGCACGGTGTCGAGCACCCGCCCGGATCCGGACGGCGCCTCCTGCGCCAGGGTGCCGATCCGCGCCCGCCGCGGCACCGAGATCGCGCCGCCGTCGGCCTGCAGTTCGCCCATGATGAGCTTGAGCAGCGTCGATTTGCCGGCGCCGTTTCGGCCGACCATGCCGACGCGCGTGCCGTCGGGGACCGAGGCGGTCGCCCCGTCCAGGATGGTCCGGCCGCCGATGCGGTAGGTGAGGTTCTGGATGTCGAGCATTCAGGTCCGGCCCGCGCCGGGCTTGCCGGCGCCGGCGATCGCGGTTGCCGGTGGCGTTGCTTCCCTATATAAGGCCCGCGATTCGACCGCAGGGGATTTATTGCGCATGGCCATCCAACGGACGCTCTCGATCATCAAGCCGGATGCGACGCGCCGCAACCTGACGGGCCAGATCAACGCCCGGCTGGAGCAGGCGGGCCTGCGCATCGTGGCGCAGCGGCGGATCCACCTCACCCGCGCCCAGGCCGAGAAGTTCTACGCCGTGCACGCCAGCCGATCGTTCTTCGACGACCTGTGCAATTTCATGATCTCCGGCCCGGTGGTCGTCCAGGTGCTCGAAGGCGACGACGCGGTGGCGAAGAACCGCAAGGTCATGGGCGCGACCAACCCCGCGAACGCGGAGCCGAACACGATCCGGCGTGACTTCGCCGAATCGATCGAGGCGAACTCCGTGCACGGCTCCGATTCGGAGGAGAACGCCCGCCAGGAGATCGCCTTCTTCTTCGCGGAGATGGACATCGTCGGGTAGTGCCGCGCTGCTGCGCGGACTACCGCGGGGTCGTCGCCCGCCGGGCCGGGCGCACCGGCCGGGGGCGGGCGCCCCGCCCGGGACGGGTCGCGGACGCCGCGGGACGTCTAGACCAGGAACAGCGCCATCAGGATCAAGACGATGATGACGCCGACCGTGCCCCAGGTCAGGAACTTGCAGAAGCCGGACCAGCCCTGCAGGTGGGTCGGGAAGTCTTCCTGTCGCTCGTGGGCCATCGGGTCGCGTCTCCTCCTTCGGCCGCCGCATGCGGCGCGGGCGTCTCTATAGCCTAATCCGCGCCCGGCCGGAACCCCGTTGGGCTTACCAGCGCCGCTTCCGGCCACGTCGCGCCGTCGATCGCTACGCGCTCCCCGGCCAGCCGCACGCGGCCCTCGGCGATCAGGCGGAGGGCGAGGGGATAGCAGCGGTGCTCCGCGTCCAGGACCCGGGCGGCCAATGCGGCTTCGTCGTCGCCCGGCAGCACCGGCACCGCCGCCTGGACGACGATCGGGCCGGCATCGACGTCGGCGCGGACGTAGTGGACCGTGCAGCCGGCGAAGCGCACCCCGTCGGCCAGGGCGCGGGCATGGGTGTCGAGCCCCTTGTAGGCCGGCAGCAGCGACGGATGGATGTTGACCAGCCGGTCGCGCCAGCGCTCGACGAAGCCCCGTGTCAGCACCCGCATGAAGCCGGCGCAGCAGACCAGCTCGGCCCCCGCGGCGTCGAGCGCCTGGTTCAACGCCGCCTCGAACGTCTCGCGCGCGTCGAACGCGCGATGATCGACCACCGCGGCCGGAACGCCGGCGGCCTCGGCGCGTTGCAGCCCGGCGGCGCCGGGGACGTTGGAGATCACGAGCACGATGCGGGCAGGGAAGCCGGGGACGGCGCAGGCATCCAGCAGCGCCTGCAGGTTGCTGCCGCGGCCCGAGATCAGGACCGCGACCTTCAGGCCGCCCATGCCGCCTCGAGGCCGTCGATGACCGCGGCCGGCCCGTCGCCGGCGCGCGCGACGATGTGCCCGATGCGCCGCACCGCCTCGCCTTCCGCGGTCAACATCGCCGCGGCCGCTTCCGCCTTGTCCGGCGCGACGACCGCCACCATGCCGATGCCGCAGTTGAAGGTCCGCATCATCTCCGCCGGCGCGACGTTGCCGGTCGTCGCCAGCCAGCGGAACACCGGCGGCACCGTCCACGCCCGCGCGTCGATGTGGACCGCCACGTCGTCCGGCAGCACGCGGGGGATGTTCTCCGTGAAGCCGCCGCCGGTGATGTGGGCGAGCCCCTTGAGCAGCCCGGCGCGGTGCGCCGCCAGGCACGAGCGGACGTAGATGCGCGTCGGCGTCACCAGCGCCTCGCCCAGCGGGCCGGCAGCGAACGGCGCTGGCGCGTCGTAGCCGAGGCCGGCGCGATCGACCACGTGGCGGACCAGCGAGAAGCCGTTCGAATGCAGCCCCGACGACGCGAGGCCCAGAACCACGTCGCCCGCGCGGATTGCGGCGCCCGTCAGCTCCTGCCCGCGCTCCACCGCGCCGACCGCGAAGCCGGCGAGGTCGTAGTCCTCGCCGGCGTACATGCCCGGCATTTCCGCCGTCTCGCCGCCGATCAGCGCGCAGCCGGCGATGCGGCAGCCTTCGGCGATGCCGCCGACGATGACCGCGCCGCGGCCGGGCTCCAGGCGCCCGGTGGCGAAGTAGTCGAGGAAGAACAGCGGCTCCGCGCCCTGCACGACGAGGTCGTTGACGCACATCGCGACCAGGTCGATGCCGACCTTGTCGTGCCGCCCCGCGGCGAGCGCGACCTTCAGCTTGGTGCCGACCCCGTCGGTGGTGGCGACCAGGATCGGGTCGCGGAAACCCGCGGCCCTGGGATCGAACAGCGCGCCGAAGCCGCCGATGCCGCCGATCGCGCCGGCGCGCGCGGTGGCGCGGGCCAGCGGCTTGATCGCCTCGACCAGCCGCGTCGCGGCGTCGATGTCGACGCCCGCGTCCTTATAGAGCGCGCCGCTAATGGGTTCCTCGCCCGAACGAAAATGCTAAGATTGCCCCAGGGGTTTCCCACGATGGCCATGCCGAACATAGCCGATCCGCTCAGGTTTGCAACGGCGCGGCGGCGTCGCACCGTGCCGTTCACGGCGGCGTTGCTGCTGCTCGTCTCGATCGCCTTCGCCCCGCCGTCGGCCGCGCAGCGCCCGTCGGCCGCGGCGACGGCGGAGGTCTACACCGTCTCGGGCGTCAACGTGTCGGCGACCGCCGATTCGGCGACGGCCGCCCGCGACAAGGCGGTGGCCGAAGGCCACGTCGCCGCGTTCCGCCGGCTGGCGGAGCGGCTCGCCACCCGCGCCGACGCCGAACGTGCGCCGCGGCTGGATGCCGAGGCGGTGGCCGGCCTCCTGCGCGGCTTCGAGGTGCAGGAGGAGAAGCGGTCGAACGTCAGCTACACCGCCACGCTGCGCTTCCTGTTCAACCCCGAGGCCGTGCGCCGCGTCCTCGCCAATGCCGGGGTCGGCTTCGCCGACGTGCGGGCGCGGCCGTTGCTGGTCATTCCGGTGTGGCGCGACGGCGAGCGCACGCTGCTGTGGGACGACGCCAACCCCTGGCTCGGCGCATGGGCGGCGGTCGGCGGCGGCGACGGGCTGCTGCCCCTCTATATCCCGCTCGGCGATTTCTCCGACATCCGCGACCTGACGGCGGAGGAGGCCCTGGCGCCCGACGAGGCGAAGCTGCAGGCGATCGCCGCCCGATATGGCGCGGCCGGCGCGATCGTGATGACCGCATCGATGCGCGGCGGCGCGCTGCAGGTCGCGACCGCGCGCTACGGCGGGCCGGCCGTGGAGTCGACCCTGGTCAACAGCTTCGCCGCCAAGCCGGACGAGGCGCCCGACGCGCTGATGCAGCGCGCGGCGGTTGCGATCCGTGCCGAGCTCGAGGAGGCGTGGAAGCGCGACAACCGCCTGCAGGACGGCCACGAAGCGACGATCACCGTCGCGGTGCCGATCTCGGGCTTCGGCGACTGGATGCGAGTCCGGCGTGCGCTGACCGGGGTCCCCTCGGTGCGGTCGGTGGACTTGGTGTCGATGACGCGCAGCGCCGCGACGCTGAACCTGCGCTACGCCGGCGACGAGGCGCGGCTCGCGGAGGCGCTGTCGCGCGCCGGTCTGGCGCTGGTGCAGGGCCCGGAGGGCTGGACGCTGACCGGCGACGGCCGCGAGGCGCGTTCGACGGGGCCGGGCCTCCGCCCGTGAACCTGCCGAATGCCATCTCTCTGGCGCGGCTGCTGGCCGTGCCGGTGACGCTGTACCTGATCCTGCAGTCGGCCTACGGCGCGGCGTTCTGGCTGTTCGTCGCCGCCGGCCTGTCCGACGCCGTGGACGGGTATATCGCCAAGCGCTTCAACCAGATGTCGCAGCTCGGCTCGTTCCTCGACCCGATCGCCGACAAGTTCCTGCTCGTCGGCGTATACATCACCCTCGGCCACGCCGGGCACCTGCCGAGCTGGCTGGTCATCCTGGTGGTGTCGCGCGACGTCCTGATCGTCGGCGCGGTGCTGCTGCTGTTGGTGCTCGGCGGCGAGACGCGCATGCGTCCGCACGTCGCCAGCAAGTTCAACACCGCCTGCCAGATCGCGCTCGCCGCGGCCGTGCTCGCGCAGCTCGGCGTCGGCCTCGCCCTCGGCGAATTCACCGAGTGGCTGGTGTACCTGGTGGGCGTCACGACCCTCCTGTCGGGCGCCGTCTACGTGGTGGCGTGGGTCGGCCACCTCGCGCGGGCGGAGAAGCATCCATGAGCCCGGGTTGGCGGGCGGCGTTCTGGCTGATTGGCACCGCGGTCTTCATCGCGCTGCTCTATCTGCTCAGCCCGATCCTGCTGCCGTTCGTGGCCGGCATGGGCGTCGCCTATTTCCTCGACCCGGTGGCGGACCGGATCGAGCGGTGGGGCGCGCCGCGCTGGCTGGCCGCGACGATCCTGACGGTCGCGTTCGTGCTGATCGTTGTCGCCGCGCTCGTGATCGTCGTGCCGCTGCTGCAGTCGCAGATCGCCTCGTTCCTGGAGCGGCTGCCGCAATACCTCGACCTGGCGCGACAACGTCTCCAGGATGTGCTGCCGTCGGTGAAGTCGCGGCTGAGCGAGGAAGATATCGCCAGCCTTCGCGACACCGCCGGCAGCCTCGCCAAGAACGCGAGCGCCTGGATCGGGGCCGCATTGGGCGGCCTCGTCACCGGCGGCCTCGCGCTGTTGAACCTGCTGTCGCTGATGCTGATCACGCCGGTGGTCGCGTTCTATCTGCTGCGCGACTGGGATCGCATCGTCGAGCGCGTGGACGAATGCCTGCCGCGCCGCGGCGCGGCCACCATCCGCGCGCTCGCGCGCGAGATCGACGACCGGCTGTCGGGCTTCGTGCGCGGCCAGGCGATCGTCTGCCTGATCCTCGGCGTCTTCTACGCCACGGCGCTGACGACGGCGGGCCTCGACTTCGGCCTGATCGTCGGGCTCGCCGCCGGCGCGGTGACGTTCATCCCCTATTTCGGCGCGGTGATCGGCCTGCTTCTCAGCGTCGGCATCGCGCTGGCCCAGTTCGACGCCTGGCAGGACGTCGCGATCATCGCCGCGATCTTCTTCGTCGGCCAGGCGCTGGAGGGCAACGTCATCACGCCCAAGCTGGTCGGCGAGCGGGTCGGGCTGCACCCGGTGTGGATGATCTTCGCGCTGCTGGCCGGCGGCACCTTGTTCGGCTTCGTCGGCGTGCTGCTGGCGGTGCCGATGGCGGCGGCGGCCGGCGTGCTGGTGCGCTATGCGGTCAACCGCTACATGGCGAGCCCGGTCTACGACGACCCCGATGCGCCGACGCCGCAGGACCCGCTGCCGCCGCCCGCCGCGCCGTGATGCCGACGCAGCTTCCCCTCGATCTCGGCCACCGCCCGGCGCTGGCGCGCGAGGATTTCCTCGTGGCGCCGCCGAACGCCGCCGCGGTGGCGTGGATCGACCGCTGGCCCGACTGGCCGCGACGCGCGCTGGTGCTCTATGGCCCGCCGGGCAGCGGCAAGTCGCATCTGGTCTCGGTATGGCGCGCGCGCTCCGACGCGCGCCTGGTGACCGGCAGCGAACTTGCCGCGCGAGGACCCGACGCGCTCGCCGCCGGCGCCGCCGCGGTGGTGGTGGAGGACGCCGATCGCATCGCGGACCCGGTGCCGCTGCTGCACCTCTACAACATCCTGGCCGCCGCCGGCGTCCACGTTCTGGTGACCACGCGCGAGCCGCCGGCGCGCTGGCCGGGCGCGCTGCCAGACCTGGTGTCGCGGCTCGCGGCCGCCGACACGGTCGCGCTGGGCCTGCCTGACGATGCGCTGATCGCCGCCGTGCTCGCGAAGCTGTTCGCGGACCGCCAGCTCGCGGTGGAGCCGGAGGTGCTGAGCTACCTGGTCGCGCGGATCGAGCGGTCGTTCGAAGCCGCGCGCACCGCGGTTGCCCGCCTCGACGCGGCGGCGCTGGCCGCCCGCCGCGGCATCACCATCGCGCTGGTGCGCGAGGTGCTGCCGAGCTTGTGAGCGGGCCTATGCCGACACCCGCTTCGCCGGCCGCTGCGGCGGCGTGTCGGGCGGCGGGCCGAGGTCGTCGGCGAAGCCGATGCCGTTGAGGGTGCGGCGGCAGATGTATTCCTTCCACCGCGCGCCGCGCGCGCCGGTCCAGATCTCGGGCAGCGGGCAGTCGGCCTCGTCGACGAACTGGATCAGCCCGTCCTCGCGGCCCAGGCTGACGCAGCGGAAGACATAGCCGAAGCCGAACGCGTCGGGCGCGCCGCCGCCGAGCAGCGCCGCCGCGGTCGCCGCCGCCGCCTCGCCCATCGGGCGGCCGGCGGCGCAGCTCATCCGGCAGGCGCCGCCGGGCTCCGTCACCACCTCCGCCGCGTCGCCGACCGCGATGACGTCGGGATGGCTGACCGAGCGCAAGGTGGCGTCGGTGACGACCTGGCCGCGCCAGTTGACCGCGATGCCGGCGTCGGCGGCGAGCCGCGGCACCGCGAAGCCCGCGCCCCACACGCAGGCGTCGAACGGCACGCTGCGGCCCGAGGTCAGGTGCGCCACGCCGGCCTCCAGCCGCGCCACGCGCTCCTTGTGCGCGGCGATGCCGAGCCGCCGGAACGTCGCCTCGACATGCGCCACCGCGGCCGGCGACAGCCCGCCCGGACGGTCCTCTGGCCCGAAGGTCTGGCCCAGCGCGACGGAGACCGAAAGCGACGGCCAGCGCTCGGCGAATTCGGTCGCCGCCTCGATCGCGGTCAGGCCGCCGCCGACCACCAGCACGTGCGCTTTGCCGCCGCGTTCCTGCAGCATCGCATGCAGCGCCCGCGCGCCCGGCACGTCGTCGAGGCCGACCGCGTGCGCCGCCGCGCCGGGCACGCCCGACAGGTCGGTTCGGCTGCCGAGCGCATAGACCAGCACGTCGTAGGGCAGCCTCTCCGCGCCGCCGCCGGCCCGGTCGACCGTCACCGCCCGCGCGGCCGGGTCGATGGCGCGAATGGTCCCTTTGACGAACGACCCGCCGCGCCCGGCGAGGAACGCCACGTAGGGCAGGGTGCGCGGCGTGGTGCCCGCCGCCACCTCGTGCAGGCGGATGCGCTCGACGAACTCGTCCTTCGCGTCGACCAGCGTGACCGCGCCGATCCCGCGCTCGCTCATGCGCGCCGCCGCCGTCAGCCCGGCGTAGCCGCCGCCGAGCACGATGATCCGGGCCAGTGCCGATGCCGCCATGATCCGCTCCCCGAGTCGCGCGGCGTCCACCCGCCGCCTTTGCGCAAGATAGCGCGGAAAAATTCGTCCGTGTACAGATTATTTGGCGGCGGCTTTGGCGGCGGGCGTCCCCTCCCCGCACGACAATCCCGCAAATGACGGCTATTCCCGCGCCGCCGCCGGCTCGGCCGGCATCGCGGTGGCGGCGACCGACTGTTCGTGCACGCGCATCGTGCCCGACCGGAGGTCGATGCTGACCAGCTGCTCCAGCGCGGTGTGCATCGGATCGCGCGGGCGGCCGTCCGCGGGCGGCGGGGTGAACAGGCGGCCGTAGAGCACCAGCGTGTCGCCGCCCGGCATCACCGACTGCAGCACGGAGAGCGGCATCGCCGCTTCCCACACCACGCGGCCCTCGGGCCCGGCGACGCGGGCGAGGCGCAGGAGGCCCTGCTCGCCCAGCCGGTCGCGGTGCAGCACCAGCACGCTGTCGGGGCCGCGCAGGAAGATCGGCTTCGCCCCATTATGGACGTAGGGCCCGAACAGCCCGCCCTGCAGGAACTCCGGGCTCGCCGGCAGCGCTCTTATCTCAGTGTATTTCGGCCGCGTGCCCCAGTTGTCCGGCATCCCCTTCGGCCAGTCGGGCGGCGCGGCGGAAACCTGCACGATGCGCGACGACCAAAGCCGGTAGCGCACCGGCGCGAAGGTCGGCAAGGCGGGCGGCGCCTGGGTGGTCTCGAGGAAATACGCCATCGCGCCGCGCCGCTCGCCCGGCTTGGCGCCGGGCACTTCCGGCGGCTTCGACAGCGAGTCGGCCTCGGCATCCGACAGCACGCCGAGCCAGCGGTCGCCGAGCACGACGCCGCGCGCCTGATAGGCGTAGGAGGCATTGGGCGTGAAGTAGGCAGTGGCGACCGCGTCGGGTTTCGGCGCCCGCGTTGCATCGGCAGCCGTCGCCGGCCGCGCGACGAGCGTCCGGGGATCGATGCGCCATGTCCGCGCGTCCGTGGCGGTGACGTGCAGGCCCTGGCCGTCGAAGCGGTAGAAGCGCCGCTCCGGCGACAGCATGCCCTGCAGCGGCGGGTTGCGCGCCTCGATCGCCGTGTGGTCGGCGATCGCCGCGCCGTCGGCAAGCGAGGCGGCGAACAGACCGTGCGGCAGCAGCAGCCACACCGTGTCGCCGTCGGCGCCCAGGATGGTGCGCTGGGTCTTGGCGCCGTCGCGCTGCACCTGCAGCCGCTTGCGCCACTGCGGCGTCGCGGTCGCCGCGTCGAACGACCACAGGTCGACGTAGAGGTCGACGATGGTGCTGGTGCGCCGGGCAGTGCGGCCTGAGCCGGTCGAGGTGTATGTCTCCTTCCATTGCCCGGTCAGCAGGATGACCTTGTCGCCGACCCGCAGCGGCGGCCCCAGCGTCTCCGGCGGCGACAGGCCG